>CAMCYZ010000024.1 GCA_945885545.1 Spirosoma fluviale
AAATCTTTAAAACCGCTTGAAACCACCAATATTTGGTCGGAGTATTCCTTTAGGAATTTCTTATTCCTTTCAAAAGATTCCGAAACGTTTTCAAGGAGAAATTCTACCAAAGTAGCAACATGCTTTTTATTGGCATTGAGCAATGACATGCGTTTTGAAAGCGACTCTGATAGCGAAAGTTCGCCGTTCATGCCAGCATCGGTTAGCTCTTTTATTTGTTTAACTATCTTGTCACCATCTGAACTTTGAGCAAGGGCTATAGCTGCTAATTGATCTAGCCCTTCTACCTTTGTAATAGTACTGTCAAAATCGATTATGAAAATTTTCTTTTCCTTGTTTGAGGTCACAAATATTGATCGTTTATTATTTCTGCAAATTTAACAATTTGACGTTTGTTTTTATTTCGTTTTGTTAGAAAAGTAGTTCTTTTTATACGAAAAATGCAATAATATTTTGTGGTTTAGTTGTTTTGGAGAATTTTTAAAAGGTTTTTGGCTTAAACTCAAAAAAAAAGAGTTCGAGGTAGGCTCAAACTCTTTCATGTATTTACAAGGTTTTTTTTACATAAACATGCTTTCTTTGCCGAATTTTTTGACCAAAAGTGCGTAAACTACTGCTCTTTGCTTGTTTCTGTTGCTCGAACCCATTTTTTCTAGAACTTCGTCAATAGCTGCATCAAGGGCTGGGGTATCAGCTAAACCAAGTTTTTTAATCAAGAAATTGTTTTTTACTGTTTCTTTTTCTTTGTTATCAGATCCAGAAACTTTTGAAGAGTCTGCATTGTAAATAGATGGACCTAAGCCTTTTGCAACACCTTTTAGAAGTGCTTCGTCGAGTCCTAAACCAAGCTCTTCGCTCTGGCTTTTGTAAAGCTCAACACATTCGTTAAATTTACTCATTGTTCGAAAATTAAGGGGGGTATTAATATGAAATTAAAATTAATTTTTTTTATTTTATTTTCAAAATTAATTTTCTACTTTTTTTCTTTAATCCACTCGGCTTTTGTAACCGTAATATTTTGGAGAATTGAGTCGTGCCTGAATACCAAATAATATAGACAAAGGTTTTTCGTATATTCCGAAGGTTACTGAAGTTTGGTCAACGTAATTAAACGTAAATTGGTTGCTTAAATATCTATCTGGTCGAAAAAAGGCCTTTCCGAAGGCAGTAATTTCTAGCCTTTCAGAGACCTTGCCTCGTATTTCTGTTATGAATTCAAAGGCTAATGGATTTTTTGAAGAATTCATTTCAAAATCTAGAGTGGTGTAGTCGCGTGGTTCAGGGATGGGTCTTTGGTTAAATAGAATTCTGTCTTTTTCGGCGGTTTTTTTTTGGTTTTTAAACAGATAAGACACTCCAATGCCCAAGTTTAAAAATGCGGAACGACTTACCTTATCCAATGTTATTATTTTTTTCTTTAGTCTGAAAGGGAGGTAGTATTGTTTCATTTCGTTTCTAAAAGGAAATAAACTTCTGCCTAAGGCCGTAAAATTTGTTTTTAGGTTACTGTTATATTTCGCTATGCCAAGTTCAAAAATCCAATTGTCGTTTCGGTTCTGCCCAATGGTAATATCCCAAAAACCTTCCATTTCGGAATTGGACTCTACTGGCGTTGGTGAGGTAAGATATTCTGTGAAGTAAGATTTTTTAATGCCAACAGAGGCCGCTAGGAAGTAGGTTATCGTAAAGGTATTGAGATGGGGCATGGTCAACAATTCATAATTATGTTTACGGTTTTGTGGTAATTGATAGTAAGGGGATTCTTGAGCAAAGCAGGAAATGCCACATAGTTGAAAGGAAATGATTATGAAATTGAGTTTATTTTCACGGTAAAGGTTTTTGTAAATTTTCTTGAGAATAATATTACTGTTTTTCATATTCTAAAATTACCAGATTTTTTATTTTGGACAAATAGAATTATCTATTATTTTTGCAGAAATAAAGAATTGAAAATATGGGACAAGCAATAGAAAAAATACCTTCTTGGTTGATGATTACAGTTTATGTTTTGATTTTGGCAGTTTTAGGTGTTTTTGGCGACCTGCTTACTTTTATAGTTGGAGCAGCTATCATTACAGGTATTTTTGCTAATGGTTATGATAGAGACAATCTTCACGAACATTGATTTAGCTGTACTTAGAAAATATTCAAGTGCTCTCATTCTTGTATTTGAGGGCATTTTTTTTGCTTAAATTTTATAGAAATACCTATTATTTGACTTTTTATTCAGTAATATTGTATGCTGTGTTTTTAATTAGGTTCATGAAATCATATACCCATGCTTAAATTTATTTTTCTATTTCTCTTCTCTGTGGTAACGGTTTTTGCTCAAAATCAGGACTCAATTTTCATCAAAAAGATTTACGATGAAACACTTTCAAAAGGTGAAGCTTATAGTAATCTACGTGTATTGTGCAAATCCATTGGACCACGACTAAGCGGTTCAATAGGAGCCAAGAAGGCGGTAGAATTTACCAAAAAAGTAATGGAATCTTACGGTTTTGATAGGGCCTATCTCCAAGATGTTACGGTGCCGCACTGGACTAGAGGAGCCAAGGAGGAAGCATATTTTATAAAGGATGGTAAAAAAGTTAAAGTACCGATTGCGGCATTGGGAGGTTCAATAGCAACTTCTGTTTCAGGATTAATTGCAGAGGTGATTGAAGTGCAGAATTTTAAGGAGCTTAAAGAGCTTGGGGAAGAAATGGTAAAAGGCAAAATAGTGTTTTTCAATAGACCTATGGATGCCACCAAAATAAATACTTTTGAAGCCTACGGTGGAGCAGTGGATCAGCGTGGGGGAGGAGCATCACAAGCTGCTCAATATGGTGCATTAGGCGTTATAGTTCGATCAATGAACCTCCGAAACGATGATTTTCCGCACACAGGTTCCATGCGTTATGCTGGCGGAAGGATGATTCCTGCTGCTGCCATTTCTACCAATGCGGCCAACGAACTCAGTAATGCCTTGAAATCCAATCCTAAAGTCAAATTTTACTTTAAACAAAACTGTCAGACACTAGAAGACGCTCCTTCTCACAATGTAATTGGTGAAATAGTTGGTTCTGAGAAGCCTGAGGAAATTATAGTGATAGGAGGGCATTTAGATTCGTGGGACTTGGCAGAGGGTGCACACGACGACGGCACTGGTTGTATGCAATCTATAGAGGCTTTAAGGACACTTAAGGCAATTGGTTACAAGCCCAAAAGAACCATCCGAGTAGTGATGTTCATGAATGAAGAGAATGGTTTAAAAGGAGGAACGACCTACGCAGATGTGGCTGAAAAGAAAAAAGAAAAACATATTTATGCCATAGAATCTGACTCTGGAGGATTTACACCAAGGGGATTTGGAATTGTTGGTAATGATCAACAAGTGAGTATTTTGACGGATTTCAAACCCTTGCTTTCACCTTATGGATTACACGAAATAGGCAGAGGTAGCGGTGGTGCCGATATAGGTCCATTAGCCAAGACAGGAACCGTCATTATAGGATTCAAGCCTGATTCTCAACGGTATTTTGATTACCACCATGCCAGTAACGATACTTTTGAGACCGTAAATAAGCGTGAATTAGAATTAGGTGCCGCATCCATGGCTGCTTTGGTATATTTGTTAGATAATTTAAACTAGAATCTTCTTTTAAATGGTTAGTTACAATCCCAAGGATTGGTGGAAACTTATATTTGATTTTCATAAAAGTGATACTTTCAGGCAATTGCTTCCTGGTATTCTTGGAGTGGCTTTGTTTACTGCTTTGGTTGCTTTTTTAGAAAATGATTACTTTAATGCAACTTTTAAAAACACCACGGTTATTCACTCTTTGGTTGGTTTTGTGTTGTCTATGTTATTGGTTTTCAGGACAAACTCCGCCTATGATAGGTGGTGGGAAGGACGAAAGCTTTGGGGAGCAATGGTAAATAATACCCGTAGTTTGATGTTGAAAATTATTGAAATAGATGGCGACAGTGTTATTAAAGATGAAATTAGAATCTTACTTGTAGACTTTGTCTATGCCACCAAAGAACATTTGCGAGATGGCGTGATGGTGAAGTGTTTACATCAAAAAACAATTGATTTGTTGCCTCAAGAACAAGATCATATTCCATTGGCCATTATGAATGTCATTCATCATAAAGTATCCATATTACTACATAATCAGGCGGATAAATACACAAAGATGGTCTATCTGAACGACGACTTAAAGTCATTTATGGATATTTTGGGTGGTTGCGAACGTATCAAGAAAACACCAATACCTTTTTCTTATAGTTTGTTTTTAAAAAAGGTGATTTTCCTTTATATATTTACTATGCCGATAGGGTTCGTGAGAGAATTTGGCTATTGGGCTTGTCCGATAGTAGCACTGATATTTTATGTTTTTGCTGGTATAGAATTACTGGCAGAAGAAATAGAGGATCCTTTCGGAACAGATGCCAACGATTTGCCTACCGACACCATTTTTAACACAATTAAGCAGAATTTGGACCAAATAGTTTGATTAATTTCCTAATATTTATTTACTTGTCTCTTCCTTAAATTATAACAATATGTTGAAAAAACTGAAATTAGACGCTACAGCCGAAAAAAATATTAAAACCTGGTTAAAAGGACGTTATGACCAAGACGTAAAAGATAATATTCAAGAGTTAATAGAAGCTGAAAATAGAACTCAGTTGACGGATTCTTTCTACAAAAATCTAGAATTTGGTACTGGTGGAATGCGTGGAGAGCTTGGTGTAGGGTCTAACCGAATGAATAAATATACAGTTGGGGCTGCTACACAAGGCTTAGCTAATTATCTAAACAAATGTTTTGAAGGACAGGAAATTAAAGTGGCCATTGCCTACGACAGCAGGAATTTTTCACCAGAGTTTGGTAAAATAGCCGCAGATATACTTTCAGCCAATGGAATAACGGTGTATCTATATAAAGAATTACGTCCAACACCGCAATTGTCCTTTACTGTCAGAGAGTTAGGTTGCCAGTCCGGTATAGTGATAACCGCATCGCACAATCCAAGAGAGTACAACGGTTATAAAGTTTACTGGGTTGATGGCTCACAAGTGGTAGCCCCGCATGATAAAAACATAGTGGCTGAGGTAAACGCCATCACGAACGTGAAAGACATAAAATTTAAGGGCGTAAAGAAGAGAATAAAGATGGTAGGTGAGGTATTAGATAAAAAATACCTTAAGGCCGTAAAAAGTATTGCTGTGTCGCCTAGAATAATTAAAAAGCAAAAGGATTTGAAAATTGTATTCAGTTCAATACATGGTACCGGGATTACCATGGTACCACCAGCTTTGGCACAGTTAGGCTTTGATAACGTGACTATTGTGAAAGAACAAGCCACACCAGATGGTAACTTTCCTACGGTGGTTTATCCTAATCCAGAAGAAAAAGAAGCCATGAGTTTGGCACTCAAAAAGGCACGAGAGATAGATGCTGACTTGGTTATTGCCACAGACCCTGACGCCGATAGGGTAGGTATGGGTGTTAAAAATCCTGAAGGTGAATGGCAGTTGTTAAATGGTAATCAGGCTGCAAGTTTGATTATATTTTATCTGTTAAAAGTTTGGAAGGCCGCTGGAAAAATAACAGGAAATGAATTTGTTTGTAAGACAATCGTAACTACGGATTTGATAGATGCCATGGCTGAAAAAGCTGGAGTGAAATGCTATAATACGCTCACTGGTTTTAAGTACATAGCACAGGTTATCAGGGAGTTGGAAGGTCATCAGACCTTTATAGCGGGTGGTGAAGAGAGTTATGGTTATCTTATTGGCGACAAAGTCCGTGACAAAGACGCTATAGCGAGCTGTGCAATGATAGCCGAACTTACAGCCTACGCTAAAGATAAGGGTATTAGTCTATTTGATTTCTTGGCTGATATGTACAAAACCTTTGGTTTCTATTATGAAGGTCTTATTTCAGTTACTAAAAAAGGAAAAACAGGTGCTGAGGAAATTCAGCAAATGATGACCGATTTTAGGAATAACCCACCAAAAACATTGGCGGGTTCTAAGGTTATTAGAATGGACGATCTAGGAGAGTTAACTCGTAAAAATCTTTTAACTGGTGAGTCCTTCCTGATAGAATCTGGTAAAATGGGCATGGAGTCTTCGAATGTGCTCCAGTTTTTTACTGAGGACGGCACCAAGTTTACTTGCAGGCCATCAGGAACCGAACCTAAGATTAAATTTTATATTGGTGTTAAAGATAAACTCAAAAACAAAAGTGAGTTTAATGAAACTTTAGAAAAACTCAAACTCAAAGTGGCAAAAATTGGTCAAGAATTAAATTTAGATTGAAAAATAACAATTTAGCAGTTGGATTAAAGCTGTCATTATTTTTTTTGATTTTTATTCCGACTGCTTTCTTAAAAGAGTCGTTTGCTGTTTCTTTGCCTAAAATTTTGATAGAAAACGTTGAAATTGCGGGTAAAGACAATGCTTTCAAAACGAGATATTTGGTAAATTACTACGACAACGTGGTAGAGGTGCATTTCAAAACTACACTTGACAGGAAAAACATTCAATCATTTTATTATAAACTAGATAAGAAAACCTTTTTTGCCCAAAACGCCACCACGTGGGTAGCTTTTCAAGGGAATCAATTCAAGATTTCGGATATTACATCTGGAGAATACGACATTGCGGTTAGTTATAAAACCAAGAGTGGTCAAGTAGCCCCCTCGGTTGTTTTTCACTTAAAAGTGGAGCGGCCTTGGTGGAGAACGTGGTGGTTCTGGGGAGCTACTTTTATTTCTCTTTTTGGTTTGTTTTATGGAAGAGAACGTTTCTTAAAGTTTTGGGCAGATGAGGAACAGCGTCATGCCAAAAAAATTGTAGAATTGGAATTACGCACACTTCAGCTTCAAATGAACCCGCATTTTATTTTTAATGCTCTTAATTCTATTCAATCTTTTGTGATGACTCATGATGCCATCACGGCCAACAGCTATTTGTCAAAGTTTGCTAATCTCATAAGAATGTTTTTGGATTCCTCACGAAGCAAATATACATCCCTACAAGAGGAAATAAAGTTGCTCAATATTTATATAGAGATGGAAAGCTTGAGGTTTGAGGATAAATTTGATTTTACAATTGAAGTCGATCAGGACGTCAACAAATATATAGAAATACCTACTATGATTCTCCAGCCGTTCGTTGAGAATGCCATCAATCACGGGCTAAGATACAAACGGATGAAAGGTGTTTTGAAAATACATTTTTATTATTCTAAAGATCATTTAATATGCAGAATGGAAGATAATGGGGTTGGACGAAAAGTAGCTAAAGAGATACAGTCTAAAACACGAAAAGGATACAAATCTCAGGGCCTTAAAATAACAGCCGAGAGATTGGTAACCTACAATAAGATTAACGAATCGAATATCGGTTTTTCAATTTCCGACTTAGTCACCGGACCTCACGAAGGCCATGAAGACACGGGTACAGTGGTAGAGGTGAGATTTCCGCTTAGTTGATAAGGACATTTGTTTTTCTTTAATTAAAAGATTTTACGAAAGAGAAAATGGACGCAGTCTCTACCTTACTATTTCTTATTACCGCAATACTTTCCTTTCTATTAGGGAAATATTACAGAAAATTATTGCCATTTTTGGACGTATTTGGAAAAAATAGTACAAGCATTGATTTAAAAAAACTTAGTTTAGATTGTTCTATTGGGATGCTAGAAGATGATATTTCTGCTCATTCATCGCATTTGAAGTTTTTTCTCCAGCTTTCTAGAATTGGAATTTGGCAATACAGAATCAATGATGGAAAACTTCAAATCAACAGCATCGTAGCAAATATTTTTGGCTTTGAGGAAGTTGAGTCTCTGAAATTAGAAACATTTTTAAAACTTATTCTTTTCCACAGGATATTAAAGGTCTAGCTAGGTCCTTTAATGGGGTGATATCAACCAAGAAGGAATTCGAAAATGTTTTTCAAATACTTAGTAATGACGGAAAACTAAAGACAATAAGAGTAACTATGGGTTACTCTCAAAATAGATTAAGGAATTCAATAATTATTGGTAATCTCCAACAGCTCGATTGTCAGTTATCTGAGATTTTGTTGCAGGAGCAGTTCAACGTGGCGGGCGACATTATAACTGATGGGATTTGCATTTTTGAAAAAGGAAAACTTCTTTATGTTTCTGACAAAATTAAGGAGGGTTATGAGCCAGGTTTTTTTGATAATGAAAACTTGAGCGATCAAGATTTGTTCAAATACGTTCACCCTGATGACCTTGAGAATTTACTTGAAACGCTCAAGAGAGCAAAAGAGAGAAAAGTAAGTAGTGTGCGGATTAATTTTAGACTTTTATCCAATCCTTCTAGAGTAATCTACAGAGAAGACATTGTAAACTACTATTATAATGAAAATAAGGAAATTCTTAAGACAATAGTCATTGCCAGAGTTGTCTCCGAATGGAGATTTGCACAAGGTAATGTTAATTTTGAGGCTATCATGAGCATGGGTTTAGTGGATAATTTTCCAGGTATCTTGGCAGTGAAAAATTATAACGGAGAGTTTATATTTTCCAATAAGAAAGCCTCCGAAATGTTTGGAATGGAACCTGCAGAAATGATTAGTATCACTGATACCGATTATAAGACCTTTCCGAGCTTAATAGAAAAATATCGTGCAGATGACAGACAAGTCATAGAAACCGGTCAATCAATTGTTATATCCAAAGAAATTGGTATTGGGCAAACTGGCGGTTTAGGATATTTTCATAAAATCAAAATACCAATTAATGTTCCGGGGCAAGAAAAAAGATGCGTTCTAATACTTGCTACAGACATAACAGAGTGTAGTAAACGAGAAAATGAAGAGGTGGAACAAAAAAATAAAGTAGTTAAACAAAGTAAAATACTGTTTGAGCTTTCTAATAACTCTATTTCTAAACGAAATTCTTTCTCAGAAAATTGTAAATTTCTAACGGAGGCATTAGCCGAAGGTCTTGGAATTGAATTTGCCAGTATCTGGGAAGTAAAAGACAATGAAATTGTTTGCCTAGATAAGTATTCAAAATCTCAAAATAAACATACAATTGCGGAACCATTGGCTTTGCCAATGTGGCAACCATATTTAGATATTTTGGAAGAAAATCATGAGTTGGTATCAACTGATTTGGGTACTAATGCCATGCTATTTGAAGCTCTGAGTTCTTATTATAAGGAGTATGACATCAAGTCAGCTATGGATATTTTCTTTTCTTTGGGCGAAAAATTTAAAGGAATCATTTGGTGCGAAAACATATCAATTAGAGAATGGGATGCTTCGGACTTAACTTTTGCACGACATATTGGAAATATAAAACTCGCCCTATGTGAGCAAGACATACGTAAGGATGTTGAGAGAAGGCTTCTAGAAAAGATTGAAATTCTGAGAGTGACCGCACAGATAATTCAGCAATTACATCAAACCACAAATCTGGAAATGTTACTCGATGGTATTTTGGAAAAGATAGGTGTTGCCTCCAACTCCAGTCGTGTTTGTTATTTCGCAAATATTTTTGAAGGCGGGTATTTTAAGCTGGATAAAGAATGGGTAAATATAGGGGCGAAATCTGAAATGAAGAACGAGGCTCATCAGTCTTTGGACTATTCAAAATTGGGTAAGTACTACTTTGAACTGAAAGAAGGTAGACCGTTTCAACTTGTGATTTCTGACATAAATGACACAGAATATTATCAAAGACTTTATGAGCAAGGTATTAAAAGTCAGTTGGTTATTCCTGTAATATCAAAAGGTGTTTTGCTCGGTTTTATTGGCTTTGACGATTTTGGGGATGAGAGGATTTGGAGCGTGAATTATATTGACTTGCTAGTTTCTATTGGTGAAAGTATAGGCTTGGCAGTAGAAAAACTCGAAAACGAAAGACAGAAGGAAGATAGCCAAAATAGCTTTAAACAAATTAGCGATGCTCTGGAGGAAGTTTTCTGGTTGTTTGACCTACAACAATCTAAGTTTTTACTAATTAGTAGGGCATGTTATGAGGTTTTTGGTATTCATGAGGCTGAGGGTTATCTCGATTATCAGTTTATCGAAAAACTTATAATAGAAGAGGACTCTGACAAGATAAAAGAACGGAAAAATGGGTTTAAACAAGGAGTATTAAAAGACTTAAACTATAAGATTAAGACTCCTTCGGGTCAAAAAAGAATTATTAACGAGAAAATTTCGCCTATTTATGATGAACAAGGAGAATTGATACAAATAAGTGGAATAGCAAGGGACGTTACCCAAAAAGTAACCATTGACAACGAAATCAGGAGTCTCTCTGTGGTTGTTCAGAAAATAAATAATGCCGTCTTGATTGCTGATGCTAATGCTCAGGCTATATGGGCAAACAATGCCTATTTATCTCTGTTGGAAGTTGATTGGGACACTTTGAAAGGAAAAAGGCCTTCGGATTTGTTTGGTTTAGAGCAGCGTGAATACGTTCTTGAGAACACCAATTTTAATGCATCTAATCGTCCAATTGAGTTTAAATTAAAAACCTTTAAAGGCAAATGGATTTGGGTTGAAATGTCTTCTACAATAATGTATGACAGCAATGGAAAACCAAATCAAATAGTTGAAATCATCAGTGATATAACCGAGAGAAAGCGAAGTCAGCTTCAACTACAAGAAAATGAGAGTCGCCTGCGATTTATTACTGAAAATACCTCTGATGGCTTTCTAATTTTTAATGATTTAGAAATCGAGTATTACTCAAACCAATGCGAAATTATTTTTGGATACAAATGGGATGAAATAAAAGACCTTAGTCCTGAAGAAATCACACAAGTGATTCATCGTGACGATATGGAAAATTACTTCGATGTAATTGAGAAAATTTCAAATTTAAACGGTCAGTCGGTTATTTTTCAGTTGAGAATCAGGCACAAGTTAGGGCACTATTTTTGGGTAGAAATATGTGTAAATACAGTTTCAAACCAAGATGGCTTTCCGTTGACATTAGTATTGGTAGTTAGAAATATAGACAGTAGAAAAAACATGGAGCTTGCCCTCAAAGACAGCGAGCAAAAATTAAGTAACATCCTAAATTCCCTAGATGAAATAGTTTGGGCTCTTGATTATCCCTCTCTTCGGCCACTTTTTGTTAGTGAGTCCATCAAAAATATTTATGGGATTTCAAGTGAAGAATGGAAAAAAGATAACTTGGTAGTTCTAAAAAAAACCCTTCCGGAGGACGAGGTGATTGTGAAGAGATTAATGAGAGAACTCAGTAAAACCGGGTATTCGAAAGGTGTCTTTCGAATCAAATTAAAGGATAAGGTCAAATGGATAGCAAGTGCGAACAAAGTGGTAGATGGGCTTTTTGCTGATAGTTCAATGCTTATTGGAACACTAAATGATATTACCAAAATAAAAGAGGCGGAAAGTGAGGCGGTGCTAGCCAAGCAGGAAACAGAAATTACTCAAAACGCATACTCCGAACTTGAACTTAGGGCATTGCAGATGCAAATGAACCCGCATTTTGTATTCAATGCTCTAAACTCTATCCAAAGCTATATCATGAATAAAGAAGAGCAAATGGCTAATACTTATTTGACCAAATTTGCGGCACTTATTCGACAGTTTTTGGATTCCTCTAGAAGTAAATACATTTCTTTGGATGAAGAAATTACTAACCTGAAACTTTATGTGGAGTTAGAAAAGCTTCGATTTGAAAATAAGTTTGACTATGTTTTTGATTTGGATAACAAGCTTAGTAAATATAGTGAAATCCCTACCATGCTTCTTCAACCATTTATAGAAAATGCTATTAATCATGGTTTAAGATACAGGAATAGTAAAGGTTTGTTACATGTTTCTTTTATCGACGATGGCCGTTATATCCTTGTGAAAATACAAGATAATGGTGTTGGTAGAATAGCAGCAGAGAAAATAAAGTCGCTTTCGAGCAAAGGTTATAAATCTCAAGGGCTTCAAATAACCGCACAAAGGATTGAGAATTATAACAAACTGAATCAAGATAATATAGAATATAAAATTTCTGATTTGTTAGAAAACTCTGAAAATATCGGTACTTTAGTAGAAATTTACTTCCCCAAAATATAAATATAATGTATAGTTGTTTGATTATTGATGACGAAAATAGAAGTATAGAAACACTTTCAAAAATCATTCTTACCTATTGTGAAAATCAACTCGAAATTCTAGGCATTGCCAACAATATTGAAGACGCTTACCCATTAATTTTGAGTAAAAAACCGGATGTCGTTTTTTTGGATATTGAAATGCCTTTTGGTTCAGGCTTTGATTTACTAGAAAAATTTGAGACTGTCAACTTTCAGGTAATTTTTACCACAGGTTTTGACCAATACGCCATTACTGCTATCAAGTTTAGTGCCTTAGATTATTTATTAAAACCAATTAATATTCAGGAAGTTAAAGTTGCCATAGCCAAAGCCATAAAGAACATAGAATCTAAAAACGGCAGCAATAATTTTAAGATTTTTTTGGAAAGTCTTAAAGTACCCAAAAATACATCAAACAAAATACCTTTGCCGGTTTTGAATGGCCTTGATCTTGTACAAATTGACCAAATTGTTTACTGTGAGGCAGACGAAGATTACACATATGTTTTTTTGAAAGACGGTATCAAAAAAGTAGTAACTAAGAGTATCAAAGATTTCGAAGAATTATTAATATCTTACGGCTTTTTTAGAATTCACCATTCGTTTTTAGTAAATAAAACTTTCATTAAAAAATACGTAAAAGGAGAAGGAGGCACAGTGGTAATGGATCTAGACATCGAAATTCCAGTCTCTAGAAGAAGAAAATTGGAGTTTTTGCACTGGCTAAATGAACTTTAAGTATTTATTCAACTTCCGGAATGGCCTTAAGTTGATGATAGCTTTTGGAATTGCTATTCAGCTCAAAACAAAAAGTTTTCTGACCGTTTGTGATACACAAATATCTCGCCTGGACCGTTAGGTTATATCTACTCGCTTGTTCTATAGTTCTTTGTGAAAGTGAAACACTTGCCGCCTTACATTCAACAAGCAAAAAAGGTAGTCCATCGGAATCATAAACCAAAATATCGGATCTTTTGTCTAAAGCGTTATATTTTATAGCAGATTCCAACTTGATTAGATTTTTAGAGTATTTTTTTTCTTGAATTAAGTAGTCCAAAAAATTTTGTCGTACAATTTCTTCTGGTGTCAGTAGTATGTATTTTTTTCGGATAATGTCAAAAATGTAAGATTTGCCATCCACTTCTTTTATTTTGCGATTTTCATTAATAATATTCATATTGCACAAGGAATCTTTTTCTGACAAAAACGGTTTTTTACTTCAAATTTTAAACAAACTAACGACATATGCAAACTAAAGAAGATATAGTTAAGAATTGGTTACCACGATATACTGGAACTCCGCTTGAAGAATTCAAACCTTATATTTTACTTACTAATTTTTCAAATTACGTTAAAATGTTTGCAGAAAAATATGGTGTTGAAGTGAAAGGAACAAACAGTGCCATGCAAACAGCCTCAGCAGGTAATATTACCATTATAAATTTTGGAATGGGCAGTGCCATGGCCGCAACGGTTATGGACCTTCTTACGGCCATCAATCCTAAGGCTGTTCTTTTCCTCGGAAAATGTGGTGGATTGAAAAAAGTAAGTGCCTTAGGTGATTTTATTTTGCCGATAGCAGCTATCAGGGGAGAGGGAACTAGTGACGATTACGCTCGACCGGAAATTCCAGCTCTGCCATCTTTTAGACTGCAAAGGGCTGTTTCTGAAATGATTATAAAGCATGAAATGGATTATTGGACAGGAACGGTATATACAACCAATCGTAGAGTTTGGGAACATGATGAAAAATTCAAAGATTATTTGAAAGAGATTAGAGCTTTGGGAATTGACATGGAAACGGCCACTATATTTATTGTAGGGTTCGTTAATTCTATTCCACATGGGGCGTTACTTTTGGTTTCTGACAACCCAATGCAGCCCGATGGTGTAAAAACGGAGGAAAGCGATAAGAAGGTTACTTCAAATTTTGTAGAGAAACACTTACAGATTGGTATAGAATCTCTCGACGAACTGGCCAATTCTGGGGAGTCTGTAAAACACATGAGATTTGAGAGTTGAGCAAAAAAAAGTGGCGAAAGCCACTTTTTTTATGCATTTCATTTTATTCAATTAATTACAATAATCTTTAATTACATTGTAAGCAGCTGCATAACCCAATTCCCCAGATTTGCTCAGGTCGAAACACCCTCCATTGTTGTCTCCCAAAGCATTTTTTATCAAACCTCTTACATAGTATGCTTCTGCATATTTTGAGTTTATTTTAATGGCATTTCCGCAATCCATCATCGCCTCTGATTGAGTTCCCATAGTTGACCTCACCAAACCTCTTGCAAAATGGGCTTCTGCATAAGTTGGATTCAGTTCTATAGATTTATTCAAATCTATGAGAGCGTCTTTAAGGTTTGAAGCCTTGTAGTTAGACAAGCCCTTTGCATAGTACACTTCAGATTTATCTTCTGTAAAGTCAACTATTTTGGTTTTCTCGTTTACGGCTCCTCTCAAATTGTCAAGAGTTGATTTTGTTAAAGTTCCAGCATAAACATCTTTGTTGCCTTTGGTCTCTGATTTTTCAAACAAAGCCTTGTTATAATCGGCTAAGGCAGCCTTCTGATTGTTCAACTTTGAATACGCAAACCCTCTAGCGTAATACGCAGGTTGGTTATTTGGGTCAATTTGCAAACATTTATCAAAATCAAGTTTGGCACCGTTATAATCCTCTAGCTTGCCTTTCGAGAAACCTCTAAAGAAAAACGACTGGGCGTCTTGAATATCCAATTTTAAAGCTTCGTCAAAATCTGTAATTGCATCAGAAAATGCATTCACTTTTATACGGTTTTTACCTCTTTCCACAAAAGTCTGTGCCCTTTTTGGATTAATGTCAATGGACTTCGTGTAGTCAGCAATACTTCCATTGTAGTCGTCTAGTTTAGACTTACACAAACCTCGTGAATAATACGCCTGATACTTTTCTTTATCGCCTGGGTTCAGCTCTATTACTTTGGTGAAGTCTTGAATCGCTCTTGTGAGTTCGTTGAGTTTGGCTCTAATTGTACCCCTTTGAAGGTAAGAATAGGCGTCATCAGGTGCAATTTCAATCGCTCTGTTGAAATCTTGCAAAGCAGCACGATTATCGTCTTGAAAGCTTTTACTAAGGCCTCTGTAAAGATAGGACATCCCGTCACGAGGACTTAAATCTATGGCTTTGTCAAAGTCTAAAATGGCTCCTCGGTTGTCTTTCAGAGCTTGTTTGGCAAGTCCACGATTAAAATAACTCTGGTGATTGTCCGGGTTCATAGCTATTGCAGTACTGAAAGAAGTCAAAGCACCTATAAAATCTCCAGCTTTGCTCTTATTTACGCCTGCTTCAAAATACTCAGCAGCCGTTTGCTGAGAAAAAGAAAAATTTGATAGTAATAATAGAAATACGAAGTAAATAATATGTTTATTCATGGTCTTTTGGTTAAATTTCTCAAAGGTAATTAAAAAAGAAATTGATTTTATTTCCCTGCCAAATTTTAATATTTAAATTTAACTGATGTCAGATAATACTAAAACCTACCAATATAACATGAGTTAAGGAGGTGAGTGCAAGTGTTTTAAGGTAAGGGTCCGGGTTTTCGGCTTTATACACCTGGTAACCATTTAACATAATAAGAAGAAATGAAATAATATAAAGAGGTTTCGTGTTTTGAACACTTGCCACAAAAGCTAGAGTACTAATTACAGATATTAATAGAATAAACCAATGGTAACCAATGGATTTTTCTCTGCCTAGGCGTACCGGAATGGTTATTTTGCCAGCTATTTTGTCAGAATTAATATCTCTGATGTTGTTGATATTTAAAACTCCCGTAGCCAAGGCTCCACACATGATTCCTGGCCAAAAAACCACACTATTTAATGATTCAGTCTGAAGAAAATAGCTGCCTACCACACCCACTATCCCAAAAAAAACAAAAACAGAAACATCACCAAGTCCAACATAGCCGTATGGTTTACTGCCAGCAGTGTAGGTATAAGCCGCTAAAATACTTAGAAGTCCAATTCCTAAAAAAATCCAGAAAAAAGTAGATTCAAAACCTCCAAATGCCAAATAAATAAGTGTAAGGCCCGAAAGCAGAGAGGCTATGCCTACGGTAATTATTCCTTTAAACATTTGTTTAGGACTTATTTTTCCAGTTTGTACTGCTCTTTCTGGCCCAATTCGTCCTGCTTGATCCGCACCATTTTGTGTATCCCCGTAGTCGTTTGCAAAATTTGATAATACTTGCAATAGAATAGTTGTCAAACAGGCGAAGGTGAAAACTGTTTCGTTGAAGCTGTTTTCTTTAGCCGCCAAAAAACCTCCCATGACAATACTCGAGAGGGCCAATGGTAGTGTACGCAAACGGGCAGCGGAGACCCAATCTTTCAATGAAGGCTCCATTTTTATATACCCACAGCTTTTAAAAACTCAGGATTATTAGGCGTTATTTTTGATTCAAAAAAATGGGTGAGTTTTCCTTCTTTGTTAATCAAATATTTACAGAAATTCCAGGTTGGCTCTTGGTTATTCCAGCCATTGAGTTCTTTTTTACTTAGCCAATCATACAACGGAGCCTTGTCTTTGCCCGTAACAGTTACTTTCTCAAACATTTTGAAAGTAACACCATAATTTTTCTGACAAAATTCGGCAATTTCTTCGCTAGAACCTGGTTCTTGCGACATGAAATCGTTTGCAGGGAAGCCAAGAACAGCCACTTTATCGCCGTGTTCTTCATGGAATTTTTGCCAGTCGGCATATTGTGGTGTAAAACCACACTTCGAGGCAACATTAATTAAAATCACAGTTTTGCCTTGGAAATCCTTCAAGCTTGTTGGTTTACCACTTAGGTCGTTTACCGTAAAGTCATAAAATGAACCTTTATAGTTATTCACATTAGTTGATAATAAGATGGTTTGTTTTTTACTGATAATATTCTTGATCAAATTTCTGCTAAAAAAAGCCATTGATGCCAATGTTACAATTCCGATGGTCAAAAATTTCATTTCTTTTTCTTTTTAATTATGATACACCCAATTGCCTCAACATGTTAACGTGAGAGCCCAATGCTGCAAAAAAACCACCTTTCGAATTGTAGTAAAGACCGAACTCTTTGGCGGTTTCGGCTACGATTTTAGAAAGATCTCTATAATAGATGTGTGATATTTTCGGAAACAGGTGATGTTCTATTTGGAAATCTAAGCCACCAATATACCAAGAAAACAGTCTGTTTTTTCCGAAAAAGTTGGAAGTTGTTTTTAGTTGATGTACTGCCCAAGCGTTTTCTACACAACCGTTTTTATCAGGAATTGGCTGAATAGCACCTTCCACCACGTGAGCTAACTGAAAAATGGTGCTCAAAATAAGACCAGAAACACAATGCATTATGAAGAATCCAACTACCCACTGACCAAAACTTATGTCCATTAAAATCATAGGTATTACCAAAATAAATATAACGTAAAGCAACTTAGTAACTATTAAAATAGCAAGTTCTTTTCTAGAAAATGGCTTCATAATTCCGTCTTTTGCAAGTTCATTAAATAGGCCGATTTCTTTAAAATCTTTCCATAAAAACGAAACTGTCATTAAGCTATAAAGAAAGAATGCATATATGTGCTGAAAGCGATGGAAGAACTTCCTTTTGGCGGCAATGTTTAATCTAAGCATGAATTTGCCCGTAATGTCTTCGTCTATGTCGAGAATATTGGTATACGTATGGTGAAGCGTGTTGTGTTGCATTTCCCAGTTGTAGGCATTGCCTCCAAGAAAATATATACTTCCGCCGAAAAGCTTATTTACCCATTTTTTTTCAGAGAAGGTTCCGTGAATGGCGTCGTGCATAACACTCATGCCTGTACCCGCTATTCCGATGCCCATCAATATCAATAGACCAACATTCGTGAGGGTTGAGTAACCACCCAAAAGAACAAAAAAGTAAGGAATAAAGTACAAAGAAAGCATAAATGTTGCCTTGATAACAAGACTGTTTCCGCCCGACTTTGGAAGGTTGTTTTGCTGAAAATAGTCATCTACCCTAGTTCTGAGAGAAGTAAAAAAGGTAGCTTGGTCTTTGTTGACAAACTTGATTTTTTGCATTAATATAGGTTTTTAAGGTATTCCTTTTGATACAAATCTCGCTAATAATTCTTAAAATTGCAAATTGTACTTTTTGTAGAAACCTTTTGTTTAGTGTGTAACAAAAGATTAGCCATTATGTTTTTTATATTCTTCGACAGTTTTGGGGTAATGGGTCTTTTAAGTGTGAAGAATTGAACTTTTATTTCCGTTTTATCATAGTTTTAATGGATTTAACTTTGCTATTGCTCCCTCAAAAATTTGCAACAAATGCTCAAAATCCATTTAATGTAAATTCTTGCATTTTCATACTTATAAAAAATTCCTCCCTTCCTTATCCTTGATTATCTTTGTGCAAACAACAAGAACTAGGTGATAGATTTTTTAGCAGAATTGAACGAACCGCAGCATCAGGCTGTGACACACGAAAATGGCCCTTTGATGATAATAGCGGGTGCAGGATCAGGTAAAACCCGTGTTTTAACCTATCGCATTGCTCATTTGATGGGCAGTGGAGTAGATGCATTCAATATATTGTCTCTAACATTTACCAACAAGGCAGCCGAGGAAATGCGTCATCGGATTGAAAAAATCATCGGTTCGGAAGCCAAGAATCTTTGGATGGGTACTTTTCACTCTGTATTTGCTAAAATTTTACGTTTTGAAGGTTTTAGGTTGGGTTATACTTCCAATTTTACTATTTACGATACCGACGATAGTAAGTCTCTTTTAAAAACCATTGTTAAGGAATTTAATCTTGACGATAAAACCTATAAGCCTAATTTTATATTGAATAGAATTTCAGGGGCTAAAAACAATCTGATTTCATGGCAGATGTATAATGAAAATCCTGTTTTTCAAGCAGAAGATATCTCTGCCCAAATGCCTGAAATAGGACGAATTTACAAAACTTATGCACATCGTTGTTTCTCGGCCAATGCAATGGATTTTGACGATTTGTTGTTTAATACCAACGTTCTTTTCAGAGATCACCTGGATGTTTTGAATAAATACCAACATAAGTTCAAACACGTAATGGTTGATGAGTTTCAAGATACCAACATAAGTCAGTATTTGATTACACGTAAACTTTCTGCAGTTCATCAAAACATTTGTGTGGTGGGTGACGATGCCCAAAGTATCTATGCCTTCCGTGGTGCCAATATTCAGAATATCCTCAATTTCAAGAAAGATTATCCTGATTTGAAGGTAGTTAAGTTGGAGCAAAATTATCGTTCTACAAAAAATATTGTTAATGCCGCTAATTCTTTAATAGCCAAGAATAAAGCCCAACTTGAGAAAAAAACTTTTTCTGACAACGAAGACGGCGACAGGATAGAGGTTATAAAAGCTCACTCAGACAACGAGGAAGGAAAAATTATTGCCAATACTATTTTTGAGTCAAAACATCAGGGCCTTCGCAATCAGGACTTTGCGATTTTGTATAGAACAAATGCCCAGTCTAGGGCTTTTGAAGAATCTTTACGAAGATTAAATATCAAATATCGAATTATTGGCGGTCTGTCTTTCTATCAACGAAAAGAAATAAAAGATCTTCTTGGATATTTGAGATATACCGTCAATCAGCAAGATGAGGAGGCGTTTAAACGTATTATTAACCTTCCCAAAAGAGGAATAGGTGATTCCACAGTGGCTAAGATTGTAGTTACGGCCTCTGAAAATCAAAAGTCTGTTTGGGAGATTATTTGCAATATAAAGCAGTACCTTGAAGGTCGTGCAATGAACTCCATTGAGACTTTCACCAATCTTATAAAGAGTTATATTATCATGGAGGAAGAGGGCAAAGACGCCCACACCATTGCCATGAATATTGCCAAAACTACGGGTATTCTGCATGAATTATACATTGACAAAACCGTTGAGGGGGTTGCCAGACACGAGAACGTGCAGGAATTACTCAACTCCATCAAGCAGTTCGTAGATAATCCTGAAAACGAAGATAAAACACTTGGTTCGTTCTTACAGACGGTTTCTTTGCTGACCAATGCTGACCAAGAAGAAGACGGCGACCCAGACAAAGTAACCATGATGACCATTCACGGAGCCAAAGGCTTGGAGTTTAAGCATGTTTTTGTGGTGGGTTTGGAAGAAAATCTTTTTCCGTCGCAGATGATGCTCCGCAGCCGTGAAGATTTGGAAGAAGAACGCAGATTGTTTTATGTGGCCATTACCAGAGCCGAGAAAAAACTAACATTGAGTTATGCCGAGCAAAGGTACAACTGGGGTAAGCTTAATTTTTGCGAAAAAAGTCGATTTATAGACGAAATTGATCCTGCCTACCTGAAATTTGACGACCGTGGGTCTAGCTACACACCAAAAGGCTTTGATTTTGAATCATTCGGAAGAGAAGAAAGGCCAGTTGTAACAGTTCCGCCAACCAGATCGCAGGCGATAGCCAATCTTAAGCCTGTTTCTCAAGCCAAACCTGCTCCTGTACACGTTCCAACGGTAGATTTTGTACCTTCAGACACCAAAAATCTTAAGCCCGGTGACAAAGTAGAACACCAGAAGTTTGGGTATGGCGAAGTTAAAAAAATCGATAATCTTGGTCCAACAGCCAAAGCTGTTATTCATTTTGATTCAGAAGGAGAAAAAACATTGCTGCTCAGTTTTGCTAAACTGCGGATTGTGGAGTGAGAAATTGGTTGTATTCAGTAAATTATTGAGGCCATAATTTTGGTCGTCTTATCTGTTATTTCCAAAAAAACAATTTCAACGCAGCCGTTTTCTTTAGTTGAGTATATTGAATATTTTGAAACAGAATCTAACGCAAAAGAATTACAATCAATTGAGTTAATTTTTTTTAGATCAAGTCCTTTACCCTTAGTGTAATTTTCTAATTGGGAATATAGTTGGTTTTCATTTAAGTTGGAATTGTAAATGACCTCGTAGCCTTCACTAATATTTGGTGAGTCACCTCCAAGGTGATTATAAATTGGTTTGTTTATTGGATTCAAAATGGGGAAATTTGTAATAAAATCATCATCCATAACCAAGTACCATTCTAAGGTACCTTTTTTTACATCGTAATGATCCAATATACTTGTTTGGATAGATGCATTGAATGATAGCAAAATGGACAGGAAAAAGAAAGCGAAGTTCCAAGGTGTAAGTAAGAAATCTTTAATATTTGTAAATAGGAGGAATTTTTTACGCCCAAAAAGAGAATAGAAAACCCTAAAAGCTAGACCAACTAGATTTAGGATAAAAAAGTAGAAGACAAAATAAAAGGTAAAAAACAATAGGGTATTCATAGCATCACCCCTCCAACTGTCTCAAATACAGCTGAATAGTATTCTCCAAACCATAGTAAAGGGCATCGCTGATTAAGGCGTGTCCAATGGAAACTTCCAACAAACCGGGGATTTTTTTGTAGAAATAAGCCAAGTTTTCAAGACTTAAGTCATGCCCGGCGTTAACTCCTAAGCCAACTTTCTGTGCCATTTCGGCTGCTTTTATGAAGTCTTCTATGGCTTTTTCAGGACTTTCGGCATATTCAGCAGCGTAGGATTCGGTGTAAAGTTCAATTCTATCCGTTCCAGTCTCGGCCGCGGCTTCTACCATTTCTGGGTTTGCGTTTACAAAAATGGAAACCCTGATGCCTTCTGATTTGTAGATATTTACAATTTCTTTGAGTTTTGATTTGCTGGTGATGGTATCCCAACCTGCGTTGGAAGTAATGGCTCCCAAAGTATCAGGTACCAAAGTAACTTGTTCAGGTTTTACAGCCAACACCACCTCTTGAAATCTTCCTTCCGTAGGATTGCCTTCAATGTTAAATTCTGTTTTTACTACCTTTTTTAAATCAAAAACATCCTGATATTTGATATGACGTTCGTCCGGTCTAGGGTGAATGGTGATTCCTTGTGCCCCGAAAATCTCACAATCAATAGCTGTTTTAACCAAATCAGGCATGTTTCCACCCCTTGAGTTTCTTAAAGTTGCTATTTTGTTGATATTGACCGATAATTTTGTCATTTTTGCATTCTCATTTATGGGTCCAAAATTACGATTTTTATTTTGGAATGAATTTTAAAAATTACAATAAATATTAAAACAAATGTCGTTAAAAACACAGATAGACGCAGATATAAAAGCAGCCATGTTGGCCCGTGATTCAGCTAAGTTGTTGGCCTTGAGAGATATAAAAAAGGTTATCTTGATAGAAGAAACGAGGCCAGGTGCTGAAGCTTTAACGGAGGCTGACGAAATGAGAATATTGCAAAAGGCCGTTAAGCAACGCAAAGACTCGGCAGAGATATATAAAACACAAAATAGACCTGAACTTCTTGAAAAAGAATTGGCGGAAATTGCAATAATAGAAACATATCTTCCAGCGGCCATGACAGCAGACGAACTAAAAGGTATAATAGCTGATATAATTGCTAAAGTAGGTGCTACTTCGCCGGCAGACATGGGCAAGGTGATGGGCGTTGCTAGCAAAGAATTGGCTGGCAAAGCAGAGGGAAGGGCGATTTCAGAAATGGTTAAAACGCTTTTGGCTCAATAGAAAATGGCCATCATAGACCTGATTTTGCTGGTGCCAGTTATTATTGGTGTTTTCAATGGCTACAAGAAAGGCTTGCTAATGGAATTTTTTGGCATAGCCGCATTTGTAGTAGCCATTGTTATTGGGTTTAAGTTTTTGAGCTTTGGAGCAGATTTTCTTGAGAATATTTTTGGTAAAGAAATATTGGTTTCCATATCGCCATATTTAAGTTTTTTTGTGGTTTTTCTTCCCACCATTTTCTTGCTTCGAAAAGCCGGGTGGTTGATGCGGAAAGCTGTTCGGTTAACCTTTTTGGGGACTTTGGATGGCCTTCTGGGGGCATTTCTAGGCGGCTTTACTGCACTTTTTGGGGTAAGCGTATTTTTATGGTTATTTACAAAAACAGGTATCGAACTCCCCCAAAAGTGGATGGTAGATAATCAGTATTTTGATTTTGCCAAGACATTTGCACCCAACATGATTTCAAAAATTTCAGATCTGATCCCTGGAGGAAACTGGGTGAAGTATTTAGGTGAATTGAAAACCAAATATCTCAATTAACTATACGCAATATACAACTTGCTTTTGGGTATAAAATAACTTGCTAGTAAACCGAGCATTGTAAATAGTAAACTGTAAGTCAGGGGTAAGTATCAATTTTTTTGGTTATAATATTCTAAATTTTTTAGTTAATGTAATGGGTTGAAATAAACAAAATCCTCAATATTTTTGCTGCCTTTTCCCAGTTGTTGTACTCAACCAATAATTCAGTGGTGGTCAGGAAGAAGGGTAGAGGGGTGAGTTTACTTTTCAATTTTATGTTTGATTGAGGACTAAGATTTTTTTTAAAAAAACAATAGGTAAGTAATTTACTCTAGAAATAATTTAAGTATTCATAGATAGGGTTAAATGTATATTGAATTCACAGATTTCAGAAATTGTCAATGCTGTTAAAGCTATTTTTTTATTATTTGATTTTCACTAAAGAAAAATGAAAAAGGCCTCTACAGATTTTTGCAGAGGCCTTTTGCTGATTTATGGAATATTAATCGTCTCTTCTACCCAAGAACATCATTACATAATACATTAAGTTGGCTATGGCTGCTAGAGCCCCAACCACATAAGTTCTTGCTGCCCAGTCTAGTGCATCTTTGGCCATAGCGTGTTCGCTTTGGTTTACCACATTTCTGTTGGTCATCCAAGCCAAGGCTCTTTTGCTTGCATCATACTCAACAGGTAGAGTTATCAAGGCAAATGCAGCCATTGCACCGTTTGCCGCAATTAAAACTATCAATAGAATATCTCCCAGAGCACTTCCTTGCGAAAGCATGTAGACTCCACCAAACATCAAGAACATATTTAGCATGCCCATAACCTTCGAAGCTACGTTTACCGCAGGAACCATCGCCGATCTCATTTTGAGTGGTGCATACGCTAAAGCGTGCTGTACGGCATGTCCACACTCGTGGGCTGCTACAGCCGCTGAAGCAGCACTTCGGCCATGGAACACATCCGCACTTAAGTTGACGGTTTTGTCCATTGGGTTATAATGGTCAGTCAATTGACCCTCCACTTGCGTGATTTTGACATCATAAATGTTGTTATCATGCAACATTTTTTGAGCTATTTCCGCTCCACTTAGCCCATTTGAGAGCCCAATTCTTGAATATTCTGCAAATTTACTTTTCAGTCTGTTACTTACAAACATGCCGATTAGCATAAACACAACTCCAATTATTATAATCATCTTTTTTAAATTTTATTTTAAAACTAATATCCTTTAGACACAAAACAAAGAATTAGGTAACAGGGTTTCGTCTGTCTCGATTATTATTGATGAAAGGAGATTTTTAGTTTTAAAAGATTTTTTTATACTGTCATCCGACTAAAACTAGGCTAATTTGTTGTTTATTGGAAAAATACAATAATGGATAGTTGCCTATCCATTATTTATATCGATTTTTAGGTCTCAAGTCTAAAAAATCATCAGCAAAAATACATTAAAAGCGGGATTTCCAATCCTAGTACAGATATTTAAATTCATTCCTCAAGATTTACTGAACAAAGCAGTAAATGAATGCAAAAGTGATTCTTATTACAAGACACTTACCACCCAAAAACAATTGATTGCACTTCTTTATGGCGTCATAACCAAATGTAATTCATTTAATAGTTTGTGCAAAAACCTTCAATTCCTAGAGAACAAATTGGCATGTATCGGTATGCCAGAACTGCCTGCCAGAAGTACATTAAGTGATGGGAACTGTAATCGTAATCCCGAAGTTTTCGAGAAGCTATATGGCTTATTATATGAGTATTATGCACCGATAATAGGTAACGAAGTTTGTTGTTTTTTTAAAGACTCCGAAGGTCTAAAAAAAATAGAAATCATAGACTCAAGTACAATCACACTTTTTGGAGAGTTATTTAAAGGTGCTGGGCGAAACACAATAAATGGAGCAAAGAAGGGAGGATTAAAAATACATACAAAGCTACCATTAGGCGGTTTTGTACCCAATATGGTTTATGTCACCGAAGCAGCTTGTAATGACAAAGATTTTCTCGGACAGCTCAATTTTCAGCCAAATACTATCTATTTGTACGATAAAGGCTATGTTAATTATAAAAGGTGGGAAGAAATCATTAGCAGAGAGGCGTATTTTGTGACTAGGCTAAATAAAAATGCCAAATTTGAAACTATAGAAGAGAAAGTTTATGATGCAGTAGACTATGCAGATGGAGGTTTAATTAGTGACAAAATAGTTGAGTTAAGTAGCTCAAAATCAACGATAAATCTTAGGTTAGTCACCTACAAAGACCCAGAATCAGGCAAAGTGTTAAAGTTTATAACTAACCTATTCGAATACAACTATATGACCATAGCCCAATTGTACAAATACCGCTGGGGTATAGAGGTGTTTTTCAAAAAACTAAAGCAGAACTTCGAACTGAGCTATTTTTACTCGGACAGCTCAAACGGTATAAAAAGCCAAATATGGATTGTTCTAATAGCCAATCTGTTAATGTCAGTAATCCAAGTAATGACTAAACAGAAAGAAGATTTTTCGACAGTCGTATCTATGGCTGCCAATAACATGACGTCCTATCTATCTTTGATAGGAATAATTATGCAACAGAGACCATCTAAAAAGCCAAATATTAGAATAATACAATTGAATTTCTTTAGAAAAACTGGGGGTATTTTTGCAGAAAAAGGAAATACCTCGTAGAATGGTTATTTAAAGCCTATTTTGTCCTATTTTTGATTTTAGTCGGATGACAGTAATTTTTTTACTCTTTGTACGTCTTTAATCAATAATTTTAAGGTCAAAACTACATTTCTTTCATTTCTCCAACCAATTTTGTAATGGTTTGCTTGGCATCACCAAACAACATTAAGCAGTTTGGATAGCCAAAAAGCTCGTTTTCAACACCTGCATAGCCTTTACCCATGCTTCGCTTACTCACAATAACAGTTCTGGCTTTATCCGCATTGAGAATTGGCATTCCGAAAATTGGACTCTGTGGGTTTGTTCTGGCAGCAGGATTAACAACATCATTAGCACCAACTATAAACACCACATCGGTATTTGAGAAATCGTCGTTGATGTCGTCCATTTCTACCAATTTATCATAAGGTACGTTGGCCTCTGCCAAAAGTACGTTCATGTGGCCTGGCATACGACCCGCCACTGGATGTATGGCAAACCTGAAATCTATGTTTCTTTTTTCGCACAATTCGCACAATTCTCTTATGACATGTTGGGCTTGAGCTACTGCCATGCCATAGCCAGGAACCACGATGACCGAGGAGGCCGAATCAAAAAGCATGGCGGCTTCTTCCACACCCACTTCTTTAACTACTATTTCAGAGCCACTTTCAGCAGCTACAGAACTGGTTGTTGTGCCAAATCCGCCTAGTAGAACACTAACTAGCGAGCGATTCATGGCTTTACACATGATATTGGTGAGTATTATACCCGAGGCACCTACGAGTGCTCCTGCTACTATAAGTACGTTGTTGTTCAGTACAAAACCAGTGGTACAAGCGGCCATACCGGAGTAGGAATTTAGCAATGAAATAACTACTGGCATATCTGCACCTCCGATTGGGATAACAGTTAAAACACCCAAAAGCAGAGAAAGAGCAGTTAATATTAAAACATAAATGGGTTCAGCTTGGTACATAACCGCCAATGCAGAGGCAACTATGGAAGCAACAAAAAGTAATAAATTAAGAGGATGTTGCCCTCCGAATATTATAGCATTGCCATTTACTTTTCCTGAAAGTTTGCCCCATGCAATCATAGAGCCTGTAAATGTAATGCCACCAATAAAAATACTTAATACGATACTCACACCTGTTATAATGTCAATATCCACACTTTTTTCTTGACTTTTAAGCCAATAATCTGAAAGCGAAACCGCCACCGAGGCCAGTCCACCAAAACCATTGAATAAGGCAACCATTTCGGGCATTTGGGTCATTTCAACCTTGTAAGCCACATACAAACCAATGGCTGAACCAATAACTATACAAACAAATATGTCTATCAAACTTAATGCCTCCACTTGTACAACGGTGGCCAATATGGCTATGAACATACCGACGGCCGACAGTTGATTTCCTGCTCGTGCCTCAGAGGTTTTATTCATTTTTTTTATTCCTATGATAAACAAAACGGATGCTATCAAATAGGCAAATTGTATATAAATATTCATTTTTATTTCTTTTTAAACATTTTCAACATTCTGTCTGTAACTGCATAACCACCAACCACATTAATCGTGGCCAATATAATGGCCACCATTCCTAACCATTTGCTGATGTGCGTGTAACCGAATTCATTGGCAGCTAAAATAGCCCCAACGATAGTTATACCAGAGATGGCGTTGGAGCCAGACATAAGCGGAGTGTGTAGGGTAGGAGGTACCTTGGCGATAAGTTCAAAGCCCAAGTAGCTGCCCAAAACCAGTACGTATAATAGTAATATTAATGCTTCTAAATTCATTTTTATTATTTGTTTAAAATTGACTTTGTAAATTCATGAACCAACTCGCCTTTGTGGGTGATGAGCGAACCTTTGGTTATTTCCTCGTCCATTTCCCACTTGAAACCATCTTTGTCTGCCAAGTGCATGAGCAATGTAATGATGTTAGTGCCATACAGTTGGCTGGCGTTTATGGGCAATAAAGCAGGTAAATTGGAGTCTCCAATAATCGTAACACCATGTTTTACAACTGTTTTGTCCTTTTCTGAGATGGCACAATTTCCGCCTGACTCTGTGGCCATATCTACAATTACAGAACCTTTTTTCATAGATTTAACCATGTCTTCAGAAACTAAAACAGGGGCTTTTTTGCCAATAACCAAGGCCGTAGTAATGACCAAGTCGGCGTCTTTTATTTTTGACTCTACCAATTCTTTCTGTTTTTGAAGAAATTCAGCCGAAACTTCTTTGGCATAACCGCCTTCTATTTTTACGCCCTCTACACCCTCAACCGTCAAAAATCTACCTCCCAATGACTCCACCTGCTCTTTGGTTTCAGGACGTACGTCGGTTACTTCTACAACCGCTCCTAATCTTTTTGCCGTCGCAATGGCCTGTAAACCAGCTACTCCTGCTCCAAAAATAAGTACTTTGGTAGGTGTAATAG
>CAMCYZ010000025.1 GCA_945885545.1 Spirosoma fluviale
CCCAAAGAAAAAGCTCCGGTAAAAAGCATTTTGGAGAAAATAGAAGGTGTCAAGTTGGTAATGGATGAAGCCGAAAAACAGAAACACCACATCAACCACCAAAGAGCGGGAGATTTCGTATTGATGGCCAAAGCGGACAGTTGGTTTACCTATTACTACTGGAACGACGACAAACTTGCACCTGATTTTGCCCGAAGTGTGGACATACACAACAAACCCGGCTACGACCCTGTAGAGATGTTCATGAACCCAGCCAATCCTTTCATAAAACTGAGAGCAGCCTATAAACTGGCCAGAAAACTCCTTGGATTTAGATACCGCATGGACGTAATTCCATTAGACGCCAGCTTAATAAAAGGCTCACACGGCACCTTGGATATTGGCAAAGAATATTACCCTGTACTTATTACTAATCAAACCATTAATCAAAAAGAGATAGCCCCCACTGATGTTTATAGTGTTATTTGGGAGAGTATTTTTGGGGACGAGTAAGTTGTTTTTTTGGAACACAGATGACACTGATTGGACTGTTTTCTACAGATTAATTGTATCGAATATTTATTTTTCGTTAATTCAATTCTGAATTAAAATTGACCCATTAATTTAATGCGAATCGATATAATAGACCCAAAAGCTACCAAACTCTTGAGAGAAAAATCGAATACCAAATCAAATCTCCAACCCCCTCACCTCGTAAACTTCTCCAACTGATTTACCAAAACTTCGAAATCGTTGGGATAAGGGGCAGTGGCTTCGATCACTTGACCATCTAGATCGTGGAATTTTATGGTGTGGGCGTGTAGGGCCACTCTTTTCATCAAGGGTAATTCCTCGGTGTCGTTTTTGAGATTAAATTTTCTTTTAATGTCTGACAGAAAAACCATTTCGCCACCATAAGTGGGGTCACACACTATTGGAGCTTTGAGGCATTGCAGGTGCACCCGTATTTGGTGCATACGGCCGGTAATTGGGATACATTTCACCAAAGTATGCCTTGTATATTTTCTGATACTAAAAAATATTGTTTCGGCCATTTTGCCTTTTGCTTTGTCTATCCTTACTGCAGTACCATCTTTCAAAGGAGCTATCGGCAAAAAAACAGAGATGGAGTCAAAATCATGCAAACCATTTACTACGGCGTGGTACTCTTTCTGAACCTCGCGGTGCTCAAACTGCATGGCTAGGTTTCTGTATGCCTCAGGATTTTTGGCAATCACCAACGCACCAGAGGTTTCTTTATCAAGTCTATGACAGAGTTGCACATCGCCGTAGGTTTCACGGGCCAGCTTCAGAATGCTGATGGAGCGGTCGGCGGTGCGTTCGTCTAGCGAAGGCACAAACGGTGGTTTGTTGATAACCATATAGTTATCGTTCTCAAAAATTACTAATTCCTTAAAATCTAAATTCTTGGGTGCCTTTTTAAACCTACTTAAATCCATCCTACCGTTTGTTATTACAGTGCAAAGCTACGCAATTTCCTTGGGTGGTTTGGCCAAATGGAAGGTAAATCTTGTGCCTTTATCCATTTTGGAGGTTACATTAATGGCAGAATCGTGGGCATTTAAGATGTGTTTTACGATGGCCAAGCCTAAGCCAGTACCTCCCACCTCGCGTGTTCTACTTTTATCAACTTTATAGAAACGTTCAAAAATTCGAGGCAATTGCTCTTGCGGAATTCCCGGGCCGTTGTCCTCAATGACAACTTCTACTTTTTTATTTTCGGTGTTAAGTTCTACCACCACTTTGCCATTATCTTTACCATATTTTATGGCGTTATCTATGAGGTTTATCAATACCTGAGACAAACGTTGCTTGTCGCCATATACCCAACACGCTCTGAGGTCTTTTGGCTTATACAGCAGCGTAGTATTTCTTTTATTGGCTTTATTTTCAAGCTGTTCAAATATTTCTTTGACTAACTCCAATATATCAAACGTGCCAAATATCATTTTGATATCACCCGTTTCTACCTGCGAAAGCACAACCAAATCTCTCACCAAAATATCTAAACCATCGAGGCTTTTAGCAGCCTTTTTAAGGAATCTTTCGGCTATTGCGGGGTCTTCCAAGGCACCATCAATGAGTGTATGCACAAAACCTTGGGCCGCAAAAATCGGGGTTTTAAGTTCATGAGAAACATCGGCCAGAAACTCCCTTCGAAATATCTCCATTCGTTTTAGCTCATCTATCTCCTCTTGCTTTTTACTTACATAGTTAGAGATTTCCCTATTTAGTTTTTTGAGAGGGTTCACACTTTTCAACAGTGTTTTTCTAGAAATATCAAAATCACTGATTTTCAGTTTTTGTATGCTAGCGTATATCTGATTAACCTCCTTAAAAACCAATAAATCAATAATATAGAAAGTAAAAAAGAAAGTAGAAAAGAAACTACCAATGGCCGCAATAAAGAGCATGGCGAGGTTAACCTCTGGCACGAAACTAAGGAAACCAGTAGTGATACTAGAAACAAGCAAAGAAGTAAAAAGAGAAATCCACCTAGGCGATAAAAACATACGGAAATTTTAGCACTACGAAATTGCGGTTTTATGGACTAGAATGCAAACATTATGTAATTAATCTGTCTTAAACATATAACCAACACCTTTGAGTGTACCAATGTATTGGTCACCAATTTTCTCTCTTACCTTACGGATATGAACATCTATGGTACGCTCTACCACAAAAACATCTGAACCCCAAATTTTCTGAAGTAAGCTTTCGCGTGACTGAACTTTGTTAGGTAAAGTGGCTAAATAATGCAAAATTTCAAATTCTTTTTTGGGTAAAACAACCACCGAACCGTCCTCTTTTGTTACGGAATAGGTTTCCTTGTTGATGATTAATCCAGCAATGCTCAAAACACCATCCTCATTACTTTTCTGCGTTTCTTTCCTAAAAAAGGCATTTATTCTGCTTAGAAGAGCTCTCGGTTTTATGGGTTTGGTAAGGTAATCGTCGGCTCCAACTTCAAAAGCTGCAACTTCTGAATATTCTTCGGCACGTGCAGTGAGATATAGTAGATGTATGTGTTTTAGTTTTTCAGTGTTTTTGATTACTTTTCCTGCTTCTATTCCGTCCATGATGGGCATCATTATATCCATCAATATCAAATCTGGCATAAATTGCTTGGCGGTTTCAATACCTTCTAAGCCATTTGCTGCAGATTTTACCTCATAACCTTCTTTTTCTAGATTATAAATCAATAGCTCAAGTATGTCTGCGTCGTCGTCAATTACAAGTACTTTTTTGGCCATATTTACTATTTGTTAATTGAACGTTAAAATTCTGCTACAAATGTAGGCTTCCCAAGGCTGAGGTATGTTAAGCCAGTGTTAAATTTCTATAGAATATATTTTGCGTTGTTCGTTAGTAAAAATAATTTTGGAGTTGTTTTCAAAAACTACTGCTTCTGTCTGGCTTTTACCAATTTTCACACATTTCAAAGGCTTTTTAAAATTCACTTGGCCGTTCTCGATACCGTAAATCAATAATTTACCATAAGTTATGAGGGCATATTTGGTGCCATCTGGGCTTATGTCTGCTCCTGTAACCTGGGCTTTGAAGTACACTTGGTCTTTCGACATTACCGAATATTCACCCGGCTTATCGGGCAAAACGTAAAGTTTTGTGAGCTTTTTACCTTTGTTCCAACTCTTGGTAAAAAGATAAAGGGAGTCATTCTTCCAAAAAAATGCCTCACAGTCAAAAATACGATTTGTAGAATCCGCAGGAGTTTGATCAGCATATTTGAACTTAATCTGATCGACACCGTAATACCCTCTTTTATAAATAGTTAAATCTTTCCTACGGTTTGAATTATTACCAAAATCACCGATATAAATATTGCCTTTGGTATCTTTTGCCAAATCCTCCCAATCGATATTTACCGAATTTGGCACTTCTAAGGTATCAAACATCAAACCCTCAGCATTCACCATATACAACTCAGGACTACCGCCAGAGTCGTTATGTGTCCAATAATATCCATCTTGCCAAGCTTTGCTTAATCCCGAATTTTCGCCTATACAAACAGGAAACTTACCAGTTTTCACTATTTTGGGTTTGCTTTTAACAAAAAAAGCATTCCTTACCTCATAGTTGCAAGAGCAAGTGGCTGTTTTAAGGGCAAAAAGAAAAAGATAAAGTTTGTATATAATCATCTTAAAAAATCTAAATTTATGTCCCAAATATTTACAAATTTCGTGATACTTCCATTCAACTTATTACGGTGATGCCGACCCAACGATTCTCAGGATTAAACTGTTTGACAAATGGAGTTTCAAATCCCGGTAATGCCAACTGTCTTACGAGAGAGTATTTGCAATGAGCTGCAAGGTTTTTGGGCTACATGTGCAAAATAGTTTGCACCAAATTTATCAAAATATCCCATAACTTACTATCTATAAGTACTTTTTACCTTTTCCAGTAAACCCTAAGTAGATCCTTATCTATTTGCAAGGAAGCATTGCTGCCAACAATATTGCGAAAAATGGCCTCTCGAAAAGCTTTATCAAATACAGCCTCAACCAAATAGCCCTCTTTGTCTTCTAAGGTTGCTGAAGTTATTATTGCTTCTTCGGGAAGTTAAAGAATGTCATTCTGCACAAAAGAAAGCGAAAACATATAAGTTTCAACATCGCCTTCTGGATATTTTACGTTAATGATGCTGAAGAAAAACTGTTTTTCTTCGTCAGTCATTCTCACTACTTTGATAATTTTCAATCGCCAGTTTTTACGGATTTTACCCGCAAACCACCTGCATTTAACAAAATAGTCGGGCAATAAATTGTCCTCTAAAACAGTGTGTACGTATTTATCTTTTTCAAAACCTTCCCAGTCGAGTTGTAAAACAAATTTTGACATAATCTTAGGTCAAGTATTTTTAACAAATAAACATTTGAATTGAAAACAAAAAAGGATTTATCTTAATTTCTCCTCGAAAAGTTTCAATATTCTTTTATACTCATCCGTCCACGAACTTGGCTCTACAAACCCATGATCCTCAACAGGATAGGAAGCAAGCTCCCAATTGTCTTTTTTGAGTTCTATCAGACGCTGACTCAAACGCACAACATCCTGATAATGCACATTTACATCTACCACTCCATGACAAATCAAAAGGTTATTCTTAAGTCCATTTGCAAAATAAATGGGCGAACTTTTGCGATAGGCTATGCTGTCAGTTTGAGGCGTATTGAGGATATTGGAAGTGTAGCCATGATTATAAGCCGCCCAGTCTGTTACTGGTCGAAGTGCTGCACCCGCCTTAAACACATCTGGTGCAGTGAATAGCCCCATAAGTGTTATAAAACCACCATAAGAACCACCATAAATCCCGATTTTTTTGGCATCAACTCCGTAGTTTTTCACCAAATACTGAGCAGCGTCTACATGGTCTGATAGATCTTTGCCACCCATGTGTCTGTAAATACCCGTTCTTACATCACGACCATAACCTGCTGATGCTCTGTAATCTATATCCAACACTGTGTAACCCAAGTCGGTCAAAAGGTTATGAAACATATACTCTCTAAAATAGTTACTCCACCATTTGTGGGCATTTTGAAGATATCCAGCTCCATGGACAAATATCACTGCAGGTTTTGACCCTGCCTTTTTGCCTTTAGGTGATGGTTCATATATTCTACCAAAGATTTCTTGGCCATCCGCGGCCTTAAAAGTAATGATTTTGGGGTCTCTCCATGGGTAAGATTGAAATTCTGCGGTAAGCGAATTGGTGATTTTTTCAGCAACCGCTCCTTCCTCATTTTTTTGCCAAAACAGCTCCCAAGGTTTGTTTGAATAAGAGTATCTAACAGCCAATAGCTTTTCATCTGGCGAAACCGTAACCTCATGTGCCCCGGTCATTTCAGTAATTTTAGTAAGCTTTGTACCATCTACTGCTAAATGATAAAAATGTTGCTCGCCCGGATGCACCTGATTGGTAGTGATAAAGAATTTGGCTTTGTCCTGAGACAAGGCTACTTTTTGAACCTCAAATTTACCCGAAGTGAGGGCTATTTTGGTTTTTGAAGTCAAATTGTATTTATAGAGATGAGCATATCCCGTTTCTTCTGATTGAAAATAAATGGTATTTTCATCCAAAAAACCCAAGGTACTGGCAAAATTCGAAATCCCAGGTCCGCCAATCCACGCCTCATCTCTTTGATGATCAAGACTTTGCACTTTCCCGTTGGTGAGATCCACTTTTACTATCCACCTGTCTTTGTGATCAACCGTTCTTGCCTCTGCAATCAAAGCAGTGCCCATCGGTGACCAAGTAAAATTAGAAAACTGAACCGCACGACCTTTAGCTTTGGTAGCACTATCGATTTTGGGATAATCCTTAAAATATTCCGGAAATTTATCCAGGCCTGGCAAGCCTTTTGAAGAAATCTTAAAAACGGTATCAGCCATAGCATTGAACAAATAAGACTCAGAAGTCATTTGTGGTGAGCCCACTTTGTTTCTGGCGGGAATATCTTCGGTGTAGCCTGATGCATTTACATAGTTTGGCACTATAGTATTTTTTTGCATTTTTGGCGTTTCTACAACACTGTAAACCAACATACTAAAACTTGGGCTTACTTGTAAACCTCCCAATCTTTTGTCGTCTAGGTAAATCTTTCTGAGTCCTTTCTTGGTTGGATTATTCTTCTTGGCTTGTGTTTCCTTGTTTTTTCTTTCTTCAAGCACGTCAAATAATTCTAGCTGATCCTTTTCTAGCCAAACTTCCTGATCAGTCTTTTTCTTTTCAGCAGCTTTTGACGCAGCCTGAAAATCAGTCAATTGTTTTACAAATCCATCGGTTATATTTTGGGCAAACAAGTTTTGACCTTTTCTAAAAATTATAGTTTGATTGTCAAGAGAAAATTCTGGTGAAGACTCTATATCCACCGTCTGCGTCAATCTTTTGATATAATCGGTCCGCAAAAAATGTATGTAAATGTCGCCTTCCTTCACAAAAACCTTCATGGTTTGGTCGTAGGAATATGAACCCGCCTGTGAAAGATTTTCTCGCTTCTTTGATGAGAGTTTCTCGATTTTCTGACTTTGTAGGTTATACGAATACAGCGAATCGCCCAGGTTTTTCTCCGGATTCCAGTTGAAATAAATACTTTTGCTATCTTCGGACCACGAAACATTTGAGGGCGAAGTTCCAATCCATTTTGGATCTTGCATGATTTTATCCACCGTGAGTTTGGACTGAGCAAAAGCACCGAAAAAGCTCAAGAACAACAGCGTCAATAGTTTGATTTTCATTTATTTATAGGGTTTATGATTAAATTATTTCTTTAACAAATTTTCTAAAATTACTACAGAGCTAACTCCTGCTTTTTTACGAAGTTCTCTGTTAAAAGCTCCCAAAACGATATCCTTATCACCGTCTTGGTCAAAATCTCCAACATCCATGGTCAACCATTTATGACTCGAAACCTTATTTTTTGAACTTACTTCAAATTTAAAATTGGGTTGACCGTCGAAATACAAAAATGCCTCGTTTCGCTTTGCGTCTGGAAAAAATGAAATAACCGCCAAATCGAAGTCTTTGTCACCATCAAAATCTTCAGCAATTACTTTATTTGCACCGTTAATTGGGTAAAAATATTTTTCCTTAAACCCAGCTTTTCCATCGTTCAAATAAATATGTACACCATGAAATGGTTTCTTTACAATACTCAAATCGGCATTGTCACCATTTGTATAGACAAAATCTAAGTCGCCATCAAAGTCTAAATCTTTGGCTTCAAAATAACTCGACCCGAAGTAGGAAGGAAAACTAAGTAATGTTTTCATCTCAAATTCGCCTTTGCCAATGTTACGAAACAGAACAATCGCCTCTCTACCCTGTGTCATCAAAGCCAAAATATCCTTTTTACCATCTCTGTCAAAATCTACATGATAAACCACCCTAGCTCCGGGCTCATTTATTAGCATATTCCCCTTGAATGTTTTGCCATCGTACCACGTTAAATTACCAAATAGGTTGCCGAAATTTGAAATGATAAAGTCCTCGTAATTGTCGCCATTCAAATCGGCCAAAACCATGTTGACTGGTCTGTGCAATTTCTCAATCAAAACTTTATTTCCTGCCATGAGTCGTCCTTCTGATAAATCAGATGGATTAAGAATCCCCACTTCTAAAGTAACCTTACCCAAATTTTTGTGATACTTTATATCCACCACTGGACTTATAGTTTTTACCGAATCGACCAAATCGCCGTTTTGGGAAAGTGAATAAACACTACTTTTTACAGAAGTTCCTATTAAAGTTTGCTTGCTAATCGAATCAAACTGAGTTAAAACAATTTCGATTGCATCAATTTTCTGCTCTTTTAAAGAAAACCCCAAAAGCTCTTTTGTTTTTAAAATCTCCTTTTGTATTAAAGAATCAGGTGCATTTTCACCATAATATTTCAATATCTTCTCCCAGTCCGCTTTGGCCATTACTGGGTTTTGTGGATAGACACCCGAATTCATGATGGTCAACATTTCGTCGTTGGCGTAGTTCATCATTTCTTGTAGATAATCTCCTTGTCCTAACCTCAAAGCCATCTTGGGCAATACACTCCTCATCCATATAGCTTTAGGCAAAGACTCAGGTTCAGGAAAAAGATGACATCCCGAGCAATGAATCTTAGCCAATTCTTCTCCCGTAAGATTGGACTCCTCTGGATTGGCCACTTCAGCTGAACTTTCTTTATTGCAAGAATACCCAATAACCCCAATAAACAACAAACCAATTAACAGTAACCTCATAATTAGTTTATTTTAAAATCTTTAGCTCCACTAGGCAACACTACATATCTTGCTGACTGTCCCAAATAACCAGAGCCGTAATAAAATTCTTTTTTAGTTTTCTTACCGTTAAATTCATAAGTGTAGAACTTAGCCAAAGGACTAAATAAAGTAGCTTGCTTATTGAGCGGGGTTTTAAACATTTTCAAAGGTCCTCTATTTTGCGAAGCCAAAAGGCAAATTTCGCCTTTGCTGTTAGAGATACTCACCAAAGCCTTGGCGTCGCTAGGCACATAGAATCCTGAATTTTTTATGACCTTGAAACTACCATCACCCGTACCTTTCAAATAAACTCCATTGGAGGCATCATAACGCCCAACCGAGATTTCATTGCCAAAATTATTTCCCGAAACAACGATATCTTGAAAACCATCGGCATCAAAATCTTCTACAATTAATCCATTGGCAGGACTAAACTGTACCTCCACCGGCAAATTTTTCACTGTAAACTTACCCCCACCTTGATTCAACACAATTATGGATTTCATAAAATTCAACTCCAAATCCTGAGCATCTTTCTTTTCGTCTTGGGTCAGGAGATTATCAATATTGGCTTTCGCAAAATCTTTATAAGACACAAATCTCGAGCGTGTTACATTGAGTTGCTTGTTCACATCGTCTTTGCCGTTGAAAGGCACCAAAAATTTCTTTTTTTCTTCGTTAATATAATACACAAACGGAATGATGTCGTAATTGCCATTGTTGTCAAAATCTTTGGCCAAGACCCTTGCCGGCTCTTTTTCATTTCCTTTAAACTGAGCGTTGAGGCCGATATTTCCGAGCACATAATCTATGTCGCCGTCATTGTCAAAATCACCCGCACTTGTCGAAGTCCAAAGTCCTTTCAAGTTTTCCAATCCTGTATTTTTTACTTCAGAGAGCTTTCCTTTGGTGTTTTTGAAAAATCTGGGTGCAGCCCATTCACCGGCTACCAAAAGGTCCATCCAACCATCGTTGTCAAAATCTGTCCACAATACGTCACATATTAAACCGAGGTTTTTGAGTTCAGGGACCACCACGTTTGTAAACTTAGCCTCCCCATTTTTAGAATCGTTTCTAAAGAGATAAGAATCTGTGAATTTGGGATATTCTCCCGGAACATTTCTTCCCGCAACAAACAAATCCAAATCGCCGTCATTGTCATAATCTGAAGCACGAACACAGGAGGTACTCGTTGCAAAAGCCGGAATAGCACCAAGTTTTTCAGTAAAATTACCTTTACCGTCGTTTACAAATAGAATGTCTTGAAAATGCTTGTCGTCTTTACGACCTTCAGTACCACCTCGGCAAACGTACAAATCCAAATCTGTATCGCCATCGGCATCAAAGAGTAACGACCCCAAGTCTTCCTCTAATTTATTGGGCAGTTCGTATTGAGCCAAAAGTGGTTTCTTGGTAAAAGTCCCGTCTATATTTTGGGTGAAAAACACACCGCTATAACTTCGGCCTCCGCCCAGATAAAAATCCTCCAGATTATCACCATTTATATCACCAACAGACATTCCAGGCCCTAACTCTGAAAGCTTGAAAGGCAACAAATTCTGTACATTGAAATCAATAAAATCCAGTTCTTTGTGTACAAAGTCAAGCTTTGAAATATCTGTAATATCTTCAAATACCTGCTCTCCTAATTCTGTGTTATAATTAGTTTTAACGTTGGCGTTTTTGATATTTACCTCCAAAACCTGATCTACCTTGGGATTCAAAATAATTTGAGACATACCATTATACCACTGTATTTCCAGCTTTTTTAGTTTTTTTGCTCCCAAACCAAAATGCATGAAGGGCTCCACACTCGACAAATAGCCTCTGTAGGGATTATTCTCATGAATCATTTTTTCACCATTCTCAAACTCCAAAAGAGCTACCGTACCCAGGCCATTCACATTGTCTTTATCTCCTACGGTTTTAATTCTCAAAAAATGATTTTCTTTGGCCTTATCCAATTGAACTTGATTGTTTTTAAAAACAAAAGCCGAGTCATTGATATTATTTACAACATAGTCTAAATCACCATCGTTGTCCAAATCGGCGTAAACCGCACCGTTGGAGAAAGAAGGAATATCCATTCCCCATTTTTCCGTTACATCTTCAAACTCAAGATTTCCTTTATTTTTATAGGCGTAATTACTAATCTTAACTTCAGGAATCTGTCCTAACATAAACGATTTCTCTGCCAAATTCTCCGCTTCGGATCTAAATGCCATAAAATCTCTATCGGTCACATCCTTCGGAAACCCATTGGTGATAATTATATCTCGAAAACCATCGTTATCAAAATCAGCCATTGAGGGGGTCCAACTCCAATCGGTTTCTGCTATTCCAGCAAGCAAACTTACTTCACTAAACACAGCTTGTTTATTGTTGGCCAGTTTTCCATTATTTATCTGAAGCGTATTCCGCATATACTGATAGGTATAACCAAACTCATCGCTAAGTTTAAACAATTGATAATTGTTAGGCGGAGCCAGTACTTTCTTTCTCAAATTGTTTTTGGCCAACATATCTACCGCAAAAACATCAAGCAGACCATCATTATTAATATCTGCCACATCGTTGCCCATGGCAGAGTTGCTCGTGTGTTTAAAGTACTGATTGGCTTGGTCTGTGAAGGTTCCGTTGCCCTTGTTGATATACAATAAATCATCTGCCGCGTAGTCGTTGGTTACGTAAATATCCTTCCATCCGTCCATGTTAATATCACAGATATTTAGGCCGAGACCATAACCCTCAATGACAATTCCGGCTTCCTTTGAAACATTGGTGTAGTAAGCATGCCCCAACTTTTCGTCGAAGTCACATCTATATAATCTATCGGTATTGGGATAAGACCCGTCCTTAACTTTTGGTCTAAAAGTGTTGGGATATTGGTCTATTTCGTTGGTGAGTACATACAAATCCAAATCTCCGTCGTTGTCATAATCAAAAAAAGCAGCATTTTCAGAATGCCCTGAATCATTAACGCCGTATTCAGCACCCATTTCTTTGAAAATGGGTATTCCGTCTTTCAAACCCTGATTAACAAACAATAGATTCTGCCTTTCAGAGGCAGGTTCCTTAACTGTGGCAGCTACATAAACATCCATCCATCCGTCACTATTAATATCAACTGGAACTACACCTGCACACCATCTGTTAGCTGCTTCTATTCCAGCCTTAACAGAAATATCGTCAAACTTAAAATCTCCCTTGTTTAAATATAACTTATTACTGACCTGATTTCCACTAAAAAACACGTCTTGCAATCCATCTTTATTAAAATCAGCAATACCCACACCAGAACCGTTATATACGTATTCAAAGTCTAGAATATTCATAGAGTCGTTTTCGGTTATTCTATTAGAAAATAAAATTCCCGAGTCTTCGGCTTCGATTTTTTCAAAAAGCGGTGTTTCTTTACAAGAAAATAGGGTGGTAAAAAAAAGAATAAAAAACAAATAAGGCTTAGCCATTAAAAAAAAATGTATTTGAAGCTATAAAAATAATAAAAAGAGGGCAGAAGTAAACTTCCACCCTCTTTAATTTTTCAAAATCTAAGTATTATTTAATATCCAGGATTTTGCTTAATTGTACCTCCGCTTTGGTTAATTACAAACTCAGGAATAGGTAAATATTCATCTTTCCCTTTTCTAAAAGTTGAACCAGCTAAGTGAGTTCTAATTTTCGATTCTTTAGCTGTAAATGCGTTAATTACCGCATCAGCAATGCCATATCTTACTAAGTCATAAAACCTATGACCTTCCATGGCTAACTCCAATTGACGCTCAAATCTGACAGCAGTTCTTGCTTCAGCTTTATCTGTCCAAGTACCAGAATATGTACTAATGTTGTAGTTTGCAGCAGGTTTAGAACCATCCATTACAGTGCTTGACTTTGCAGCTCTTTCACGTACAAGATTTACATAATCTTGAGCTTTGGTTAAAGAACCAACTTCAACTTCACATTCTGCAGCCATCAAAATTAAATCTGCATAACGAATAATTGTTTGGTTTTTACCTAGCTGTCCTTGTCCCCATCCTCCTGATACAAAATAGGTTCCCACTTCATCTTTCCATTGAATATGTTTGTTAGGCAACCAAGGACCTCCATTGGCTAAATTACGTATCCACGAAGCCTTAGCAGTACCATAATCTTTGTATGGAATCCCTACTCTTCCTACAGTGAAATCTACTCTTGGATCTAATTCTGAATCGTCAACAAAATTACTTGGGTTAGATTCATGATTCTTAATATCAGTATTATTATAAGAGGTAAAAAGCGGCAGTCCTTTATCCGTTTTAAAAGAATTAACTAAAGACTGCGAAGGCTGATAAAAACCACAACAGCCTACAGGGCCATCATTGTGGGGATTGGTAAGTTCCGCATCTTTATTGCTATTTGCTCCTCCAGTTCCATCACCTACTGTATATTGAATTGAAAATAAAATTTCTTTACTATTTTCAAATTGTCCACGAAAAACATCTTTGAAATCACTCAGTAATCCAAATTTTTCTCCATTATTGGTAGTTCCATTGGCAATTACTTGATCAAATACCGCCTTGGCTTCTGTAAACTTATTTTGATATAACAATGCTTTACCATAAATAGCACCAGCAGCCCATTTATTAACTCTTCCTTTTTGAGCTTGAATATTTGGTAAATTGTCATATGCAGTTTTCAAGTCTGCTTCAATTTGAGGCCAAACTGATGCAGTATTAACCAAAGATTTGTACTCATCAGTAGTTTGAATTTTTTCATCAACATAAGGTATATTATTGAAAGTCCTTTTACCTTCAAAGTGGTGAAAACCTCTTAGAAAACGTGCTTCAGCAGTAATTCTTTTTTTATCAGCTTCATTTATATCAGTAGCTTTTGCTAATTGACGTAAAACTACATTTGCCATACCTATACCATCATAAACCGCTCTCCACTTGCTTGCTACTGAACTACTATTAGGCAAAACTTCGAAACGTTCAACCGGATTTATCTCGCTTCCTTGGTCAGAAGCTTCTGTTCCTTTATAGGCATCATCAGACCGTACTCCCCCCCAAACCCAGTTCATAGGGCTGGTATACCAACCAGCAATATTACTACCTCCTAATGTTCTGTAGGCAACAATTAAAGAGCCTTCTACACCGGCTTTATTGGCTATTGCATCTTCAGATATCGCACCTAATGGCTTTCTATCTAAGAATTCATCTTGACAAGAAACTACTGAAATAAAGAAAACAGTAGCAACTGATAAAATAATTTTAAATTTATTTTTCATTTTTATTTCTTAATAATTTATTTAAAAACCAAAGTTTAATCCGAAAATAATTGTTCTTGGAGCGGGTGTTCTAAATTGATCAACTCCCATTTGTAAATCGCTACCACCTTGAATACCAATATCTGCATCTGGACCAGAATATTTGGTAACAGTAAATACATTTTGTGCTTGAAGATAAACTCTTGCTCTGTTTAAACCAATTTTCTTGATGGTTTCACCAGGAATAGTATAGCCTAACTGCATTTGTCTTGCTCTAAGAAAAGACCCTTTCTCAACGTAATAGCTATTAGAAATTACACCTGAAAAATTATCATTCGTATTTAAAATAGGAAGTGAAGCTTCCGTATTTTGTGGTGTCCAAGAATCATAAAGGGCATCAGTACTTACACCACCCACAAAACCTCTTAAATGGGTCCACCATTTTGTGTAGTTATAAAGGTCATTGCCATAATTCCAAAATAAAAAAGTTTGGAAGTCTAAATTTTTATATCTTAGAGTAATATCAGATCCCATTTGGAACTTTGGAATTGGGTTACCTATAAAAGTTTGGTCATTACCATCTATTGTACCATCTCCATTTATATCTCTGATTTTCCAAGAACCTACTCTTTTGTATGCCATTTTAGCATGTGCATCTACCTCAGCTTGAGTTTGGAATACTCCATCATTTACCCATCCCCAGAAAGAAGATAAGGGTTGTCCACCTTCTATTTTTTGGATATTTCCAAGTCTTCCACCACCAAACAATATAGATGAAGATCCTTCAGCATCTATTTTTACAGCTTCATTTTTATAGCTTGTGAATGTTAAACCCAAATCAAATTTTAAATCATTTGTGATTTTTCCTCTCGTGCTAAAAGTCGCATCAAAACCTTTGTTAACCATTTGTCCAACATTGATTTGAGGTTGACCTACGTTAGGTTCTAATCCGTTTCTTTGGCGGCCCACTAGCAAATCATTGGTAGTATTATTGAAATATTCCAAACTAAAATCCAATTTGCCATTCCATAAGCTTCCATCCAAGCCTACGTTGACCATTTCTGCTGCTTCCCATTTAGTACTAGGATTACCAACAACGCTCGGTCTGAAACCAATAACTGGTGCACCGTTTGAAGCGGCAATATCATAAGCAGTTCCACCAATGCTAGCCCCAAAAAACGAATAAGCATTTGTAGAACCTACATTTCTTTGACTTCCCATTTGACCCCAACCTGCTCTCAGCTTTAAATCACTAATGGCCGGAATACTTTTTATAAAGCTCTCTTCAGAAAGTCTCCAACCTACACCAAATGCAGGGAAAATACCTACTCTATTATCAATACCAAATACGGAAGAAGCGTCTCTACGAAGTGTGGCACTAAATAAGTACTTATCCATTAGCTGATACTCTGCTTTTCCCATGTAAGATGAAAGTGTACGAGGAGTACCAGGTGAACCTCCATTTTGAGGTAAGTTTTTTCCAGTATTCAAAGACCAAAATAACGGATCATTAAAGTCATAGTCGGTTCTGCTTCCACTAATACTTCTAAACTGCTCAAAGATGGCTTCAGTGGCTGCAAATAATTTTAAACTATGCTTATCACCGAAATCTTTTTTGTATTGCAAACTGTTAGTCCAAGTCCAAGAACCACCATTAAAATAATACTCAGAAAAAGCATTATTTTTAATTTTTTCTGCTCTTTCGGGAGTTATATAAGTAAAATTACTTCCGTTACCGAACCTTTGGTCAATTCCAAATGAACTTGAAGCAATCAAATCTTTTATTACTTCTACCTGAATAAATGCATTTCCAAAAAAGTTAAATCCATTGTATCTATTATATTGATTTCTGTCTAATTGTGCAATTGGATTAGTACCATTTCCAGACTCTCCAACTCCACTACCTGACCAATTTCCATTAACATCTCTAACTGGCAAATAAGGAACCATTCTGTAGGCCTGAGCCCATGGACCAGCTTCTCCCGAAAAGTCTAAACCACCTCCTAAATCAAAAGGATTACCATTAGCACCCTTTTGCCTTGCAAAAGCCAATTGGAAATTTTCACCTACAGTTATCCATTTCCTAGGCTTAAATCTTGTATTAGCTCTTAACGTATATCTTTCTAAATTGGACTGTTTAAAAACCCCTTCGCTTCCAAAGTAATTCAATCCCATAGAGTAACTACCTTTTTCTGTTCCACCAGAAGCTGAAATCTGGTGACTTTGAACTCCTGCATTTGGTTCAACAATCTCTCTAAACCAATCCGTACCAGGACTTGTTTCAAGAATTTGGTAAGTTCCATCTGCTTTTAATGGATCATAAACGTATTTGTTTAAATCTGGATTAGTACCATCTGTTGGTCTTGTTCTTACATCCATGCTGGTTACTAAATATTTTGGAACTCCATTTTGAAATATTGAACTCCTATATGGAACACCCGCCCCATCAAATGATTTTTGAAGAAATGTATTATATTCTTGGGTATTAAGCATTTTCGGAAATGACCGATTAGGCATGTTTTGCACACCATAATATCCATCATAAGATAGATCTGTTTTGCCTTCTTTGCCTTGTTTGGTGGTAACAACTATCACACCATTTGCCGCTCTTGAACCATATATAGAAGCGGAAACTGGATCTTTTAAAACTTGAACCGACTCAATGTCTTGAGGGTTCAAAGAATTAGCATTGTCTGTTGGCACACCATCAATTACGTAAAGTGGGTCGTTATTACCAAAGGAAGTAAATCCTCGTATACGAACTTTTGCCGCTGCTCCAGGTGCTCCAGTTCCACTAACAGTAACTCCAGCTGCCCTACCTTGAAGCATATTTCCTAGATTTGAACTTGGTTGTTGCAATGTAGTTTTGGTATTAACAATTGAAACCGACCCTATGATATCCTTCTTCTTTTCAGAAGTATAACCAGTTACGACCAACTCCTCTAGAGAATTTTCAGACAAAGCCATTCCAACGTTAACTGTAGATTGATTACCTACAACAACATCTTGGTTTAAATAACCTACATAGCTAAAAACTAAAACATCAGATGCTCCAGCAACATCAATAGAATAGATACCATTTACATCTGTAGTTACGCCTTTTGAGGAACCTTTAATTACCACAGATACGCCGGGTAGACCCGAATTATCACCAGCATCGGTGACTTTTCCGCTTACTTTCCTTCCTTGTGCAAAAATGTTGGTGGTTGTTAAAACCACAGCCATTAAAAGCATCAAAAAAGTGCTCAAATAAAGCTTTCTTTTCATAGAATTTAATTAGTTAAAATGATAAAATAGATTGATTATTTCAAACAAATTGTTTGAATAGTGCAATATTAGGCATAAAAAATGAAACAGCAATAATAGAATATAAAAAAAATGCATTTCATCATGAAAAAAGTATCTTTTGGTCGATTGAAACTTCATTTCTTGGAGAAAAAGTGTCAATAAATCATTACTTAGTATCAATATCTTACAAGAAAAATCAATAAAATTATACACTTTAATCTTTAAGAAAATAAGAAATCTACAATTGTATATTTGGCATAGAAAATGTTTTTTTTTGAAAATTTATGCAGCCGATATAGTTTTTAGCTTGAAAAAAAATTGGTAGGTACAGTAATCACGACTAATAATTAATTGGACCCAATCACACATTTGGCCAAGAAACTTTTATGAAGCTTTTCGGAGTAAATATTAATTCGGAAAACGTAGTATCCAACGGGTAAAAGTTGCCCATTGTTATCTTTTCCATCCCATTCGATTTCGCCTGAGGCACCTAAAATAACATTATTGGCCAATGTTTTTACAGCATACCCATTTCGATTAACTACATCAATAGACGCTGCAACACCTGCGGTATTTAGTTGATATTTGAGTTTGGTGGTGGCTAGCTCATTAGGCTGATAAGGATTAAAAACGATTGGGTCAGCAAAAAAAACATTCTGCAAGTCATCCCTTAGCTTTTGGGAATTCTCTGAACCGGGTGTGGCAAAACCGTAATCAAAAGAAGCCGAGGTCCAGTTGGCTTTAACTGCCCCCAAGTTGGTTCTTTCTAAAGAAACTCCCTCCGGGTTAGTCAACAGTTCGTGATGGTCCTTTTCATTGTAAGTAAAACGCTCAAATACTTCTTCTTTGTCGTTTATTACTATCACCGTACCCGACTCATTGTTGAAAGCCGGCATTTTTATTACTTCCACAATATCACCCGACTTTGGGTATTCGGTCAACAAAAACTTTTTATTTTTTGTAAAGGCTACATATTTTTTAGGCTTTAGCAGCAGGTCGTAGGTAACAAGTTGCGTAATATCGGCCATTTGTGCTAAAGCATCCAGCCTAGCTAGCTTCCAATTTTTCAGATTCAGTGTTTTATCAGAGGCATTGTAAAGTTCCACGAAATCTTCTCCTCCTGGTTTTGGATTAAAAAGAATTTCGGAAATTAGAATCTCGCCGTTAACAGCAGGCAATAAGTTACTAAATTCGATATCTAGGTCTTCAGCAAGGTTTCCTGAACAATCTTTTAGGTTCAGCACGCGAAGGTTTAGTGTCTCTCCTATTTCTAATGGGTCTTTGAGGGTAATTATTACTTGCGTGTGATTATAAGGTTTGTAAAAAACCTGTGATATAAGGTTTGGACTATTTTCAATTAAAAAATTATTCTTTTCTTTCAAAAACTCCAAAGAGAGATTTTCGTCAAAATTGAGCACAATTTCTTTGAGATTGAGACTAGAATTAACCAAAACTGGCGGAGAAAAATCAGGTTTAGTACTAGCCACAGAATTTATTGTACCTGGAGAGCCACCCAATTGGGCTTTAGCTGATGCCCAATTCACTTTACCGACACAAGGATAATTAAGGTCTATCATTTCAAGGCTTATTCCGCCCGTATTTGCCTCTGTGTGCCAGTCCGCAGCGTATTCAACGAAGGTTATATCTTGGTTTTTGGCATCTTTGAAAACAAGAAGCGAACCTTCGTTACTCAGCGAAAAACTGGAAAGAGCCACCACCGGGCCAAAAGTCGAGAATTCTTGCTCGAAACCCTTTCGACAAACAATCGCATATACATTTGCTTTTAGCAAAAAATCTGGAAATGTAGTTTTGAAATTGCCATAAAAAAGCTGGTAGTTTTTTAGAGAAATGTCTTTGTCGGTGCTATTGTAAATTTCAATATACTCCCGCTCGGGCAGGCCTTTGGAAGGGGTAGGGTCAGCAAAAATCTCCGTTATTATTATTTCGTGGGATTGTGCCGATGCACTTACACTTAAATAAAAAAGTAAGGCGAATAGTTTAAAGTTCATTCAAGATTAGGATTTCTTGAAACTAAGATAATAGAATATTTTAATAATACAAAAGTGAAGAATAGCTAAAATCTTGAAAGATAAGTTACCTAAAATAACTATTTTGAATTTGAAAGGCAACATTTAGAATATAAAAGATAGGACAACAGGCTTCAAATTACCTTAAAATACGGTCTGTCTATCTCACAAATACTAAAATAAAGACTACTCATTTCCCTGAAAATCCGAATTTAAAAAAAGCCAGACCTATCGCCTCTCAATGATTTTAAGCAGCAATAAACCTAGAATGGCGTTTTAATCCGTTTTGAGAAAAAATTCTTCACTAAGTGATTCTATTTCATTGGCGTGACTTTCGTTGTATTACTGACTTTACGGCTATTGAGTAAAAAACTTAAAGTATGAAAAATATCATTCAAAGTCAAATTCTACAACACACATCCTTAAAGTACCATCAAGCTGATAGGTAGCTTCGGCATTTACACCCAAGTGGCAACTCCCGAAAGAATCATAAACCTTCAAAGAAATAAGAAAATCTGTTAGTTCAGGAGGTTTTGATTTTTTTGGCAGAAAGGGAAAAACCATATTTGAAGCCAATAGCCTTGCTGATGCATGGGACGAAACAGAGAGGAATAGCGAAAAAATAGTTTATCCAAGTTATTGTGACAATGCCATTATTGCCACAAGTAATATTGGTAAACCTTTCCGTAAAACGGGCTCTGTACTTTTGCTAAACAATGGTCACTTATAAAATATGAGCATAAAAAAAGGCCTTCCGGCCCTTTTTTTATTCAAAATCCTCTTTACTTAACATACTATCTAGTAAATCATTAAACTTAACCCCTTCGTCTAAAGGCTGTTTAGAGATGAGTGAATACTCCGCCATACCATGTAAAACGAACTCCATTAGAAAATCTTTTTGATCTGAACTTTCATTCGGAAAAAAATTCTCAACCAATTCCCCCAATCCATGCACTTGCTTTAGGCCAGATTTATAAACCTTTTGGCTTTCGTCCGATAGAAAAGTTAAAGAATTACCATCTCCAAACCACTCCACTATTTTCTTGTAATCGGGGCTTTTTCTTTTTTCAGGATTAGGGAAATAAGCTATAAACTCCGAACGAATGGCTTTACCAATAAGATTGTGTGCTACAAAGACAGGCCCTTCCAGCTCGCCCTCGTAAACCAATTCGATTTTACCATTGATAGCCGATATGGCACCATAAATATCTGAAACCCGTAAACTTGGCTTTTTGTCACCATTTTTTAAGGCTCGCAACTCGGCCGAAGAAAGTAAGTTTTCGAATGCCGAAATTGTCATACGTGCAGAAACACCCGACTTAGCGTCTACAAATTCACTATTTCGAGCCTCAATTGCCACCTTTTCAATCAAGTTCTGTAAAATATCGTTTACAAAAATCTTACTTTGACCATCTTTTCTTTTAGCTTCTTGTTGGGTAATTTTCTTACCGATTTCTATACTTTTAGGATAGTGTGTAATTATCTGAGAATCAATCCTGTCCTTTAGTGGTGTTACAATACTGCCTCTATTGGTGTAGTCTTCGGGATTAGCTGTAAACACAAACTGAATATCCAAAGGCAGCCAAAGTTTGAATCCACGAATCTGCACGTCTCCTTCTTGTAAAATATTAAACAAGGCCACTTGTATCCTAGCTTGTAAATCAGGTAATTCATTGATGACAAATATGCACCTGTTAGACCTGGGAATAAGCCCAAAATGAATAACTCGCTCATCAGAATATGGAAGCTTTAGGGTTGCAGCCTTTATGGGGTCCACATCGCCGATAAGATCCGCCACAGAAACATCAGGTGTAGCCAGTTTTTCTGAATATCTTTCATCCCTCGAAAGCCAAGCAATTGGGGTATTATCCCCGAGCTCCTTAACTTGATCTCTACCAAATCTTGAAATCGGCATCATGGGGTCATCATTGAGTTCGCTTCCCTCTACAATCGGCACATATTCGTCGAGCAGGTGTGTAAAAAGTCTAGCAATTCGCGTTTTGGCTTGTCCACGCAATCCCAAAAGGTTGATATTGTGCATTGACAATATGGCTTTTTCAATCTCAGGAATTACTGTATTTTCGTACCCCCAAATACCTTCAAAAATATTCTCCTTATTCTTTAGCTTTTCTACTAAGTTGTCCCGGAGTTCTTGTTTTATAGATTTAGAGTGATATCCATGTTTTTTTAATTCACCAAGTGTCTTGATTTCTAAAAGATTCATTTTTTGAAAGGTATATTTGTTTTATTAACCCAAAAACAAAACAAAAGGTTTGGATGAAAGGATTCGCAGCAGATGATGAGAAAATGTATTTTTAAAAATTATATTTGGCAAATTTTAAAATACTATGAACATTACATTAGAAGAACGCAAAAGAGTAGCCCTTATAGCCCATGATAATAAAAAAGCCGAAATAGTGGAGTGGGCAAAATACAACAAAGCAACGCTAAGAAAACACCAACTTTTTGCGACAGGTACAACTGGGAGGCTGATAGAAGAAGAACTTGATGTTCATGTAACAAAGCTTTTAAGTGGACCTTTGGGTGGTGATCAGCAAATAGGAGCCTTAATAGCCGAACAAAAAATTGACATCCTCATTTTTTTCTGGGATCCTATGTCTGCACAACCGCATGACCCCGACATCAAGGCACTAATAAGACTTGGAGTGGTCTGGAATATTCCTATAGCATGTGATAGATCCACCGCTGATTTCTTACTAACTTCTCCCCTTTTTCATCAAAAATATGAAATAATACTACCCGATTACAGCAGTTATATCAAAAGAAAAGATTTTTAAAATCAATGATTATTGGTATTTTTGCAAAAAAATTGAGGGTTTGAGATACTTATTTTTGTTGTTGCTATCATTCGTTTGTAATCTAACGTTTGCCGCCTTTCCTGGTGGCCCCGAGAATAAATATAATATTATCTACAATTTTGAAAAAGACTGGACCGAGTATGACCAAGACCTTCAGCTCTACACGCCGTACATATTAAAAAACAATAATGATTCGAAGGCTTTTTCATTACAAATAAACCTTAATGACTATCCGGGAGGTTTTTTAGTAATCAAAACCCCAAGAAAAGGTAATTTCCTTTTTTTTGACAATCATCTTAAAAGAACACTTCCTGCGAATAAATGGGTGGTTTATAGTATCAGGCAGCTTATTCAGGAAATAAAAAAAGAAGAAACCGTTCTGAGTATATTTGGTTCAAACTTGCCCGAAGAGAATATTGTATTCATTGGCTTCCCATCAGCCAAAACCACCAAGGTTATTACCAAAGCCAAAAACAGTTTTCTTAATCTAACACCAAGATCTACCGAGCAGATTAGTAGTAGTTTGGTATTCGTGTTTATTATAAATATCATAATGCTCAGTTTCATAGCCACCAACTATACAAAAGCATTCAAAAAATACTATAATTTCAAAGACCTCTCGGCAATTATACCCAAAGAGAGCACATTCTTGATCAACAAACCAATGGATAGGCCAAACATGATGTTTATCATAATGGCAAGCCTTATTTTGGGTTTCATAGTGATGCTTAATCGAATTAATGGGCTCAATCTTTTAGAAGAAAAATTCTTTTTTGAGAGTGGCGATACTTTTGGAACGCTCACCACATTTTTTTTCAAAACTTGCCTATTTTTTTTCATTTCATTCGTAATTAAATACTTCTTTCTAAACCTCACAGGTAAGCTTTTCAATATCAGAAAAATAGTAGACATTCACTATTTTAAAGTCATACAAACCACGTTATATTTTTTTTCAATAGTTCTTATTTTGCTTCTGATTGGATTTAACGCCCATTTAATTCCTAATGCAGAATTTAAATATTTATTAACTTCAACATTGCTTGTTTTCTATTTTTTGCGAACGATTCTTATCTATCTTACCATAAATAGAACAGGAAATATCAAAACTCTTTACTTAATTTCTTATCTTTGCATAGTGGAAGTATTTCCCATCGTATTAGGTATCAGAATATTATTTTAAACCAAAAGACACCTAGAATCGAAAAATTAGGCAAATAAGACCCATAGATTAATTCAAATTTTTTTCTGCATGAGTGAAATGACAGATATTCAAAAAGAAAGTAGGCTAAAAAAAGTTGAAAGTATTTTAATTACGCTAGAAAATCCAGGTGAAAAATCGCTGACCTATACTGACCTTACCAAAGTCTACAATCTAAAGGTAGATTTCAGGAATTTCATTGACGTTAAGAAATCAGACCATCGTGATTTTAGAAAGCAAAAAATTGACATTTTAGCACATACAGCTATCGTTTTCACGAGTAGACATGCTGTAGATCATTTTTTCAAAATCTGCGAAGAAATGAGAATCGAAGTACCCATAGAAATGAAATACTTCTGTGTTACTGAGCAAACGGCCAATTATTTACAGAAATACATTACCATTCGTAAACGTAAAATCTTTTCTGGCAATAAAACAGCAGCAGACCTAGAACCGTTTTTTATTAAACACAAAAATGAGAAATATCTATTCCCCTGCTCAAACATCAGAAACAACTCCGTTCCTGATATTTTAAAAAAGCATGGAATAGCCCTAACGGAAGCTATCATGTACGAAACTGTACCCGCTGACTTGTCAGACCTTACGGAGGTTTTCTACGATATCATTTGCTTTTTTAGTCCTTCGGGAGTTCACTCATTGGTACATAATTTCCCTAATTGGAAACAAAACAATACCCGTTTGGCAGCATTCGGACCAACAACGGCAAAAGCAATTAGAGACCTTGGTCTCATATTGGATATAGAAGCACCACTACCAAATGCCCCTTCAATGGTAGGTGCTTTGGAGCTTTATATCAAAAAAGCCAACAATTTATAATAAAAAGAACCTGATTAGAAAATAATTCACTTAATTGGATGTTTATAATCAGTAACTAGTTTTTTCCTAAGATAAAAGAATGATTAAAAAGTACTTATACCTATTGCTTTTTATATCGTGTTGTCAGACCGGGTTTAGTCAAAACATACCCCAGTTTACTCAATACGTGTTTAATCAATTCTATATTAACCCTGCAGCAGCAGGAACTTCTAACCGAGCACAAGTACAAGCCACTTTTAGATCTCAATACTTAGGCTATGTAGCAGATTTCGACCAAGGTGGCAGCAATATGTCTTCTGTCTTTTCTGCTGATCTGCCAATTGCAAAAGGTAAAGGTGGATTAGGAGTTTATTTTTCGAATAACCAATTCTCCAAAATTCAGTCAAAATCGGAATTCCAATTGGCTTATTCTTATCACAAAAAAATCAATAGCAACATCATAGGTGTTGGTGTAAGCCTCGGTTCGAACAATCTAAAACTACAAGGCGAAAACTATCGACCTCGAGACGAAGAAGACCCTTTGATACCGAATACAACTATTAATTCATTTTCTCCAAATATTAATGCTGGGCTTTATCTTTTTAACCCTAGCTATCAGTTAGGATTATCTGTAAAGAACATTTTAGAGCCAGGATATAAACTAAATGACGTTTCGGGAGTTTATAAGGATAAAAGGGCATATTATTTAACTGGGAAGTATGACTTTGGAGTTACTTACACCTTAGATATTAGTCCGACATTTATAGTAAAAACTGATTTACAGACTGTTTCGACCGAATTGGGAGCGATAGCCACATACAATCAACAATATTGGGCAGGAGTTAATTACAGATGGCAAGATGCGGCTTCGGTACTTATTGGAGGAAACTTTCTTCGAAATACTGTTAAAGTCGGTTATGCAATTGATATTGTAAATTTTGGTACAATGGCAAAGTCGAACACCTCGCATGAAATTTTCTTGAGATATTCGTTTGCTGGGCCAAAATTGGGTAAAAAGTCTATCATTAAAACGCCGAGATATAGTATATGATTAATCGGCATAGTTTTTGATTGACTTGGTTTTGAAACAAAAAGGAAGATTGACCAAAACGACACTTTTAACTTGGCATGATTTCTGCAAATACTTTTTAATGTAGCTTTTTAACGATGTTTAGAAAATTACAAAACACACAATAAAGAGTAAAATAAATACGTTTTCGCTGTTAGAATTTAAAGAATTAAATTAATCACCTTGTTTTCGATTATGAACAAGCATTTTTCAAACATTTTTATAAAAGCCTTATTGATTATGGCTCCTGTTGTTTTTCTTCAAAGCTGCGGCTTTTTGAACAAAACGATGGAAAAAGTAGGTTTGGGCAAAAAGAAAGGCGGCGGCAATGCGGCTGACCCATTAGATGGAATCAGAAATGGTGAGATCATTGCCACATCCAGAAAAGGATATAAGCAAACTGCACCTAGCGGCATGGTTTTGATCCCTTCGGGTTCATTCACGATGGGCCAAACAGATGAGGACATCATGTCAGCCAGAATAACACTGAATAAGAGAATTACTATATCTCCGTTTTACATGGACGATACCGAGATCTCTAACCATGAGTACAGAATGTTTGTCAATTCAATAATGGCTGACTCCATCTCAGTTTTAGGGGAAGAATTTATTATGACTAAGTTGTATCCTGACACCACAGTTTGGAAAAAGGACTTTGCTTACCATAACGGTGACCAATTAACCGAAAACTATTACGGGAATCCAGCCTTTGATAATTACCCAGTAGTAGGCGTAAGCTGGGATGCATCACAATATTTTGTTAAATGGAGAACGCAGTTATACAATAATTTCAGAGCAGAAAATGACCAGTTTAAATCTCCAAGATTCAGATTACCATCAGAAGCAGAATGGGAATGGGCTGCAAAAGGTGGTAAAGACGGTGCCAAATATCCATGGGGTAATCCATACGTAGCCAACGGAAAAGGCTGTTATCTAGCAAACTTTAAACCATTTAGAGGCAACTATCAAAAAGACGGATATCAATATACTGCTCCAATCAATGCCTTCAATGTGAACGACTATGGCCTTTACAATATGGCTGGAAACGTGGCCGAGTGGACGCAAGATGCTTTCTCAGACGCTTACATGCCAATCACTTGGGACCTAAACCCGTCTTATGACAAAGACGACGAACCAAGAAAAGTTGTAAAAGGTGGCTCATGGAAAGACGTTGCCTATTTCTTAGAAACTGGTGCAAAAACTTTCGAATATCGTACATCCTCAACATCTTACATTGGCTTTAGATGTGTGATGGACAGACTGGGGTCAATTCCTGGAAGAGAATAATAAGAAATAAACTATAAAATAATAAAAACAAAAACTAAAGTAGAAATCATGGCAGCAAGTAGTGGTCCGAGTGCATTTTGGGACAAGTATATTCCTTTCTTTTATAGTATCGGTGCAGCAATCGTAATTTTAGGTGCAATGGGTAAAATCATGCACTACGATTGGGCAGGTTGGATGCTTCCGATAGGATTAGGGACAGAGGTTGTAATTTTTGTTATTTACGCACTGCAGTCTTTCCTAAGACCTTCGGTAGAATATCAATGGGAAAAAGTTTATCCTGAACTTTCAGCTGAGTCCAAAGGTGAATTAACAACTCGCTCGACTTCAGTAGTTCCTGCGGGGTTAGGCTTAACAGCAAAAATGGACGACATGTTGGCCAATGCTAAAATTACACCTGATATTTTTGATGGTTTGAAAAACAGTTTTCAAAACTTGTCAAACTCGGTATCAAACATGGGCGAAATAGCTTCTGCGACAGTGGCTACAAATGAATTTTCTTCTAAAGTAAAAGACGCTTCATCTAAAATAGGTGATTTAAGTTCATCTTTAGGACAAACTATTAATTCTATTACTAGCATGGGAGATGCCAGCAGAGATGCTCAAGAATACAAGACACAGTTTCAGAAGATTGCTCAAAACCTTGGAGCCTTAAATGCTGTTTACGAAATCGAACTTCAAGATACCAATAGACATTTAAAGTCGATGAACTCGTTTTACGAAAATCTTTCAACGGCTATGTCTGACATGCAAGATGCTTCGAAGGATACGCAACAATTCAAGTCTGAGTTGAACAAGCTCACCAATAACTTGGCTTCGTTGAATAACGTATATGGTAGCATGTTGTCAGCAATGAAGCAATAATTTCAAGCTATTCCCTAAAATCAAGATATTAAAATTCTAAAATAAATATTATGGCAGGTGGTAAAGAAAGTCCACGTCAGAAGATGATCAATATGATGTATCTCGTTCTGACTGCGATGCTAGCCCTTCAAGTCAGTAATGCGATATTACAAAAGTTTGTCCTACTCAATAATTCACTTCAACAAGCCAACAAAGCTGCGGATGACTCAAACAACCGTACGTTGGCAGCCATGAACGATGCTGTTGAGAAAGCTGGAGGAAAACCAGAATACAGACAGCTTTACAACAATGGTACGGTTGTAAGAAAAAAAACAGCTGAACTTATCACCTACATTGAAGGCTTAAAATCTATAATCGTACAAGACGCGGGTGGTGGTGTTGACGCTGAGACGGGTGGTATTAAAAATTTAGCCGAAGAGGAAAAAGTAGCTAACATATTTGTGAAAAATAAAAAGGGTTATGAATTAAAAGGAAAACTTGAGGCTTATGTAGCTGAAATTCAGAAATACGCACCCAATATTAAGCTAACTTCTTTGGCATTAGATGCTAAAAATGACCCAGCTATGAAAAGCACAGATGCTATAACCAAAAGCAAAGACTTTGCGGAGTTGATGTTTGCTCAAACTCCAGTTCCAGCTGCATTGGCTAGTTTAAGCCAAAAGCAATCCGATATCAGAAGATACGAATCTGAGATATTGGATTATTTGGCCTCCCAAGTGGGTGCAAAAGAAATCAAGTTTGATAAGATCTTTGCAGTAGTTATTCCAGACTCTAGAACTGTGGTTGCTGGCCAAACCTATAAAGCTGATATTGCAATCGGAGCTTATTCAAGTGCAATTACTCCATCCATTAGTATAAATGGCTCTGGTTTGCCGGTTAGAGAAGGGAAAGGCACTTATGAGGTTAGAACTTCTGG
>CAMCYZ010000026.1 GCA_945885545.1 Spirosoma fluviale
GATGTAGAATTTGCCGACGATTTTGAAGGGTTGAGGGATAAGCTATTGTTAGAGATGCTTTACGGCACCGGCATCCGTCTTTCTGAATTGATCAATATTAGAGTTTCTGATGTGGATGTTTTCGGAAAAAAAATAACGGTTTTGGGTAAAAGAAGTAAGTATCGGGTTATTCCACTTCATCAGACTTTGCTAGATTTGATTCAGAAATATATAAAACTAAAAAAAATAAACTTTGATTCTGAACAAGATTATTTACTATTAACGGATAAAGAAGAGCAACTTTACAGGGTTTTTGTTCAGAGAAAAGTCAAGCATTATTTACAAATGGTGACTACTATTTCAAAAAAATCACCTCATGTTTTGAGGCATTCGTTTGCCACGCATTTGCTCAATAGAGGTGCCGATTTAAACGCCATCAAAGAATTACTAGGTCATTCTAACTTGGCCGCTACTCAAATATATACGCACAATTCTATCAGTCAATTAAAAGAAGTTTACAAAAAAGCACATCCAAAAGCTTAATTATGAAAATCAAACTAATCATTCTCTCTTTCTTCATCAGTTTTCAGAGTTTTTCACAAGAGGTCAGTGAAAAGTCGAAATATGATCCTGTGGCGGTTTTTAACCCTATGATAAACTATCAGCCTTCTACAGTTTATAGAAGTGCCTCAGGAAATCCTGGTCCAGCATATTGGCAAAATCAAGCCAATTATAAGATTTCGGCCAATCTAGATGAAAAAAACAACACCATTTCGGGAAATATAAAAATCGAATATATCAATAATTCACCTGATGAAATAACTTTCATTTGGCTTCAATTGGATCAAAACAAGTTTAATTCGAGCTCAAGAGGAAGTAAAACCACGCCACCGAATCTGGGTAGATATGGATTGAGGAATTTTGAAGGCGGTTATAAAATCGCCAATCTTAGAATTGAACAGCCGAAAGCAAATCTTAGAAATCAGCCGGTAAAATCTTTTATAGATGATACCAGAATGCAGATATTTTTATCGGAACCTTTGAAAACGAAGCAAAAAGTAGAGATCTCCATGGATTTTGAATTTCTAATTCCTGATAACGGAGCCGATAGGATGGGGAAATATGATGCCAAAGAGGGCGTGATTTACACCATAGCCCAGTGGTTTCCAAGGGTTTGTGTCTACGATGACATAGAAGGTTGGAATACCACTCCATACTTGGGTGCAGGGGAATTTTATTTGGAGTATGGCGACTACGAGTTCGAAATTACGGTTCCTTACAACCACATTGTAGTTGCTTCGGGAGAACTTACAAACGAAAGGGAAGTTTTAACAAGCAAGCAATTGGATAGGCTAAAAAAAGCCCAAGTTTCTGATAATACAGTGGTTATTTTGGAGAAAGGAGAAATTGGTAAAAATAATTCTCGTCCAAAGAATTCAGGAACAATGACTTGGAAATTTAATTGCAAGAATACCAGAGATGTGGCTTGGGCTAGTTCTTCTGCTTTTGTTTGGGATGCGGCTAAGGCCACTTTGCCTTCTGGCAAGAATATTTTGGTGCAATCGGTTTATCCGGCAGAGGTAGGTGGTAACAACGAGTGGGGGCGTTCGACGGAATACACCAAACACAGTATGGAGTATTATTCAAAACTACTTTTTGAGTATCCTTATCCTGTGGCAACGAATGTGGCCGGAATAGTGAGCGGGATGGAATACCCCGGCATAGTTTTTTGTAGTGCCAAAAGTAAAAGAGCCGGATTGTTTGGGGTAACTGATCATGAGTTTGGCCATACGTGGTTTCCAATGATTGTGGGTACCAACGAGCGTAAATTTGCATGGATGGACGAAGGTTTTAATACTTACATCAATATGCTTTCCATGAAGGCTTTTAATAATGGAGAGTATTACAGAGAACAAAAAACACAGGATATGGGCTTTTTTGCAAGAGGAAGTAAGGCTATTTTGACTCAACCCGATGCCATGCCTGAGAAAGAGATTGGGTCTTTGGCTTATTACAAACCAGCAATGGGGCTAAAAATGCTATCGGAAGCGGTAGTAGGAGAGGAACGGTTGATTCTTGCATTGAGAGAGTATATCAGGAGGTGGGCTTTTAAACATCCTACTCCTTTTGATTTTTTTCATACCGTTGAAGATGTCGTGGGAGAAGACTTAGGGTGGTTTTGGAAGTCATGGTTTTTTGAAAATTATAAAATAGATCAGGCTGTAAAAACGGCTAAATATATAAACAATAATGCCTCAAATGGCATAAATATTACGCTCGAAAATTTGGAACAAATGCCAATGCCAGTAGAACTAGAAATAAAAGAAAAAGGCAAGGAGGCTGTCCTAATTAATCTTCCTGTAGATATTTGGTCAAAAACCAAAGAGTGGAACTTTGAATATCCATCAAGTGCTGAAATTGAATCGATTAGGCTTAATCCCAGGGGTATTTTGTTTGACTCTAATCTCAAGAATAACGTTTATAAACCAAATTGACCTTTTATTCAAAAATTGTCAGTAATTCGTTTATTTCCAGTTTTTTGCTTTCTTCTCCAGTTTTTTGATAAGCAAAAGACAGGTTGGTAAGGATACGCTTTATGATTTCGATATTTGAGCATGATTTGTAGTACTTTTCGTTGGGTTCGATGTTCATTTGTTTCAAATAATCATCAATATCTTTTTCTACAAAAACCTGTCCTCTGTTGAAAGGGTTCAGGTAGAAACGATAGCCAGGGTAATCAAAAATCAGTACGAAAAGATTAGGGAGGCTGACACCATAGATAGGTAAATCTAGTTTTTGGGCGAGTAAAATATACAAACAGCTCAAGGCTACTGGATTACCTTTTTTTTCTTTCAGAACCATGTTGAACATGGAATTTGATGGTGAATGAAAGTTTTTGATATTGGGTTCAAACTTAAAATGCTCAAATATTACGTCGTTTAAGACTTTTACCACGTCATTGGGGTGCATTTTGTTTTGTGTTCTCGTCCAAACCTCCATCTGTATATTTTTTATCTCCTCATTAAGTGTCTCTATTTTAAGATTAGGAAACTGATATTTAGAAATTAGCCAAAGACCGGTAAGTAAGTCTGACGGATTGGTGTTTTTCCAAACTTCAAACTCTGCAAACAAATTAGAAAGATGCATGTCATGTACCAAGTACTCTATTTTTTTTTGGACTATAGGATTAAGACCTTTGTTTTTCTTTTCTATTTCTAAAATCGGAATGACTTCCAGCCCCAAATTCTTAAGATTGCTCTCAATAATGCTAACTACCTCAATGTCTGTATCATCTAGCAGCGAAACCATTACTTTTATATCCTCCCTGTTCATCGATGTAGTTTTTTTGGTCAATATCATAAGGATTCAATTTAAAACCAAACAATATTTTTAAAACATTTTTTATCTTAGTATTTTTGTAAAAATATCTAAATATGAATGTACTCGTTACTGGAGGGGCAGGTTTTATTGGCTCACACACAGTTGTAGAATTGGTAAATGCAGGTTTTTCACCTATAATTATTGACGACCTCAGCAATTCCTCGGTTTCTGTGTTGGCTGGCCTTAAAAATATACTTGGCTTTGATGTTCCTTTTTATCAGGCTGATTGTAACGACTTTGCGGTGGTGGAAACAATTGTAAAAAAGCACAATATTGAGGGTATTATACATTTTGCGGCCTTTAAGGCGGTAGGGGAGTCTGTGCAGCAACCTATTAAATACTACAAGAATAATATTGGATCCTTGTTGAATATTTTGGAGGTGATGCAGGCCACAAAAGTTCTAAACTTAGTGTTCAGTTCGTCTTGTACAGTTTATGGTGAACCTGACCAAATACCTGTAAGTGAAGAAACGCCCAAGAAAAAGACAGAATCGCCTTACGGAAATACAAAGGCCATAGCGGAGGATATATTAGAGGATGTTATAAAGTCTGGTGAGAATATGAATATTATTTCACTCCGTTATTTCAATCCGATAGGTGCACATGCAAGTGCTGAGATTGGTGAATTGCCGAATGGCGTGCCAAGCAATTTGATACCTTTTGTGACACAAACGGCCATTGGTAAACGCCCAAAACTAGTCGTGTTTGGCAATGACTACGCTACTGTGGACGGTTCAAATGTCAGGGATTTTATCCATGTAGTTGACTTGGCAAAAGCCCATGTGGCGGCCTTGAATTTGTTAAAAACAAAAAATGGTACATTTTACGATGTATTTAATATAGGAACAGGTAACGGAAATTCAGTTTTAGAGGTAATTCAAGCTTTCGAAAAAGTAAATGGCGTAAAATTGAATTATGAGATAGGGCCAAGAAGGGCTGGGGACGTAGAGAAAATATATGGAAATGTAGAAAAAGCATCAGAAATATTAAACTGGAAAACCGAAAAAACATTGGAAGAAAGTTTAAAAGATGCATGGCAATGGGAATTAAAACTAAATAACAAAAGCAATTGATGAGTTTTGAAAAAAGTATTTTGATTACTGGCGGTGCTGGTTTTATTGGCTCGCATGTAGTGAGGCTATTTGTGAGTCAATATCCACAATATCAAATAGTTAACCTGGATAAGTTGACGTACGCAGGAAATTTAGAAAACCTGAAGGACATAGATACTTTGCCCAATTATGTTTTTGAACACGGTGACATAGTAGATGAGGTTTATATAGACGGATTGTTTGCAAAATATCAATTTGACGGTGTAATACATTTAGCTGCAGAATCGCATGTTGATAGGTCTATAACCGATCCCATGGCTTTTGTGAAAACCAATGTAATAGGTACTTGTAACCTCTTAAACGCCGCCAAGAATATTTGGAAAGGACAGATGGACGGTAAGCGGTTTTATCATGTTTCAACGGATGAGGTGTATGGTGAACTACATGACCCAAGTGAGTTTTTCGTAGAAACTACCAGCTATGACCCTCGTTCGCCTTATTCAGCATCAAAAGCAAGTTCAGATCACTTTGTGAGGGCTTATCATAACACTTACGGATTGCCTATAGTGGTTTCTAACTGCTCAAACAACTACGGCCCGAATCATTTTCCGGAAAAATTAATTCCATTGATGATAAATAATATTAAAAATGGAAAATCTCTTCCAGTTTATGGAAAAGGCGAGAATGTTAGAGACTGGCTATATGTAATTGACCACGCTAGAGCAATCGATGCTATTTTTCATAATGGTAAGAATGGAGAAACCTACAATATAGGCGGAAATAACGAGTGGAAGAATCTGGATTTGGTTCACCTTTTGTGTGACTTAATGGATCAAAAATTGGGCAATACCCAGGGTAAGAGTAGAGAACTCATTACTTACGTGACAGACAGAGCTGGACATGACCTTAGATATGCCATAGATGCTACCAAATTAATGACTGAATTGGGCTGGAATCCATCGGTGACTTTTGAGGAAGGTTTATCAAAAACAGTGGATTGGTATTTAAACAATTGGGAATGGATAGAAAATATTACTTCTGGCGATTACCAGAAATACTATTCATCTATGTACGAAAACAAAACAAACTAAAAAATGAAAGGTATAATTTTAGCAGGTGGCAGCGGCACGAGACTTCACCCATTGACATTAGCGGTTAGCAAACAGTTGATGCCCGTATATGACAAACCAATGATTTATTACCCATTGTCTATTTTGATGTTGGCAGGTATAAATGAAGTTCTGATTATATCTACCCCTCATGATTTACCGCATTTTAAAAAATTATTGGGCGATGGTGCTCAAATAGGCTGTAAGTTTGAATATGCCGAGCAAGCCATTCCAAATGGACTGGCTCAGGCTTTTGTGATTGGTGAAAAATTTATAGGAAACGACAAGGTGGCCTTAGTGCTTGGGGATAATATATTTTATGGGAGCGGCTTGAGCAAGCTTCTGCAGTCTTGTGCTGATCCTGAGGGCGGAATGGTGTTTGCTTACCCTGTTCAAGACCCCGAAAGATATGGTGTAGTGGAGTTTGACGCTGATTTTAATGCTCTAAGTATTGAAGAAAAACCAGAGATCCCTAAGAGTAATTATGCCGTACCAGGGTTGTATTTTTACGATAATGATGTGGTAGAAATAGCCAAAAATATAGCACCTTCTCCAAGAGGTGAGTACGAAATTACTGACGTAAACCGTGTGTATCTTGAAAGGGGAAACTTGAAAGTGGGAGTGATGAACCGTGGAACAGCATGGCTAGATACCGGCACTTTTAATTCTTTGATGCAGGCCGGTCAATTTGTGCAGGTGATAGAAGAAAGGCAAGGTCTTAAGGTAGGGTGTATAGAAGAGGTGGCATACAGAATGGGCTTTATAAGTAAAGAACAACTCATAAATATAGCCCAACCTTTGGTAAAGTCGGGCTATGGTCAGTATTTGTTAAATATTTTAAAGTAAGCTTTTAAGATTACCAGCCGTCATTTGCTACTGCTTTCTTTTTAATCGGTGTAGTGCCGGCTGCTGTTTTTCCCTTGGCTTTAGGGTCTGCTTTTGCTATTGTTGGACTCGAAGAAGTTACAAACTCCTCTTTTTCTACTCTCGAATACACTCTACTTACGATTTTCCACTCGTTGTTTACCTTCAATAGGTTCAATAAGTCTATGATTTTAGAAGTTGGATACTCTGTTTCGGTAACAGCTGTTGCTGCCGTACCTGCATAAGACCACGAAACTATCTTTGTGGTTCGCTCCATTTTTTGATTTGGTTTAATTTTTGACGCTAGCGATTCCACTGTCATTCCTGTAACACCAGTTTTACCAACAGACTTTTGAATAGCATCGCTCAAGAACGCTTTTTTAAATCTTTCTACTTCGCCATTTGTACCTCCTTCAAGATAATCGTTTACGGTTTGAGTAATTAGTTCTTCATCAGATTGAGCGGTTGCTATTTGCAATGATAAAGACAAACCTAATATGAAAAGTATGTTTCGCATTTTATTAAATTTATTTTCCTGCAATTTAAACGTATTTTTTGAATCAATATTTTTTGTGACATTTTTTTTTCTTTTCTGTCTTAATGCCAGACAAAAAAATTAAATTTGTCTTCAATAAATTTCTAATTTTTAAATTTAAACAACAATGGGATTAATGTCGTTTTTTAAAGGAGTAGGCGAGAAGATATTTGGTAAATCCGAGTCTGAAGTGGCCGAAAAAACTCCAGAGCTTAAGGCTTCGGCTCTTTTGGCTCATGTACAAGGATTAGGTTTAGCATTCAAAACCCTTACAGTTAAAATTAGTGGTGATACCGTGACAATCTCTGGTGAAACTGAAAGTCAAGAAGATGCTGAGAAAATTGCCTTGGCTGTAGGAAACGTGGAAGGCGTAAGTGCGGTTGACAATCAAATGGTTGTTTCTGTTCCAGCCCCTGAAGCAAGATACCATATCGTTGAGAAAGGTGATTCACTTTCTAAAATAGCGAAAGTTATGTACGGTGATGCCATGAAATACCCTGTGATTTTTGAAGCTAACAAACCGATGTTGCAAGATGCAGATCTTATCTATCCAGGTCAAGTTTTGAGAATTCCTGAGCTATAAGAACACAAGCTTATATGATTTCAAAAAGAGAGTCTTTCGAGGCTCTCTTTTTTATTTGTCTCTTTGGTAGTTATAGGTTTATAGGTTCATAAAATTTTTTAATTGTATTTGCCAGAATTGAAATTACAAATTTCCACATCTCTGCTCGACAGATCATTTATTCCCTGTGTTTTGAGTAATTTTTCAATTATATAATAAAGCATAACTTTTAAAATTTTATCTTTAATGGTCTCATAATGTGCTTTTAATGCGTCGCTGGATTACGAAAAATATTCCTTAGATTTCGGCCGACAAAGGATTGCCAATAATTACTTCCATTTTGCCTTTATATCGAAGGTATTTTTTGGTTCAAGCGAACGGAAATATGGATAGAATCCTGTCTTAAGGATTGGAATGCGTATCGGAAAGCATATTTTCGGGCGTACTGCAGTTGGGTCCATTGTTACGTCTAGGCAGTTCTCTTGCTGGGTTTTTGTCCTTATAAGTATGTAACAAACCAAAATATTGCCCAAACTCGTGTATGATTTTTTTTCCTTAGAGAAGCGGAAAATGGTTTGGGGTATTGCCTAAGTAGCTCATCATAATATTATTAGGGACATGGCTAAAGTTTGTTGAACTCGTTTAGCCGATTAACTGGTTTAGGTCTGGTTGAAATATAAATTTTATCAATCAAAAAACCTGAACAGTCCAAATGCCAGCGTAAGCTTTGCTGCGGTAAATTACTTTAGATTTTAGATAAAGTTTTGTAAGCAGTTCCTTTTCTAAGTTTTTGGGAAGGCTTGGTATTTTTTTTTAATTCTAAAAATGTTTTTTTTCTCTTCTGAAAAAATATGGGTTACGCCACACCAAGTTTACCTTTTGGCGGATGGACAAAAGAATAGAAAGTAAATAATAGTATTATTCTTTGGAGAATAATACTTTTTACTTCACAAATTCCGAGATACAAATAAGCTCATTTAGGATTAAATTTTTGTGTATTCGGCCTTGAATGCCTCAAATTCTTTGGTCAGAATTGCTGCTCGTTCTTGAAATCCATCAAGATTTCCGACTTTTGCTGGTATTTCTATATCTTTGGTTATTTCATGAATCCGCATTAGACCAATAGTGCCAGAATTTCCTTTGAGCGTATGGAGTTCTTTTTGGATGGTTGCCACATCGTTCTTGTGATAAGCCGCTATGGCGTTAGCAATCTGTTCCTCTGCTTCCTTTTCAAAATCTTCAAAAACAGACAACAACATTTCTTGTCCTACCATTTCTCTCAGACTGTCGATAACCTTGGAGTCAAATTCAGGGATATCAGGTGATATCTCGAAATTTACATTGACTATTGTTTCTTGAAATTCTTTTATTGTTTCCTCATTTTCAATCGTTGTTTTTCCGTTTATATATTCGGCCACCTTTTTAATAAGTAAATTGGCACGAATGGGTTTAGAAATATAATCATCCATTCCTTTTGAGATGAAATTTTCACGGTCCTGCTGCATGGAGTAGGCCGTCATGGCTACTACTTTGGGCAGTTTATCGCCAAATTTTTCTTTAAGTTTTTGGGTGGTTTCTATACCATCCATTTCGGGCATTTGAATATCCATCAATATCACATCAAAGGCCTGGTTCTTGGAAAAAATATCAATCGCCTTTTGGCCTGAATCCACACTTTCTACTATGCAATTGGCTTTTTTAAGTATTTCTGAGGCTACTTTTCTATTAACGGCGTTGTCGTCTACCAATAGTATTTTTGGAGAATAGTCTTTGAAGAAATTATTGAAAGAAATTTCGTTTTCAGAAAATTCACTGGCATTTACATCTGCTTGTATGGCAGGTTTGGCCTTTATAGAAAACCAGAAATCACTTCCTTGACCATGTTGTGAAATCAGTCCAATTTCGCCTCCCATTTGCCGACAGAGTTCTTTGGAAATAACCAATCCTAAACCTGTTCCTCCAAAAGACTTTTTTGTAGAAATGTCGAGCTGTTGGAATGAACTAAAAAGCTTTTTTTGATTTTCTTCAGAAATGCCTATTCCAGTATCTATAATTTCAAATTTAATCATTTTTTCAACAGAATCTTCATTATCTGAGCTGCTAACTCTGACTTTAACTTGGCCGTTTTGAGTGAATTTGATGGCATTAGATGTTAAATTCGAAAGTATTTGCAGTAAACGAATCTGGTCACCCTCAATACACGAAGGCGTGTCGTGGGTTATTTCAAATAGAAGTTCGTTGTTTTTCTCACGTGCTTTCTGGTTAAAAAGAGCCACCAAGTTTTTAAGCATTTCCTTAATTTCAAATGGCTTGTAAGCCAGTTCCATTTTGCCAGCTTCTATTTTTGATAAATCTAGAATATCATTTAAGATTGTCAACAAAGTTTCTGAGGATTTCTTGATGGTTTGAACATAATCTTTTTGGTTTTTTTCGAGTGGCGTTTCGTTCAGAACATCTATCATGCCTATGATTCCGTTCATTGGAGTACGTATTTCATGGCTCATATTGGCCAGAAACTGCTCCTTTATTTTCAACGAATGCTCGGCTTCATTTTTGGCTTTCTTGAGTTCCTCAGCACTTTTCATCAGTTCAGTAATATCTCTTGCCACTCCTTCCACTTCAATCGGGATACCTTTGGAGTCCTTGATCATCCTGATATTAAGCATAAACTGCCGTAGCGTTTGATCTTTTCGTTTTACGATAACTTCAAAGTTTGTGATGCTGCCGGTCTTGAGCAAGGCCTTTATATCCTGCGATGAATTCTGTGCGTTTTCAAAAAACTTATCAACTTTTTGATGTATAACTTCTTCAACCGTATAACCAGTATGTGCTAGTACAGATGGCGAAATCATGATTACATTACCAGCTAGGTCTGTTCGGTAATAAATATCAATAAAAGACTCTATGGTTTTTCGAAACTTATTTTCGCTTTTCTGAAGGTTTATAAGGGCATTTTTCTTTTCGGTGATGTTTCTAGCTATACCCGAAACCTCCTCTATTTGGCCGTCCTCTTCAGACAAAATGGGATTTAAGTAAAACTCAAACCAATTGTTTCCGCCATCTTTTTCGCCCCAATGCATCTCAAAATACTGTGGCAGTCCCTGAAAAGCCATGTTGTATTTTTCTCTAAGAATTGGCTTATCTTCAGAGTTGATGAGTTTCCAGCCCAGTTTTTCTATGCTACTACCAATGGTAGGTGCCACTCCGAGTTGCTCATAAATAAGATTATGATAGTTTTTGTTGAACGAGCTCAATTGTCTTTTCTGAGTAACTGTCCAGATATAGTGCGTGCTGCTATCAAAAATAGCGTTTAGTCGAGCAGTTTGAAGTAAAAGCTCTTCCTCAGACTTTTTCCGCTCCATCGCAATGGCAATCTGACCCGAAACAAACTCTAAAAGTTCGAGGTCTCTACTCGAAAACTTGTTCTCGTCAGAGTAAGATTTGATGCCAATTACTCCTATGGTTTTCTCGTTGATTTTTAGTGGGACCAATATTTGGACCGCCGGTAAACTAGACTCATAGATGAAAAGCTTTTCTTTTTCTATCAAAAGAGATAGTTCTTCTTTGTTGAAAATCAGTGGTTTGTTTTGTAAAATAGAATACTCTATCAGGCCATTACCCAATTTTCTTTTTAGGTAGTTTTGACCAGTTTCGTAGTATTCATCTACGTGATATGGGAAATAAATACTGTTATTCTCTGGCTCGTAAACTGCCACGAAGAAATTATTGGCATAAATATTTTTTTGAAGATTTTGGTGAACTTGCATCAAAAAACCTTCTAGACTTTTGGTGTTGAGGTTACATTGGGCAATGGCATAATACAGATTTTGAGCGGCCTCAGCTCTTCGTCTTTGGGTAATATCTTTCAGAATACATCTAAAAGAAACAGGTTCGCCTTTAACGTATCTACAGTTGATGTCGCCGGAGAGGTAAATTCGTTTCTTTTGTTTGTTACGAATAACCAATAAGAAATCTGAGACGTGTTCACCATTTTTTATTTTTTCAAAATCTGACTTTATTGATTCTATGTACTGTGGATGTAAAATGTCATCGATAGAAATCCCTTTAATTTCGGCTCTGGAATAATCCAGAAGTTCCAAAAAAGCATTGTTCACAAACATAAATTCGCCCACAAGAGACAACATCAGTATAATATCGGAGGTGTTATCCACAAAGTCTTGAAGTAAATCAAAATTATCATTTGTTTGAGATTCTGCTTTGCCGGAGTTTTGGGTTGTCATATAGGTTTCGAAAGTTTTTCTGCCTAAAACTAAATAATTAATGCTTAATTTTGGGTATTATTTCAATAAAAAGAATTGCATTTGGAAAACGTAAGGGCAAAAAAACATTTGGGTCAGCATTTTTTAAAAGACCTCGATGCGGCTAAGAGAATTGTAGATTTGTATCAGGACAGAAACAGCAACCGTTTGGTATTAGAAATTGGCCCCGGTATGGGTGTTCTTACGCAGTATTTATTAAAGAGAGAAGAACTTGATTTGGTTTTGGTAGAAATAGACACGGAGTCAGTGGCTTATTTAAAGAAAAATTTCAGTATTGCTGAGGATAAAATTATTGAGGGCGATTTCCTCAAAATGAATTTTGAAGAAAAGTTGCAGGTGTCTGGTAATCAGAAGTTTGGAATTATTGGAAACTTCCCATATAATATATCTTCTCAAATATTTTTTACGGTTTTAGACCACAAAGATCAAATCGAAGAGATAGTAGGCATGGTGCAAAAAGAAGTTGGTCAGCGGATAGCCTCAAAACCAGGCAACAAAGACTACGGAATTTTGAGTGTGCTTTTGCAAGCCTTTTACGATATTGAATATTGCTTTACGGTGTTACCGGGAGCCTTTAATCCACCTCCCAAAGTTGACTCAGGTGTAATCAGGCTGGTTAGAAATTATGATAACGTCCTCGATTGTGATTTTAAGAAGTTCAAATTGGTAGTAAAAACGGCTTTTAACCAAAGACGTAAAATGCTATCAAACGCACTGAAGCCAATTACGACAAAAGAAATTCCTTATGCCAACAAAAGAGCAGAAAATCTTGATTATCTGCAGTTTGTGGAGCTCACTAAATTAATTTTTGAGACTGCGTAGTTTTTCAAGAGCTAAGATTTTTATTTTTCCAGATGAAATTTCTATAAGTTTTTCGTCTTTAAAATCAGAAAGTGTTCTAATAGCTGTTTCTATAGAAGTACCTGCCATATTAGAAAGGTCTTCTCGGCTTATTTTCAATCCATTAACGGGTTGTCTGTCTTCATTTTGGTCAAAAAACTTTATGAGGCATTCTGACACTCTTTTTCTAACCGAGTTATAGGCTAGTTTCAGTAGCTGATCCTCGTTTTCTTTAATATTGTCAGATAGCATCTTGATGAATTTCTGCGAAACCTGTCTGTTTTGGTGGATAAGTTTGAAAAATTCAGACTTGGGAATGAGTGTAATTTCGCAGTCTTCAAGGGCCGCTGCGGATTCCATATAACTGTTTTCTCGCATTAGGTTGACGTAGCCAAAGAAATCTCCTTCGCTGTGAAGGTTGATAATCAGCTCTTTGCCGTCCTCATTGGTTTTGTAGGTTTTTATTTTCCCTTTTTCTATGTAAAACAAGTAAAGTGGGAAGTCGCCCTCTCTAAATATCTCTGACTTCTTTTTGTACTTTCTTTTTTCGCGATTGTTTGTGAGGTTTTTAAGCTCTTGTTCACCGCCGACATCTCTTACCAAATTATTTAGGCCGTCAATGTTTCTTGAATACTTTTTTTCCAGTAGTTCCATTTTTTTGAACCTACTTTCAATAGCATTTAGTAAATCTACGTCGTCAAAAGGCTTGGTAATATAATCATCGGCACCCATTTCCATGCCTTTTCTAAAGTCTTGACGGTCAGCTTTTGCGGTGAGAAAGATAAAGGGAATGTTCTCTGTGTCTGGGTTTTTTGTCAATAAATGTAAAACACTATAACCATCAAGAACAGGCATCATGATGTCACAGATGATAAGGTCTGGCTTCGAACTGGATGCGAGTTCCACGCCAATTTTACCGTTTTCGGCTGTTATTACTTCGTAGCCATCCAACTCCAATATTTCTGCGGTATTTTCTCTTATTTCATGGTTGTCTTCTATGAGTAAAATTCGTTTCATCTGCTTAGTTTTATAATGGGTTTTAGATATTCGATGATTTTAAACTTCTAGGTAAATTTACGTTAAAAATGCTGCCTTTGCCAAGTTCGCTAGAAAATTTAATGGTTCCTTTGAGGTAGTTGACGTATTGCAGGACGATGCTGAGGCCGAGTCCAGTCCCTTGAATATTTTCTACATTGCTAGATCTAAAAAACCTCGTGAAAAGCTTGTCATGATCCGCCTTCGGTATTCCTAGTCCATAGTCTTTTATTTCTAAGTAAATATCGTTAGGCTCTAATCTGAGGTTTATTTCTATCGGACTTTCTTCTGCTGAAAATTTGATGGCATTGGTCAAAAGATTAATAAGTATATGTCGTAGCAGTTTGGGGTCTTGAAAAACCATTGTTTGGTGGGTTTCAGAACCAGAAAAGTTAATCAATTGACCTTGTTTTAGTAAGCCTTGTAAATCTTGAATGAGGTCGTTTACAAAACTCTGAATGTCGAAGCTTTCAGGATTAACGATCACTTTACCCTCTTCAATCTTATTTACCGAGAGTATGTCATTCAGTATATCAGTAAGATTTTTGATTGATTTTTTTATTCGGTCATTGTGCTTGTTTCTTTTCTCTAATTGATTGAGTTCATTGTATTTTTCCATCAACGATAGCGACGACATAATGGTAGATAGTGGCGTACGGAACTCGTGAGAAGCAATAGAAATAAACTTGGTCTTCATGGAGTTTAGTTCTTGTTCTCTTTTCAATGAATTATCAAGTTCGTTTTTTGTTTTTTCTAGCTTTTGAATCGCTTCTTTCAGGATGAGTGTTCGTTCTTCAACCTCTTTTTCGAGTTCTTTTCTATAGTTTTTTTCGTTCTCCTCCGCTTTTTTACGAGTAGTGATATCTATGATAAAACAAATCACAAAGCTGCCTTGTGAGTTTTTGAAAGGGCTTAGGCTCACTTCTACAGGGAATTCATCTCCGCCTTTTTTTAGTGCATAAAGGTCAAATTGCAAACCCATGCTGCGTGCGTGTGGCGATTCCATGTATTTTTCACGATGACCTCCATGTTTATCATGAAATCTTTTAGGAATCAAAATCTCAATTTTTTGCCCAATTATTTCTTTTTCGTATTCGTATCCAAAGGTTTGCAAAACTGAAGGATTAATCTTCAAAATTCTACTTTGGTCGTCTGTTATTACTATACCTTCGTTGGCGTATTTAAAAATAGCTTCGAACTGATTTAAAATGTCGATTTCCACGAAGTACTGATTGTATAATTGGTCATTTACCTTTTCCATTCGCAAAATATCCTTTATGTTTGGTCAAAAATATGACTTTTGTCATGATAACTTTTATGAATGATAAAATTTTCTTTATTAAATTTTCTATGACTGATTTGAGTCATAGTTGCATAAGTTTTTTTTTGCAAATTTTGAAGCCTATTTGAAACATAAGGTATGAAAGGCAGTAAAAAAATATGGATTGATTCTGCAACGAGGATATCCGAACTCATAAAAGGATTTAACATTGCTTTTCCTTTTTTAAGAATTGAAATTTATAGAAAAGGAGAGGCTGTCAGTCTTGGACATAGAGATTTTGTTGTTTTCGAAATTGCCAACATTGAGAATCCCGAGGGATTTGTGATTGAGGGCGATATGAAAGTAAGCGAAATTGAAAAGCTTTTTCAGAAAAACTTGGGCCTTGAGATTTCTATTTTTAGAAAAATGGGAACATCAGAGGTGGAAACCACCTACACTAGTTTGTGGACCTTAAACCACCAAAACAATAAGGGAGAAGAGATTCAATTTGCGATTTAGAATTTACGAAATCTTCACGACTATTCTGCCCATTTGATTGCCTCGAAGCATTTTTTCTATTTCATCACTCAGGTTTTTCATTTCCACTGTTTTCTGAATTGCTTCGAGATGATTGGGCTTCCATTCGGTTGAGAGTTTTTGCCAGAGGTACTTACGCCAATTGAGGTCAGCTTCGGCTGAATCAATGCCAAAAAGTGATAAGCCACGCAGTATAAACGGGAAAACCGTAGTGTTTAGTGATGGAGACAATGCCATGCCACAAATGGATACTGCTCCGTTGGGCTTAATGAGTTTAAGAATATTTTCTAGTACTGTTCCTCCAACGGTATCTATAGCAGCCGAGAACATTGGCTTTAAAAGTGGCCTTTCGGTATTTTCAAAACTGTGTATAATATCTTTAGCTCCAATGCCTTTCAAAAAATCTATTGCCGACTCTTTTCTAGAAAAGGCCATAGTTTCTATTCCTAACTTATCGAGTATCATCAATGCCAGTGTGCCTACCCCTCCAGTAGCACCACTTACTATCACGGGGCCTTGGATAAGTCCATTGAGGAGAAGTTTGTCTATGCACATCGCCGCTGTTAGCCCGGCAGTTCCGAATATCATACATTCTTTCAGACTTAATTCATTTGGCTTTAAAATGGCCCAACCTGTAGGAACAGAAATGTATTCTGAAAATCCGCCAGATGTATTCATACCCAAGTCAAAGCCCGTTACAATTACTTCGTCACCTTCTTTGAAGTTGCTAGAATTGGATTTTACGATAATCCCAGCAGCGTCGATTCCTGGAGTATGGGGGTATTTTTTCGTTACTCCTTTATTGCCATTGGCTGATAGGGCATCTTTAAAGTTTAGAGAAGAATACTTTACCTGGATTAACAGGTCGTTTGGCGTTAAAGAATCAAAGCTCATTTCCTCAATAGTTTGAGAAAACGATCCATCTTCAAGTTCTTTAACAACTATTTTGTTGAATTTTTCCATTTTTGGTAGTCAAGGGCAGCTTTCACGAAACTGATAAACAAAGGGTGCGGTTGTAAAACCGTACTTTTTAACTCAGGATGATACTGCACGCCTATAAAAAATCTTTTGGTGGGTAATTCTATGATTTCAACTAAGTCGTTTTCAGGGTTTGTGCCGCCAATAAATAAGCCATTCGCTTCAAAATCCTGTCTGTATTTGTTGTTAAACTCCCAACGGTGACGGTGTCTTTCTGAAATTTTAGATTTTCCGTATATTTTCTTTGCAAGAGACTTGTCTGCAAGTTTACAATTATACGAGCCTAAACGCATAGTTCCGCCTTTGTTTTCTACATTTTGCTGGTCTTCCATGAGGTCAATTACTGGATATTCTGTATTCTTCTCCATTTCGGTAGAATGTGCACCAGTCCAACCCAAAACGTTTCTGGCGTATTCAATAACGGCCATTTGCATTCCCAAACAAATACCCAAAAAAGGAATATTGTTTTCTCTTACATACTTTACAGCCTCTATTTTACCTTCAATTCCTCGCTCACCAAAACCCGGTGCTACCAAAACGGCATCCAAGTTTTTGAGTTTGTCTTCGGTGCTACCCACCACCAAGGATTCGGAATGAATCCACGTGATTTTTACTTTGCAGTTGTTCTCAGCACCAGCATGAATAAATGACTCAATGATTGACTTATAGGCATCTTTAAGCTCTACATATTTACCAATAAGGCCAATATTTACCTCATTTTCAGGTTTTTTGAGTCTTTGCAAAAACTCCTCCCACTTTTTCATGTCGGGGTCGATGTCGTTGTACAAGTCTAGCATATACAACACCCTTTGGTCGAGTTTCTCCTTTTTCATCAGCATAGGTACCTCGTAGATGGTTTTGGCATCCATGGCTTCTATTACCGAGTTTATTTCTACATTACAAAAAAGGGCTATTTTCTTACGAATATCTGCAGGCAGGTGATGTTCTGTACGACAAACAATAATATCCGGCTGAATTCCAGACTCTTGCAATTGTTTTACTGAGTGTTGGGTAGGTTTGGTTTTAAGTTCTTCAGCTGATTTTAGGTAAGGGACAAGCGTTAGGTGTATCGTAAGCATATTTTTTTCGCCCAATTCCCACTTGAGTTGTCTTACTGCTTCAATAAAAGGCAAAGACTCTATATCACCCACACAACCTCCGATTTCAGTAATTATGATGTCATATTTTCCGCTGTCACCTAGGATTCTGATATTTCTTTTGATTTCGTCTGTGATATGCGGTATTACCTGAACGGTTTTTCCAAGAAAATCGCCACGACGTTCTTTGCTCAAAACGTTATAGTAAATCCTGCCTGTGGTTACGTTGTTGGCTTGAGAGGTTTGAACGTTTAGAAAACGCTCATAATGGCCTAAATCTAGGTCGGTTTCGGCTCCGTCGTCAGTCACATAACATTCCCCATGTTCATAAGGATTGAGCGTACCCGGGTCAATGTTTAAATAAGGGTCGAGTTTTTGTATAGTTACCGATAAACCCCTGGCTTGTAGTAGCTTAGCCAATGAAGAGGCGATGATTCCTTTGCCCAAAGAGGAGGCAACTCCACCTGTTACAAATATATACTTGGTTTTCTTTTGTTTCCCGCTCAATGGCATCGTATTAAATGATTGATTACGGGATACAAAGTTAGGAATATTTGGCCAAGCCGAGCATACTTTTTTGAATAAAAACAAAGAAAAAACCTAATGCCTTTAAAACTACAAGATTACAACTCGCAATTATAAAAGAAAATTTCGGACAAAAGGAGGCGGTCTGTTGTTTAAGGTAGGTGTGTAATTTACTTTAGTTAGAAAACCGAGTAAGATACAGTGAGATTCTTAAACTATGAGTAATGTTTTCAAATTCTCGTTTTGGTTCTACAGTTTGTACGATGTTGTTGTATTTTACAAAATTAAGACTACTTGTATATTTCGGTGAAAGTGGACCATTGGAGTACCTATTTGTTGTCATTCTTCATTAATTTCAAAAAGCGGGAAGGCGTTTTTGTTTTGGGTATGAACTGTCCTTCAGCTTTTAGGCTCGGTATTGCTAAAAGAATCAAAATTATCGAAACTAATGATGTCCTGAATCTAGTTTCTTTGAATATATATGAGCTCTGCTGACCATCTTAGTGGGTATTTGAAAGAATTTCACGTTCCTTGTTGGTACTAATTGCTTTTCTCGATTCCCAGGTCGTTAGCTGTGTTTTTTTCACAGCATTGAGTAAAAAAATATTGTTAGGTGAAAAAATATTTTTGGCATTATGGTGTTGATTTATACATAGGGTTCTTGCAAAAAAAAGTGTTAAAAAAAAGCCCGCATCGAAATGCAGGCTTTTCTAAAGAATATTTAAGAACGAATTACATCATTCCGCCCATTCCGCCACCACCATGCATGTGTGGAGCTTCTGGCTTGTCTTCTTGGATGTCACAAACTACTGCCTCAGTTGTCAACAATAGACCTGCGATAGATGCAGCATTTTCTAGTGCCAAACGAGTTACTTTAGTAGGGTCAATGATACCCGCTGCAATCATGTCTTCGTATCTGTCGTCACGGGCATTGTAGCCATAAGCTCCTTTGCCAGTTTTTACTTCTTGTACTACTACCGAACCTTCGCCACCCGCGTTAGCTACAATAGTTCTCAATGGAGCTTCGATAGCATTTCTGATGATGTTGATACCAGTTTTTTCGTCTGGGCTAACGATTTCGATAGCATCCAAAGCTGCTTGAGCTCTGATAAACGCCACACCACCACCAGCTACTATACCTTCCTCAACAGCAGCACGTGTTGCATGCAATGCATCGTCCACTCTGTCTTTTTTCTCTTTCATTTCTACCTCTGTAGCTGCACCGATGTAGATAATTGCTACTCCACCTGACAATTTAGCCAAACGCTCTTGCAATTTCTCTTTGTCGTAGTCAGATGTAGTGCTTTCGATTTGAGCCTTTATTTGACCCACTCTACCTTTGATTTCAGCATCTTCGCCACCACCGTTGATGATGGTTGTGTTGTCTTTGTCAACCAAAGCCTTCTCACACTGACCCAACATCGTGATTTCAACGTTCTCTAACTTAAATCCTCTTTCTTCAGAGATTACAGTACCACCTGTCAAGATGGCGATGTCTTCCAACATAGCCTTACGACGGTCGCCAAATCCTGGAGCTTTCACAGCACATACTTTCAATGCACCTCTGATTTTGTTTACTACCAAAGTAGCCAAAGCTTCTCCGTCAACATCTTCAGCGATGATCATCAAAGGACGACCTGTTTGAGCCACTGCCTCCAATACTGGAAGTAATTCTTTCATTGAAGAAACTTTCTTCTCAGAAATCAAGATAAACGGACGATCCATTTCGGCTTCCATTTTCTCTGTGTTGGTTACGAAGTAAGGAGAAAGATATCCTCTGTCAAATTGCATACCTTCTACTGTTTTTACTTCAGTTTCAGTACCACGAGCTTCTTCTACAGTGATTACACCTTCTTTACCTACTTTATCCATGGCGTCAGCTATCATTTGACCAATTTCGTGGTCGTTGTTAGCAGAGATGGTCGCTACTTGCGTGATTTCTTTTGAAGTGGTGATTGATTTTGACTGAGCGTGCAATTCTTTAACGATTGCAGTTACAGCTTTCTCAATACCTCTTTTCAATTCCATTGGGTTCGCACCAGCGGCTACGTTTTTAGCACCGATAGTGTAGATAGCCTGAGCCAAAACAGTAGCAGTAGTAGTACCGTCACCAGCTTGATCAGCAGTTTTAGAAGCAACTTCTTTCACCAACTGAGCTCCCATGTTTTCGATGGCATCTGCCAATTCGATTTCTTTGGCTACAGTTACACCGTCTTTAGTGATAGCTGGTGAACCGAATTTTTTGTCAATGATTACGTTACGACCTTTTGGTCCTAAAGTAACTTTCACGGCGTTGGCCAATGTATCAACACCTCTTTTTAGTTTATCTCTTGCGTCTGTATCGAAAAGAATTTGTTTTGCCATTTTCGTATTTTTTTGGTTGTAATCTGTCTATTATAAATGAAATTAAACGATTGCGTAGATGTCTGATTCTCTCATGATCAAATACTCTTTGCCGTCAACTGTAAGCTCAGTGCCAGAATATTTGCCATACAATACTGCATCACCTACTTTTACCGACATTGGCTCGTCTTTTTTGCCTGGTCCTACAGCTACTACTGTTCCTTTTTGAGGTTTTTCTTTTGCTGTATCAGGAATAATAATTCCGAAGGCTGTTTTCTCCTCCGCTGGAGCTGCCTCTATCAAAACTCTGTCTGCTAAAGGTTTCACGTTTACTGACATAATACTATTTAAAGTTTAAAGATTATTTAATTTTATCTAGCAGGTCTATGAACAATTACTAAGCCAAAGGCCAAGTAGGTATATTTTTACTGACATTTTTTCAGGTTTGTCTGCCAAAAGTAAATTGGGAAGACAAAATTTAGACAATTTTGACAGTGCCAAAGTGTTAAAGGGTATGTGGTAAGACTTAGTTTTTCAAAACGTTGTCATCAAAAGCCAAAGGCAAAATGGCTTTAGAGGTTTCGAAAATGTAGGTTTCGCCGCCAATTTTGTGCAAAATGATGCGTAATGGAGACTTTTGCTTCATTTCCAATTCTACTATTACCTGTCTGCAAAAACCGCATGGCGTTACGGGTTCTACAGTGGTGGTGTTGGTGGCCGTAATGGCTATGGTTTTTATTTTTTTGTCAGGAAAATTGGCATTGACGTAGTTTAGTACTGTTCTTTCGGCACAGGTTCCTGACGGGAAAGCTATGTTTTCTTGGTTATTTCCTGCGAAAATCTCTCCTGAGTCCAACATTACCGCCGCTCCAACTGGAAATTTTGAATAAGGAGAATAACTCAATTTGGCTATTTCTATGGCTCTGTTTATGAGGATTCTGTCTGTTTCTGCCATTTCTTCGGTGTTGGCAAAGGCAGTGTATTCTATATGTATTGTTTTCTTTATCATTTTGTTTCTTTTTTTAACGCTAGGTCGAAGACGCTATTTCTATTTTTCTATAGCTGAATCACGAATATTTCTGTTTAAATAAAATTGTTCAGGACTTTTTCAATCATTTTTTCTACCGATTTCTTGTAATCTTTTGAATATTCGCCAGAAAATCTGTTGGCTATGATACAATTTACAGAAATGGCCTTGTGTCCCAGAAGTTTTGAAAGCCCAAAGATGGCCGAAGTTTCCATCTCGAAATTGGTGATTTTTAAGCCTTCAAATTCAAAACTGGAAAGCTTTTCATTCAGTTTGTCATCTTGCACATCCAGCCTTAAAACTCGCCCTTGAGGGCCATAAAATCCACAAGCGGTGGCCGTGATGCCTGTGTAAAAACCTAAATCTTTGGCTTTTTGGATTAAACCCGCATCTCCTTCAACCAAATACGGCCTTGAAAGGTTGCTGCTCCATTCGGTTTCTTCAATGAATTTCTCCACGAAAGGATTACAGGTAAACGCCTCAGAGTTTTTATAAAAATGCAACAAACCATCCATGCCCAAGCCATGCGTACTTGCCAAAAAACTATCTACAGGAATGTCTTTTTGTAAAGAACCCGAAGTGCCTAAACGTATAAAGGTAAGTTGTTTATGTGTATCTTTTATTTGTCTTTTTTGCAAATCTATATTTACCACGGCGTCCAATTCTGTCAGTACAATGTCGATATTGTCAGTACCCATGCCTGTAGAAATGACCGTGATTTTTTTGCCATTTTTAGTGCCGGTATGTGTTACAATTTCTCTCTTTTGAGTCTTGAAATCTACATTATCAAAAAAAGCGGAAACCGTCGGCACTCTGTCAGGGTCGCCCACCAAAAAAACAGTATCTCCCAAGTTTTCGGGCAGAAGATTGCAATGGTACAAACTGCCGTCGGGATTGAGTATGAGCTCAGAAGCTGCTAAGGGTTTGGTCATCGCTGAAAGAATATTTTTATGTTTGCCGAAGTTTTGATGTAATCCAAAAAGTAAAATAAAGCACAATCTGTGAGCAATGCAAGTAGGGTTTGGAATATTGTTGGGTGGGAGGATTTTAGGGGAAGTTTGAGATTGGTATTTGAGTGTTTATGGGAATTTGGAAAAGGGAATAATGTTTGAATGGTTTTGTGTGGAGAATATTTGGTAAATGGGAATAGAAAAAGTAATCTAAAAATTGGTATCTGATCAGAATCCTTCTTTTCTTGCCTCAACATCGGGAAGATTTCGAAGAGCTGAACTTTTCGTTCGCATACCTTCACAAACCGTGCGTCTCACGAGAATCACTTTATGTAAGATAGGAGAAAGTAAATGAATCATGTAAGTTATGAAGTCAAAAATGATTTGATTATATCTAAACTTTCGATATAATAATTTTCAGAAAAGAAGCTAATTTCAATATGCTGCTTATCATTCCAAAGGATTGTTACTTCAATTAAAGGGTCTAACTGAATACCAAATTCAATTTCAGAGTTTTTATAAATGGCAATTAAATCCTCTTGCTGATATTCTATGGGTTGATAAAATTTTAAGTTTTCAAAAATAAAAGGAAGACTTTCCTGAATATGCTCAAAAATTTCAAAGCCGAAACCCTTATATCTAATTCCTGAACTTTCAAAAGTTTCTTCTTGTAGTTTGCTGTTACCAATAATATTGTCGTCCATTTTTAAAAATCATTTTCCAAAAAATAAAGGAGGCATTCAGTGCTACATTACAGAAGCTGAAAACGAGTTTTTTATGTATTTTTTGTAAATTTAATTATTAACTTTAATCTACATACCTTCTGGAATCAAACGTTCCCAATTTTTGTATTTTGGGTATGCCGATTCTCTAAATGTTCCGAAGGACATGTAGAAGCTAGATAAAAAAGGATTCGTAATCCAATTCAGAAAATATTTTTCACATCCCAACATCCATCCTCCAATGCAAAAGCCGTTCGTCTTGGTCGTAATTGGTAAAGTTATTATTGGTTAAGACTTTCGCGGAGGCAGGATTGTCTTTTTCGGTGGAGGCCAAAACGGCGTTGAGGTAAGGTTTGAACCAATTTATCATTCCTGAAACCGCCTCTGACATAAATCCCATGTTTCTATAGTTTTCGTAAGTGCCGTAACCAATTTCTACTTCACCGAATTCGTTGGGTTCTCCAACAAAGCACAAATCACCCACCAAACAGTTTTTTTCTTTCCAAATCATCGTCCAGAGGGTAAAGAAAAGGTGATTTTTGAGTGGATTGGCCACATTGGGCATGATGAAATATTCAAGAGCCTCCATCAAATCGGGAGAAATTTCTCGTGTGGAGCGATTTACTTTTAGGTCTTGCTCTAATGAATTATCGAGTTTTATATATTTCTCTAGTTGTCGGTGGTTTAAGGGTCTTAATATGAGTCTTTCGGTTTCAATCATTCTATTTGGTTTTCAAGCTTTGGCGATGCAAAATTAGACCAATTTTTCAAATTTGCTTCACGAAAACCTCGTTTCCAGCACTAATGAAGCCCATTTCTTTTAAATATTGCTTATGTTCAGATGTTTTTCCTGTGGCCTTTAGGGTTTTAATTCCTGAATCCTTTAAAGTGTTTTTTAGAAAAGCATACAAATGTTCGCCATTTTTGAAATCACGGTATTGGGGAGTCACAAAATCCAAATCGATTTTTAGGCTTTTATCAGATTCTTTATGTGCCAAAAACAATCCCACCAGCGTCATATTTCTGGTAATGAAGTAGTTGTATTCTTTTTTGGAGAGATTAAAATCGAAATCAGGACTTATTTTCTCAATTTCCTTTCTGTGAAAATTAATGAATTCATGAAGCAAAACTTCGCTTGCTGAAGTTGTTATAATTTTGAATTCGTCTTTTTTAGAATATATTTTATACAAAAAGTAGAGGTTGATAAGTACAATGGCACTATTAAAAAAACAAACCGGCCAAGCATGTATGAGAAATCCATAAACAGCAAAAAGTATCGAACCGCTAAGATTTATCCATCTAAATTTGACAATTGAGGACATCAACAGCGAGACGGCCACTACGAGAGAAGCCGCATAGCCAATCCATTCAAAGAGGTTTTCTGACATTTGGTTTGATTTTTTTTGGAACAAAAGACGACTCAAATCACGCAAGTGCCATTATTCCATCACAATCTTGTTGTCGCGGTCGATGTTGGTTCTGGTATCAAAAACGAAGTCTACAAATTTCGCATCGCCAGGTTCACCTTTTACCAACACCTTGGTACGTCCAAGTTCTAGTCCTTCAGCATCCAAGACTTTCATGGTCACGTTTCTATTCATTTTCTTGTCAAAAATCATGTAAACATTCAATACATTGTGTCTGCCACCTTTATTGCCCAAAGTAATTTTTCCAGTGGATAACCCTCTGGTTTTGAGGTTTTCAGAAATGTCGATTTTGATTTTTGTGGCTTTTACTATGCCCGTCTTTACGCTTTTAGCAATAGTTGCTGCAGATTTGCCAACAATTTCACCAGCATCTGCCAGTTTTTCGTTGCCTGCATCGGTTTGGCAAGATAGGAGAGTAGTTTGAGCAAAAAGTAGGGTTATGAGTAGTTTTTTCATTTGTTTATTATTTACCGCTAAAGCACAAAGACGCCAAGAAATAATCATTTCTCTAGGTGTCTGAAATCTTAGTCATGAATGTTTCATTTTTTTATTCGTTTATTACTACAGCCAAAAGATTGCCTTTGATGGCCAATCTACTTATTTTATTATACGGAAAACCACTGGGTAGGGTAACATTTTTCCAGGTTTTTGATTTCGTTTCAAAGAAGAAAAGCTCTTTGTCTTTGGGGCTAAAAAGTACTCCTTCATCGTTCCAAGTATTATAATATTCCGAATCTTTGAGAGCTTCTGCGAAAGTTGTAACTGTTTTATTTTTAGGGTTTAATAATTTTACATCCCAAGTTTCTCCATCTTTTTCAACATAACTGAATGCCTTCTTACTCTTAACGTAATGTAGTGACCTTCCTATGTTTTCCCCTAGAATTTTTCCTGATTTTGATTGATTTTCGAACAGTTGAAGGGTGTTTGGTTCCCCCAAAACAAAAGTAACCAACTCGTTATCAGGACTCCAAGCGTGGTATCCAATCTTTCCCGCCTTGTGCGACTCCAAAATAATCTCTGTTTTTTGAGAATTTTCGATGGAAAACTTCACCAAATCTTGGTCTCCATTGGATTTTCTTTGAACGATGCAACTGATGTGTTTTTGGTCGGCTGTAACAGTTGGTGAGTATTCCGAATCTTCTGTGTTAGTTATTTGGCTTAGTTTTTTCAACTCATAATCGTATGCCCAAATATCGGTTTGGCCGTTGGTTTGTGAGCTAAAATAAATGATTGGCTTTGTCGGATGAAAACCGGGTTGATTGTCGTAACCTGTTCTATTGGTGATATTTACTGGATTGTCGGCCCCGTATCCAACATTCGATTTGGTTAACTTCAATAAATAAATTTCGCTCCCGTTTTGAGCAAGGATGGAGAAGTTTATGCCAAATAAAAAATATAGTAATTTCATAGAATTAGATTCAAAGCCATTTAATGCTTTAGTAATTTTCAAAAATACTATTTTTGATTGGTTTTGTCGATTTTTTTCAAAAGAAAAGCCTCAACCCTTACTCTCTCCCAGCCATTTTATAGGTTTGTATTTTAACCCAAAACCCGTTTCGGTCTTTCTTTTTATGTAAGAAATGGCTTCTTCGGTATCATTGGTGATTAAAAACAAATGTTCATCTTCTTTGGATATTGTTTTCTTTTCTATCATAAATTTGATGTGTTCAATGATATTGGAGTGAAAACCATCATCGAAAATAACCACTGGAAACTTCTCTATTTTTCCGGTTTGAATCAGTGTTAAAGCCTCAAAAAACTCGTCTAAAGTACCAAAACCACCTGGGCAAATGACAAAGGCGTAAGAATATTTGATGAGAAGTGTTTTTCTAACAAAGAAATATTCAAAGTCCATCCATTTGTCAAGGTAGGGATTGGGTTGTTGTTCGAAAGGCAAAACTATGTTGCAACCCACTGATTTTCCCCCTACATCCTTGGCTCCGCGGTTAGCAGCTTCCATGATTCCTGGGCCGCCACCTGTCAAAATCGTAAAGCCGAGTTGAGCCAAGCCAGCACCTATTTTTCGGGCATCCTGATAGTATTTGTTGTCTTCTGTAAATCTAGCAGAACCAAATACCGTTACACAAGGCCCTACAAAATGCAGAGTTCTAAAACCATTTATAAATTCTTTGAAGACACTAAAAGTGAATTTTAATTCTGTCCATCTTGATTTTGGACCATCCAAGAATTCAATTTCTGTGTGAGGACCTCCTCCCATTTTATCTTAAATTTTGTTGTAAATATTTCACCCAATTTTAAAGCCTTCTTTGAGCCCAACGGTTTTGTTGAAAATCAAATTTTCCGCAGAAGAATCAGTATCAGGCACAAAGTATCCATTTCTCATAAATTGATACCTATCACCCTGTTTTGATTCTTTTAGGATAGGTTCTACATAAGCAGTCAAAACTTCCAAAGAGTTTTCATTGATATAATCTTTGAAGTCACCTTCCTCCGAAGTTGGATCTTCTACTTTAAAAAGCCTGTCGTATATTCTGATTTCTGACTTAATACCTTCTGAGGCACTTACCCACTGAATCACTCCCTTTACCTTAATTCCACTTTCGTCAGCACCACTTTTAGAAGAAGGTACATAACTACAATGAAGCTCTTTGATGCTACCGTCTTCATTTTCAATAACTTCGTCGCATTTTATGATATAGGCTCCTTTAAGCCTTACCATATTGCCTGGCGAAAGTCTAAAATATTTGGCAGGAGGTTCTTTCATAAAATCGCCTTGCTCTATATAAATCTCTTTCGTGAAATTCACTAATCTGTGTCCCGATTCTGTGTCTTCAGGATTGTTTTCGAGACTACAAGGCTCTACAACTCCATCAGGCAAATTTGTTATCACCACTTTAAGTGGGTCAAAAACCGCCATAACTCGGGTTGAAGTTTTGTTCAGGTCTTCTCTTACAAAAAACTCTAGTAGACTGACATCTATTAAGTTGTCTCTTTTTTGAATGCCTATTCTATCACAAAAGTCTACAATGGATTTCGGCGTGTAACCACGTCTACGCATACCAGAGATGGTTGGCATTCGTGGATCATCCCAAGCAGTTACATGACCTTCATTTACCAATTGCAGTAACTTACGCTTACTCATAACAGTGTAAGTGAGGTTTAAGCGAGCAAATTCGTATTGTTTTGATGGGAAAATCTCTAGTTGTTCTAAAAACCAATCGTACAATTCTCTGTGAGAAACAAACTCGAGGGTACATATAGAATGTGTGATGCCTTCGATTGAATCAGACTGACCGTGAGCGAAATCATACATGGGATATATACACCACTTATCTGCAGTGCGGTGGTGTTCGGCGAATTTTATTCTGTAAATAATAGGGTCACGCATGAGCATATTGCTCGATGTCATATCAATTTTGGCACGGAGCACTCGGCTTCCTTCCGCAAAATCCCCATGGGCCATTCCGTCAAAAAGGCTCAAATTTTCTTCTACTGTTCTACTTCTATAAGGACTTTCTTGGCCTGCTGCAGTTGGTGTGCCTTTTTGAATGGCCATTTCCTCTGCTGAGTTGTCATCCACATAAGCCAATCCTTTGGTTATTAGCTTCTTGGCGTATTTGAAGAGTTGGTCAAAATAGTCAGAGGCGTACATTTCATTGGTCCAACTAAATCCTAGCCAACGCAAATCATTTTTAATAGAATCTACATATTCTGTATCTTCAGTCACCGGATTGGTGTCATCAAAACGCAAGTTAGTACCACCGCCATATTTTTGTGCGAGGCCAAAATTCAGACAGATAGACTTGGCATGACCAATGTGTAAATAAC
>CAMCYZ010000027.1 GCA_945885545.1 Spirosoma fluviale
TTGGTAGATTTTAGAGATAAAAATGGAATCTCCATGAATTACTGAAATTGGTATCCAACAAAGTTATTGAAAATCTTTTCCGGATTATAGGCTTGGTCAATGTAGTCGTCAGGGTCATAGTTTTGATTTGCCAATACCAAGAGAATACTATCCTCTGAAAATTCGAACATTTGGTGCCAATCAGTTGGTTTCAGTAGAAGACATTTTCCAGGATTATTTAGTTCAAAAACATGGTCAGAATGATAATTGTCTTGAACATATACCTTGCATGACCCGTTAAGACAAATAAGCCCTTGCCAAGTTTGACGATGACGGTGTCCTCCTCGTATTTTATTCTCCGGTACTCCATAGATAAAATAAACCCTTTCTATGTGACCTGGCATGAGGTGCTCAAAGACGGAAAGTATACCATCTTGGTTTTCTATAGATTTTAATTTGATAATATCAGCCAATAATATTTCTGTGTTAGGTAAACCAAAAATATGCAAAAAAAATAAAAATACAGTGAAAATCTAATAAATTTGATCAGATATTGACTAATATTGGCCAATATGTTTAATTATTTACTACGATTTTACTTCAGTTTTTGGTATATTTTTGTTTACTTTACCGTATGCAGGGCAAGGTGTTTTTCTACACGAACTAAACATGATCAGTCCCAAAAGGGATAGGAGAGCAAATTTTGATTTCATTCAATTTTTTTTAGTAGTTCAACGATATTTTTTGCGTCTTATTTTATTTTAATTCTCTTTCTCTTTCTGAAAGTTAATATTTTCATCCTGAACTATCAAAGGTTCGGCCTTTTTGCGGTCACTTCTATAACCCAGTATTTTCATCATCGATTCAGCCCCTTGTTCTTTGGCAAAAAGTTCAGTAGTTAAGTTTCCATTTTCGTCCAAATCTATAAGAACATGTTTAGGAGCAGGAATCAAGCAGTGCTGAATTCCACCATAGCCACCCAAGGATTCTTGATAAGCACCCGTATGGAAGAATCCAATAAATTGTTCTTCGTCTGGATTTTTCTCGTCCAGCATTGGCATGTATAAATCTTCAGAGTGTGACTCCGTATTATAATAATCTGCTGAGTCACATGTCAAACCACCCAAGTTTACTTTGGTGTATGGAGCATCCCAGTTGTTAATGGGAAGCATGATGTACTTCTGTCCAATTCCCCAAGAATCAGGTAGTTGGGTTATAAAAGACCCGTCAATCATGTACCAAAGTTCCCTATCGTTTTGTTGTTTTTGGTCAATGATTTTATAAAGGATAGCTCCACTTTCACCTACTGTATAACTTCCAAACTCTGTGAAGATATTGGGCACAGGCACATTGTTTTTGTGACAAATCCATTGAACGTTTTCTATGATTTCGTCTACCATTGCCTGGTAGTCAAAATTGTACACAATCGAAGTTTGAATCGGCATTCCACCACCGATATCTATTGAGTCAAGTTCAGGACAGAGCTTTTTTAATTCACAATACTTAAACATAAATCGTGTAAGTTCAGACCAATAGTAGGCGGTGTCTTTGATACCAGAATTTATGAAGAAATGAAGCATTTTTAGCTTGAAATGAGGATTTGGTTTTATTTTGTCATTATACAAATCATCCACATCTTTATATCTAACGCCTAATCTCGATGTATAAAATGAAAATGTAGGCTCCTCGTCAGTTGCTATTCTTATTCCTATATTTACGCTTTGGGCTGTTACGTTATTGATGTAATAATCTATCTCGCCTAGGTTGTCAAGCACTGGAATACAATTCACAAAACCGTCATTTAACATGCCCGAAATATATTCAAGGTAGTTTGGACGCTTATGACCGTTACAAATAATAAATGTTTCCTTAGTGATTTTACCTTCATCAAATAAGGTTTTTACTAAAGGCATGTCAAACGCAGACGAAGTCTCAAGATGAATGTTATGCTTGAGAGCGGTTTCAATGATAAATTTAAAATGAGAAGACTTTGTACAGTAGCAATAGGTATAACTTCCTTTGTAATTATACTTCTTCATTGCGTTTTTGAACAGAACCTTGGAGTGTTCTATATGTTCGCCGATTTTTGGTAAATAAGAAAGCCTAAGCGGAGTGCCGTATTTCTTAATAACATCCATCAACGGGACATTGTTAAACTGGAGATTATTTCTAGCATCTACGCCAAATTCACGTGTCGGAAACTCGAACGTTTGCTGAATTAAATCTATGTATCTCTTCATTTATGGTACTGACGAAAATTGTTGAAGTTTGAACTAGGAAAAAAATATGGTGCAAAATTGACATAATTTTTAGAACTTTGCAAATAAGGTTGTTTTAACAAGACTATATTCTGGTGTTTATCGACATACGCTCGGTTTTTTAATATAAAACATGATTAATTCTACAAAAAAGGTACATTTTATTGCGGTTGGTGGTGCGGTGATGCACAATTTAGCATTAGCTCTACACCAAAAAGGATACCAAGTTTCAGGTTCGGATGATGAAATTTATGAACCCGCTAAATCAAGACTAGAAAAAGTGGGTATTTTGCCCAAAGAATTTGGTTGGTTTCCTGATAAAATTAATGCCGAATTAGATGCAATAATATTGGGTATGCATGCTCGTAAGGATAATCCTGAATTATTGAGAGCCCTAGAACTGGGTTTGAAAGTCTATTCTTTTCCAGAGTATGTTTATGAGCAATCTGTTCAAAAACAAAGAGTTGTGATAGCGGGTAGTCATGGGAAAACATCCATTACAAGTATTATTCTACATGTTTTGGCTTATCACGAAAAGAATTTTGACTATTTGGTAGGAGCACAGATTGAAGGCTTTGACTTGATGGTGAAACTGACAGCGGATGCACCTGTCATCATAATTGAAGGTGACGAATATTTGTCATCAGCCATAGAGATGAAATCGAAGTTTTTGTTCTATCATCCTCATATTGTGTTGATTAGCGGCATAGCTTGGGATCATTTTAATGTTTTTCCAACATTTGATAAATACATAAATGCCTTTGAAGAGCTTGCAGATGGAATAGATAAGGGAGGCGTACTTTTGTATGACGAAACAGATCAAATTCTAAAAACACTGGGTGAAAAGAACAGAACAGGTGTGGAGAAAATGCCTTACAAAAAGCATCCTTATGAGGTGAAGAATGGAAAGGTTTTCTTAGAAACGCCAAGCGGAGAACTACAGATTGAGCTTTTTGGAGAACACAACATGAAAAACCTACAAGGTGCAAAGTTGATTTTGGAGAAATTGGACATTACTGAAGAAATGTTTTATGAGGCTATACAAACTTTCAAAGGAGCAGCCAAGAGACTTGAAACACTCGGAAGTAATTCTAATACACATATTTACAGGGATTTTGCTCATGCTCCGTCTAAAGTTGGTGCTACCACAAACGCCACCAAAGAATTATATCCAAATAGGAAATTGGTGGCTTGTTATGAGTTACATACTTTTTCAAGCTTAAATAAAGAGTTTTTGCCACATTATGATCAAAAACTCGCCGATGCAGATTTAGCCATAGTTTTCTTTTCGCCTCATACCTTGGAAATGAAAAAAATGCCTGCTTTGGACCAAGAAGAAATTAAAGCCTTTTTTGGAAGAGAAGATTTGTTGGTATTTACGGAGTCAAAAGAATTGGAAGATTTCTTGAAGTCTCAAAATTGGTCTCAATCAAACTTGCTCTTGATGTCGTCAGGTACTTTCGGCGGAATGGACTTTGTTAAATTTGCTCAGGAAATATTAAACTTACCGGTCAGCTAGGTTTTTCTAGTAATAAAACAGGAGATTTAGTAAATTGAATTGGGTTTAGGTGCAGTCTATGATAAACTCATAAAACAGTCTTTACTTTTTCAAGGACCATTTCAGGACTTATCCAATTCAGGCAAGCGTAGTCTTTTCTTTGGCATGGTTTATTTCCGTAAACCGAACAAGGGCGGCAGGAAAGTTCCTCTTTCCCAATTTCTATCGTATTGTTTTCAGGCTGAAATAAAGCACTAAACCCTGCAAAAGAATGTGTGCTACCCCAAATAGACAGGACAGGAATATTCGACAAAGCCGCAAAGTGCATATTTGAACTATCCCCACATATCATCAAATCAAGTTTTTTTATTAGTGCGAGTTCTTCTTTCAATGAAAAAGCTCCAACGAGGTTTTCTATTCGAGGGAGTTCATTTTTGAGGGTTTCAATTATTTCTTTTTCTTGTTTTCCACCTCCAAACATCACTATTTTATATGCTGGAAATTCTACGGATATGAGTTTTATCAGCGTTGCGTATTTTTCAATAGGCCAAATTTTTCCTTTGTGTTGTGCAAAAGGTGCGATTCCGATAAGTCTCTGATTTTTGAATTTCTCCAGCCAATTCTTGATTTTTTTTTCAGTCTCTGAAGGAATTTTGAAAAAATTAGGTAAGTTTTCAATAATTGATTTTTTCGGGACTAATCCGGCTTCTTTGAAAACGTTAAAATATCTTTCGGTAACGTGGCTGAGTTTTTTAAATTCTTGGTTTTTGACAAGCTTTTTCTTTTCATTTCTGCTTTTTTTGAACCCAAAAACTTTTGCTCTCGTAAACAAAAGGAAGATTTTTAAAACCTGAGTTCTGATATTTTGATGTAAATCGAGGACAAAGTCTGGGGAAAGTTCATTAAGTTCCTGAAACAGTTTGAATAAACCGAGGATACCTTTGTGTTTTTTGTCAAAATCAGCGGTAAAGACATCAACGCCGGGATGACCTTCAAAAAAAATCTTAAATTTTTCCCGTGTCACTATTGTAATTTTTAGGTCGGGATTCTGTTTTATAGCATTTAAAACTACCGGTAGCAACAAAGCCACATCACCCATTGCCGAAAATCTAAAAATTATTATTTTCTTCATTTTTGAGAATAAAATACGGGGTTTAAGTTGGGGTCATTGTACATTTTCATCTGTTTATACAGTTTCATGTACTTTTGGCCGGAACTCAAGTCTTCCATTAGTTCGTCATAACATTTCTCCAAATCCTGCTCCTGAACCTGCAGTATCATCAGTTTATGTTTTACTGACTTCAAATGTGTTTCATCGGCATCATTCCTTTCTAATTGTTCTTTAAAATGATATATCTTCAGTTGTAAAATAGACATTCTGTCCAATAGCCAAGCGGGAGTTTCAGAGTTCATTCTCGCATTTTCTTGGGCTGTTACATTCTTAAACCTTTCAGATAGTAACTCATCTATTTGTTCCACCGTATCGGTTCTGTGTTGATTTGAAGCATCTATTCTGCGTTTGATGGCTACCAAAAATGCCGACTCGTTTTTTGGGTCACGAATGATGTCCTCGAGGTGCCATTGGACAGTGTCAATCCAGTTTTTTAGGTATAACAATTGGCCAAATTGATTTTCGGCATACTTTCGTGGCATTTCTGCATCCACATGATTGGTTGTATGGTAGTCTGATATAGATTCCCTGAAGATGTCGTTGATTTCTTTTGCTAGCATTGCTGTATTTTTCGAAACGCAAATATACCATTTTCATTTTTTAGAATCGATTTCCAAGCCAATCAAAAAAGCCCAAATAAGATTATTTAGGCTTTTAATGGTTTTTTTTGAAAATAATTTATTCAAATTTTATCGATTTGAATTTTATGATTTTATCGGTTGGTTTTGATTTTTTGACTGCAACAAAATACAAATCACATATTTCTGGTAAATCAATATCCGTTTTTACCCAATCCATTTTGTCCCAACTTCCAGTGGGTAAGTAATTTACCTTTGCGATTATTGGGCCGGCCGCAGAATTTTTTCTAATTTGTATTTCTCCATCAAACTCTTTTGATGCATACTCAAAACTAATATTTTTGATATTTTTTAAGTCAATTTTTTTGAAGACCAAATAAGACTTTGAACCTCCTTCTCTTAGTTGACCCCAGTCAAAAATGAATCCAGGGTGCATATCTGCATCCATCGCCCTTAATATGTGATGTCTCAGTGAGAAAGTTTTGGAGCTTTGCTGGGTGTTTGATGCCTTTTTCGTCTCATCAACATATTCGGCTAGAATGTTGTAGTGTCCTCGAGGTTTATCTTCCAAATGTTTGTCCAAAGGCAGTTTCCCTGCTACAGGAATGGCTTTGAATTCTTTTTTAGGGTCGGATAAGGCAAAAATATAGTGAACAATTTCCCTAGCGTCGGCCGTATTTAATTGCGGATGTGCACTCATTACGTGTGTTTGTCCCCAGTTTCCTCCTCCGCCTTCTATTATTTTCTTTGCCAACATATCTACGCTTCCTGCCTTGCCATTATACTTTTGGGCAATTTGTGTAAGCGATGGACCGACCGATTTTAGGTTTTTTGTATGACAGGCTTTGCAATCGCTTCCCTCATAAAGTGTTTTGCCAATAGAGCCTGATTCAACGGTAGTTAGTGCTGTGTTTTGGGTTACAACTATTGGTCGGTACGGCTGAGGAATGTAATTGAGTTTAGTTGATATTTTCTCCTTTTTTAAAGCTTTATTGTCACTTTCTTTGAATTTTAGTTCATATTCAAAAGGTTTATCTTCAAAGAAAAAGGTGGTATTGTAATCTGAAACCAACTCCATTTCGGTTTTTTCAACACCTACAATTATTCTTAGTTTCTCTTCCGACGATTTTCCTAACTTGTCTTTTGCAGTTCCCGTTAATATGTAAGTTCCACTTACCGATATCGTAGATTCATATTTACCTCCCTTCCCAACTTTTTTCCCATTCAAAAACCAAGTAATTTCAGGTCTATCGTTGAAATCGGGGTCTGTAGCTCTTGCAAATGCACTGAAGCTAAGCGGGGCTTTGCCGGCCATTTCTTTGTATTTGGGGAAAGATTTGTTTTCAGAAGTCAAAAATGATTGGGCATTTATTTTCTTCATTTCGTCATTGTTTGCAAAATATGCATCTATTTTCGGTGGTCGATTACCAGAATTGTATTCTACTTTTACCAATCTAGCATCCTCATTGTCAGCTCCATATACAGAGCCATACTCCAGCATATACATAATGCCGTCTACAGAGAATGCCAAATCTATTGGTCTTCTGAAGTCTCCAGTATTGGGCATAAATTTTTCATTTCTGAGATAGTTTTCATTTTCGTCAAAACGCAAAGCCAATACCCAGTTTCGCATCCAGTCAAAAACAAACAAAGAACCGTCGTAATGTTTAGGAATAGCTTTTGGAGAAGCTTTTGATTGGTTAAATGTATAAAATTCGCCAGCCATCGCACTTCTTCCACCAAGCCCAAGCTCAGGAAATTCATTTGAAATTCCATAAGGATACCAAATGATAGGAGGGGTGGCTTTTGGTAAATTTTTAAGACCGGTATTATTGGGTGAGTTGTTTATTGGGTTGTTTGGGTCAAAATTTGGACCAGCAGTGGAATCTGCAAAATTCCATTCAGAATAGGCGTAATTATTTCCTACGAAATAGGGCCAACCATAATAACCCGGTTTCTTGGCTTGATTAAATTCGTCGTAACCTTTCGGCCCTCTTTTGGTGTCAACGCCAGCATCGGGGCCAATTTCGCCCCAGTAGATGGTTGAGGTTTTTGGGTTAATCGCTATTCTGTAGGGATTTCTACAGCCCATTGCAAATATTTCAGGAAGTGTTTTGTCAGTGCTTGGGCTAAACATATTTCCTTCAGGAATGGTATAAGAGCCATCTTTTTCTGGATGAATTTTTAGTATTTTACCCTTATAATCATTGGTATTTGCAGCCGACCTTTGTGCATCCATTGGATAATATTTATCGCCACTTCGCTCGTCAATCGGTGCGTAGCCATCAGATGGAAAAGGAGTTGTGCCGTCTCCAGTAGAAAGAATGAGGTTTTTGTCTTTATCAAATGCTAAAGAACCACCATGGTGTGCTCCACTATTTATCTGTACGGGTACTTTTATTAAGATTTTCTCTGAACTTAGGTCTATCACATTGGTTTTTGATACCGTAAACCTAGAGAGATTAAATATAATTGGTTCACCCTCAATTGGTGGGGAGTAATAGAGATAAATCCATCCATTGTTTTCAAAGTCAGGATCTAGAGTGATTCCTATAAGACCTGTTCCGCCTTTCATAGTTAAAGGAAATCTATGAATGAGTTTTCTTTTATTTGTCTTTGTATCAAAAACAGTTAGGTTTCCTGCCAATTCAGTAAGAATCACTCTCCCATCAGGTGCTACCGCCAATTCCATAGGGTTGTTCAGGTCGTTCACCAAAACAGTTTTCTCAAATCTGTTTTCCTCTGGGAGTTCTTTGGAGTAAGATTTCGAATAATCCAATTTTACGTTTTCACCCATGGCATAATTTATGCCACCTAACAAATGTTGGAGGAAGTTTGGCTCAGCATAACTTTCATCGGTATGTCCGCCACCCGAGTAAAAAGCACGGCCACCGTCATATTCATGGTACCAAGATATGGGGTGATTATTTCCGTTTGTTCCTCCTTCGTAGGTGGACTCATCGAGGTAGGCTAGGGGTTTAATATAATGGTATATTTTTTTATAGTTATACCATTCGTCGGTTCTATTCCAGGTTTCGGGAAGGTGTTTAGTAGAAATATGCGTTTTGTCCGTGATTTCGACGTTGGCATTTCGGATGTTAGAATTGCTCGGATGACTTTCGAAATAAGCTCCTAATAATTCATTATACCAAGGCCATTCATATTCGGTATCCGCGGCAGAATGAATACCGACAAAGCCACCACCAGCTTGAATGTATCGCTCCATTACAGCCTGTTGGGCGTTATTCAAAACATCACCGGTGGTGTTGTTGAAAATGATGGCCTGGTAATTTCTAAGATTCTTATCCTCGAAAAAACCTGAGTTGGTTGTGCTATCAACTGAGAAGCCATTTTCGGACCCTAATTTTTGAATCGCCTTCAGACTAAAAGGAATACAAGAATGTTTGAAACCTTTGGTTTTAGAAAAAACAAGAACTTTTTTGGACGGAGATTGGCCAACTGAAATATTGGACACCAACAGTGGTAAGACAATGATAAACAATGTCTTCCGTAAAATATTTTTTTTCATTTTTATGGTTGAATAAACTTTCCATAAAAATAGAAAAAGAAATTCTTATTTGTTCCTTGTACTAATTTTTTTAAGTCTGATATAGGTATGAGACCGATTATTAATCTAAAATTCTCGGTCCAACATTATTGATCGCCGAAACGTAAGAATTTGTATGAATTCCTACTTTTTCAAACTCATGTTTCATTGCCTTTTCTACTTTAAGAGCAATTTCTTTCCCCTCGGAAAAAGCAAAAATAGAAGGCCCTGCACCTGAAATGCTACAGCCCAAAGCTCCTGCGTCAGTAGCTGCCATTTTGACTTCGAAAAATTGCGGAATCAATATGGATCTTATGGGTTCTATAATGAAATCAACCATCGAACGGCCTATCAATGCATAATCAGAACTCATCAAGCCGGCTATCATGCCACCCACATTACCCATTTGAGAAATGGCCTTTTTCATGGAGACCTCGTTTTTTAATATATGACGGGCATCCTTCGTATTTACCTCAATATCAGGATGTACTATGGTTACGAATAGATTTGTGGGTGTTGGTATTTGAAAAATATCTAACGGAGCATAAGACCTGATGACCACAAAGCCTCCCATAAGGGCTGGGGCTACATTGTCGGCATGAGCTGAACCACAAGCTATTCTTTCACCTTCCATGGCAAAAGGCAACAATTCTTTGGTTTCTAGCGGTGAATTCAAAAGTTTATTTACCGCAAATACTCCAGCCACCGAAGAGGCCGAACTACTCCCAAGTCCGCTTCCGAGCGGCATTTTTTTGTTAAGAATGATATCAAATCCCTGCTTGGAATCTATTTGAGAAAGATACTTTATAATCGGAACGGAGACTGTATTTTTGGTAGGGTCTAAGGTAAGTTTGCCTTCATCCCCTGTGATTTTTTCAATAACAATCCTATCGTCAGTTCTTTTTCTTACGATAACCTCGTCGCCTGGGTTATCCACTGCAAGGCCAAAAATATCAAAACCACACGCCACGTTGGCTACTGTAGCTGGGGCAAATATATTTATAGAATCCAATTTGTTTATTTGTTTACGCTAAAAAACTACTTAAACTGATGATATCCGCAAATACACCCATGGCCGTTACTTCGGCTCCAGCTCCAGGCCCTTTTACAACCAAAGGATTATTAAAATACCTTTCGGTAGTAAACGAAACTATGTTTTCAGAACCTGCTAAATTATAAAACGGATGCGATTTTCCGACTGAGGTTAAGCCCAGTTTGGCTTTGCCGTTTTCAAGGCTTGCTATAAATCTCAACACTTCTCCTTTGGTCAGTGCTTCGTTTAAGAGGCTTTCGTAAATACTATTTTCTTTTTCAAGAACTGCATAAAAGTCCTCCACAGAACTGGCAGCCATGGCGTCCTGACTTAAGAGAGGAATATTATCCACTTCGTTGAATTCTAATTTTATACCACTTTCTCTGGCCAAAATCAATATTTTTCTGGCCACATCAGTTCCGCTGAGGTCGTCTCTTGGGTCAGGCTCAGTAAATCCTTTTGCTTTGGCCTCCTTTACTACATCTACAAATTTCAACCCAGCTGCGAATGTATTGAAGATAAATGACAATGTACCGCTCAAAACTGCCTCGATTTTATGAATTCTGTCACCGCTGTTTATCAAACCTTGCAAGGTATTGATCAATGGCAAACCTGCCCCCACGTTGGTTTCGTATAGAAATTTCACATTGCGTTTTTTGGCAATGTTTCTAAGTGCCAAATATTCTTCATAAGTTCCAGAATTGGCCACTTTGTTGGGTGTAACAATAGATATGTTGCTATCCAAAAGTGGATAATAATACTGAACGATATCCTTGTCTGCAGAACAATCGACAAAAATACTGTTTGCCAAGTTAAGTGTTTGAATATCAGCAATAAATTCACTCAGATTTATTTTTTCACCTGCAGTTTCGAGGTTTTCCATCCAGTTTTCTAAGGCTATGCCATTAGAATCCAATAGCATCTTTTTTGTGTTGGCCAAACCTGTCAACTTGATATTTAGGTTTTTTTCTTTCTTTAAATAGGCTGATTGCTGAGCTATCTGTTTCAAAAGTGTCTTGCCAATCTGCCCGCTTGGACCAACCAAGTACAGGTTTAGTGTAAAGCCATCTATTTCAAAAAAGGTTTCGTGAATAGCGTTTAAAGCCTTAGAAATGTCTTTTTTCTTAATAACAACCGAGATATTCAACTCTGAAGAACCCTGTGCAGTGGCAATAACATTTATACCGTTTTTACCTAAGACAGAAAAAAGTTTTCCAGAAGTACCAGAGCTTGACTTCATGCCTTCGCCTACTACTGCTATAATGGAGAGGTTATTCTGAATGCTTATATTTTCGATATCGCCATTCTGTATTTCGGCTTTAAAACCTGCTTCTAGTATTTCTCTCACATTTTCGGCAGATTTCGGGTCTACTGCGAAGCATATTGAATGTTCTGAAGAAGCTTGTGAAATGAGAATGACAGAGATTTTATTGTCTGCTAAAAGACCAAATAATTTGGCAGAAACACCCGCTACACCTATCATGCCGTTTCCTTGGAGATTTACCAAAGAGATTTCGTCTATAGAAGATATACCTGTAATGGAATAACCTTTTTGGTTTATTTCTTTCGAAATGGTAGTTCCTGGATGTTTGCTTTCAAAAGTATTCAGAACTTTTATCGGAATATTTTTCAAGAAAGCTGGCACCAAGCTAGGCGGATAAATCACCTTTGCACCAAAGTGCGAAAGTTCCATCGCTTCTGAATAGGAAATATCTGGAATCGTAAAGGCATTTTTGACCTTCCTTGGGTCTGCTGTCATCATGCCGTTTACATCCGTCCAAATCTCTATAACTTCCGAACCCAATGCAGCTCCAATTATGGAGGCTGTGTAGTCCGAACCGCCTCTACCTAAGGTGGTTGTGATATTGTCTTTGTTAGATGCTATAAAGCCCGTTATGCAATAAACTTGGTTATTTTCGGCTAAGGCGTCATTAATTAAGGTATTGGTTTCTTCAAAATCAACTTCTGCAAAGCCGTAATTGCTATTGGTTTTTATGATTTCTCTGGCATCAATATACTTGGCTTTTATGCCTTGTTCGTTCAAAAGAAATGTGATGATTTGAGAAGAAAGTCGTTCTCCGAAACTAAGCAAAAGATCCATAGTTCTTATGCTCAATTCTCTAATGTAAGTAATTCCTTTCAAGAGGTCTTCAATTTCGTTGAAATTACCTTTTATTTTAGCGATAATTGAGCTTTGGGCTTTGACATCGACCAATGCTCTTATCACTGCAAAGTGTCTTTCTTCAATACTTTGAAGAATATCTAAATATCTTGCATCTCCTTTAGAGGCTAGGGTGCCAATTTCTATTAATTTGTTTGTTACTCCACCCATTGCGGAGTAAACTACTGCTACGGGTTGTTTATTGTCAGAGATTATACGGATTACTTGACTTATGCTATCTAAGGTGCCTACAGAGGTGCCACCAAATTTGAGGACTTTCATATCAAAGATTTTTATCAGAAAATAGGGCTCAATGCCACTTAAATTATATTCGACAAATATACCAATTATTATGCCCTAACCGAAATATCCATTTGGAATTCCGTCAAAAATTCAAAATCCTGTATGTTTTCTAAATATTTAATTAGTTATTTGTATAATTAAACATTTAGACTATGATGAAGAGTGTTTTCAAAGCTTTAAATGATTCTTCGAGAAGGGAAATATTAGAAATACTTCGCTTGGGTGATGCCACAGCTGGCGAAATTTCAGATAGATTTAATATGTCAAAACCTAGTATTTCACATCATTTGGATTTGTTGAGACAGGCGGATTTGGTCAGTTCTAAGAAAAAAGGTCAGTTTGTCGTATATTCTATCAATTTGCTGGCTTTGGATGAGACCATAAGTTGGTTTCAAATGTTTAAGCCTGAGTCCATTGCAGAGAAACCAAGGATTCGGATTCCACTAAGTCAATATTAATTTCAATGCTTAATTTCTATCCTGGCCCTTCAAAGAATTACATTCAGCTCAAGGACTTCGCCCAAGAAGCTTTTGAATCAGGTATATTAGAGCAAAATCATAGAAGTCAACCCTTTATGGATTTGTTACAAAAAACCATTAGTTTATTAAAGGGCCATCTAAATATACCTCTGAACTACAAAGTTTACTTCACATCCTCAGCTACAGAGTGCTGGGAAATATGTGCACAGTCATTAATCAGGGGTAAGGTACAGTTTTTGTATAATGGGGCATTTGGAAAAAAATGGTTTAAATACACCGTTACTAATCCCCAAATAAATTCAACGACTAATTATGAACTGCCAATTATTAGAGGTACACGTTTTTTCATAAATCAAAACATTGACGAAGTAGAAATTGATGCCGAAAATGATGTAGTTTGTTGGGTTTCAAGCGAAACCTCCAATGGTACACATACTTCTTTTGAGTCGATAAAGAAACTCAAAGTAAAATCTCCCAATGCACTTTTGATGGTGGATGCTACTTCCTCCTTGGGTGGAGAGAATTATCAAATTAGCGATGCGGATGTTTGGTTTTCTTCTAGTCAGAAATGTTTTGGTATGCCCTCAGGATTAGGAATAATGATAGTTTCGCCGAACGCTTTGGAGCGGGGTCTTGAAATAAACGAGCGAAATCATTACAACAGTCTTGTTTTTATGGAGGAAAACTTTCAAAAATTCCAAACCCATTATACGCCCAATATATTGGGCATTTATTTATTCAAAAGACTCTTGGAGACCTTGCCGAATATCCAACACGTTTCAGAAAAACTTTATCAGAGGTCAGAGAGGATTTATGCGTTTTTCGAAAATAATCCGTATTTTGATTTGCTTGTTGAAAATCACGAAACACGCTCAAAAACAGTAGTGGCAATTATTCCTAGAGATATGTCCAAAGCGGTGGCGTTTTTCAAAAACAATAGTGTTATAATTGGTAAAGGATACGGCGAATGGAAAAACAATACGCTCCGAATTGCTAATTTTCCAGCTATTCCTGATGAAGATTTCGAGGAGCTTTTTAGGCTTCTAGGGAATTATGTTCAATTTCAAAAAAAATAAATCATGAAATTCAATTTTAAGGAAATTCTTTCTGTTACGCTCATACTCTTTTCTATCATTGATATTCTTGGGTCTATACCTATCATCTTGAATCTGAGGAAGAAACTCGGGCACATTCATGCCGAACGAATTACCATAATCTCTGGAAGTTTGATGTTTGGGTACTTGTTTTTAGGTTCAAAAATTCTCCAACTATTTGGAGTGGATGTCAAATCGTTTGCCATGGCCGGAGCGTTAATTTTATTGATAATAGGTTTTGAAATGATACTTGGTAGAGAGATTTTTAAACACAATACCACTAATCAGGGAAAGGGTAGTAGTATAGTTCCGCTGGCTTTTCCTATTATTGCTGGAGCTGGCACTATGACTTCTCTTATTTCGCTAAAGGCTGCTTATCAGGATGTTAATATAGTTGTCGGTATTCTAATAAATCTCGTTTTGATATTCGTTGTTCTAAAATCTTCGGCTTGGTTGGAGAAAAAAATGGAACCAGGGACAGTAGAAGTTTTACAAAAAGTTTTTGGACTAATTCTTTTAGCCATAGCCATCAAGTTAATTAAAGCCAATATTGTATAGTGCTACTTTTTAGACCAGCCTGATACAATCAGAAACTGGGCTAATCCGTATGTACTCATAACCCAAAAAGAGCTTGCTGTCAATGGTGAATAGAATTTGTTAAAGGCTATTAGTGAATCGGATACGATAAAAAGTATCGACCCAATTAATACCAAATTGTATGACATTATATTGGTGTTTCTTGCAGCTGCAAATATTCCCATTAGTGTGATAACGATACAGTAAATACCAACAGGAATTAGTAGATTTTGGTCAATTCCGCTTTTTATGAACAAAAAATAACCAAATGTTGCAGCAGCGAAGGGCAATGCACTGAATAGACTAAAGTTGAATTGATTCTTGAAAAGCAATATGTAGAACACGTGTGCGAGTAGGAAAGAGCCTAGTCCTAGTATAAAATTCAGTTCTCCACTAAACATCAAAAAAACATCTCCTAAAAGGCTGAAAAACAGTGCGATGTAAAGGTTTCTTTCTTTAATGTTTAGTTGAAATGCGAGCAGCATCAACAGTGGCATGAGTAGCGGTTTGGTGAATTTTACCAAGGTGTTTTGATGCGTTGTGCTAAAGTATATTTCAACAACCAAAACAATAAAAAATACTATTCTGAGGAACATAATATGACTTAGTTAAAAAAGTATTTGTGTATTTCTTGCCAGTTGTAAACACGCTGATAACCAGCCAAAAGTTTATTGTGCATGGCGTCGAAAAGTAGTGTCTCGCCATCAAAAGTCTTGAGATTCTTTTCATGATCGTCTATCATTACATCACCTTTTACGATAGATTTATCTCCGCAGAGCATAAAGTTTTTCCATGAAATAAATGGAAAATGTTCTGCCATCCAGTCATGTTTTTCTTTTAAGGAATTCGGAAATTCTGTGGCAGCTGAGACGATATAAACCTTGTGCTTTACTGACAATTCTTTTACTACCTCTTGAGCGTCAGGCATTAATGCAAGGTTTCTGAAGAATCCTGGTTCAAAAAGTTGTGGTCTGTACGGTTTATAACGGTTGGAATTTATGAATTCATAAAAGTCTTTATTGTCGAAGAAATCCTTAGTGACATTGGTGTCGTTTAATTCATTGAAGATTTCTAAAATTCTTGCACTTGCATCAGCAAGCACATCGTCCATATCTATTATTATTGTTTTCATATTTTTTAAAATTTACAGCACAAAGACTCCAAGAAATAACCATTACCCTGTGTCTAAAACTAAGTCATAAATGTTTCATAGTTCTTAAAATTTACCGCAAGGTCAAATGCATGAAATGGTATATGTTTTATTTTTTTGAGATAATTTTTAACTATTTTTCAGGTTTAAGGGTGGTAGCCTTTCACTATTTTTTTTGATCTAATCAAACTTCCTTGATTTACCAGCACAAAATAAATTCCATCTTCTAGACCAGTAAGGTCAAAATCGTGGAGGCTTTTATCATGCGTAGCTTCTTGTAAAATCTTTCCTGCGAGATTTTGAAGCTCAAAGTGAGTTTCTTTATCATCAGGAACCCGAACATACACTTTGTCGTCTTGTTCGTTCAGAAATATGGTAATGTCGTCTTTCATTCAAAAATAATATATGGCTTTAATGCCTTGTAAATAAGGTGAATAGGCAAGCCCATGACAGTGTAAAATGAACCTTCTATTTTAGGAATGCCAATCATTCCGATAAAATCCTGTACGCCGTAAGCTCCAGCTTTGTCCATCGGATGATAGTTTTTTATGTAGAACCATATTTCAGACTCGGTAAGTTCCTCAAAATGGACATTGGTTATGTCTATAAAACTGTTATAGTCTGTGCCGTTTTTAATACAAACTCCAGTGACTACTTGGTGCGTTTTGCCGCTCAAACTTGCGAGCATCTCAAACGCCTGTACCTCATTTTCTGGTTTATTGATTATTTTATTTTCGATTACTACTACGGTGTCAGCCGTTAAAATTAGGTAGTTTTTGTCAAAATCTTCAAAGCATTCTGCTTTCTTTTGTGCAAGAATTTCAGGTACTTTTTCACAAGACATTTTTGGGTCAAATGCTTCCGAGGTTGGTCTCACTATTACTTCAAAATCAAACCCCGAAGCTCGAAGTATTTCTTTTCTCCTCGGCGAATTTGAGGCAAGTATTAGCTTTTTAGTCAGTTTCATCTATAAAATTTTCGGGGCTCAGAAAAATATTTTACATTTGGAATATATGTAAATACATATTTCGGCAATACACTTAATTTACAAAAGTATGAGTTTAGAACAGGAAATAAAACAAACCCGTCCTTTTAAAAGCATTTCTGAAAAAACTTTGGTGAATATCATGTTTACCAACAACTGGATTCATTTTAAGCATAATAAATATCTTAAGCCATTTGAAATCAGTATTCAGCAGTACAATGTTTTAAGGATACTTAATGGTCAAATAGATCAGCCTATAACTATAAATGAGATTATTGACAGAATGCTCGATAAAATGTCCAACGCTTCGCGTTTGGTGGATAAACTTTTTGCAAAAGGCTACGTCAGAAGAGAACAAAAAGCTGGAAATAGAAGGGCCTGTGACGTTACGATTACCCCAAAAGGTATTTCTTTTCTAGCAGATGTGACCAAATCTATCAATGGAATTGAAAAAGATATGAATACACTGAGCGAAGCAGAATTTGAGGAATTAAATCGTCTTTTGGATAAAATTAGAAAGTAAAATGCAATCAAAGTTTGGGCAGTCCGTTTTAAAGGAAATTAAAATTATTAGAAGTTCATGAGCGGAAAGAGTGTTCTTAATTTGAAATGGTTATTTTTTGTTTTGATTTTCTTTGTTTCCTGCGAAGAAGAAGATGTTTTGGAGAATGATACTTACTTGGTGTCTTCATCCGAAGTAAAAAAGTTTACTAAAGCGGAGTTTTTAACTACACTTTCTTCAACTTTCGGGGCTCAAAGTGCTCAGGTTTCCTTTTTAGTAAGATCAGGTATCAGTTTGCACAAAATATCATATTTAACCAAAACGCCCGAAGGTAATCAAATTACGGCATCCGGGGCAGTCATAGTCCCTACAGACCTTACAGAAGCCTTGGCTATTGGGAGCGTTCAGCACGGTACAATCTATGATGAAAATCAAGCCCCATCTTATTTTAATCAACAGTCTGAATCAGCTTTGGGTCAGTTTTTTGCTTCCACAGGTTTGATTATTGCCATGCCAGATTATCTTGGTTATGGCGATTCCAGAAATTATCCGCACCCTTACGAGCACAAAACCGGATTGGCACAAGCTAATGTCGATTTTCTTTTGGCAGTAAAAGAATTTGTTAAAAAGAAAAACATCAACTGGAATAAGAATTTACTTTTGGCAGGTTATTCTCAAGGCGGTTATGCAACTTTGGCCACTCAAAAATTGATTGAAGAGAAATATAGTTCACAATTTGATCTAAAAGCATCTAGTTGTGGAGCAGGTGCTTACGACAAAACCAAAACTTTGGAGTCATTTATAAATTCGAAAACAAGTGGGGAATCTACCAATAATCGTTCTTATATTTGGGTTTTGTTGACTTATGATAGGCTATATGGCTTCAACAGACCGATGACGGACTATTTCGTTGAACCTTTCGCATCGGACATTAAAATCAATAGACAAAATGTAAACATTGCCAGAAGTTTTGACGAAATTTTAAATCCTAATTTTGTGAGTGGGCTTAAAAACAAAACCGAAACAAAATGGCTTGAAGCTATAAAAGACAACGATATAACCGAATGGAATTCAAAGATTCCGACTAGGCTATATCATGGCGACGCTGACACTTTTGTGCCGTTTTTTAATTCAGAGTCGGCACAGAAAGGCATGACTGCCAAGGGCTCAAGCCAAGTTACTTTAGAGCGAATAGGAGGTGGTACCCACGGTTCTTCTATTCAGATATTTTTACTTGGTACTTTAGATTTATTTAACAAATATAAAAATTAAAAGATGGGAAATTTAAAGACGGGATTCGTTCATACCGTATTTTTTTGGTTGAAAGAAAAAGAAAACGAGACGCACAGAAAGCAACTTCACGAAGGTTTAATTGAATTGGCGAAAATTGCCGAGATAGGTGATGCTTACATAGGTCAGGCTGCTCCAACCAATCGTGAGGTTATTGATAATTCCTATGATTTTAGTATAACGTTCGTTTTTGATAACGCTGCTAACCAAGATATTTATCAAGAACATCCTGACCATCATGCCTTTATTGCTAAATGTTCCATGCTTTGGGACAAAGTAAAAGTGTATGATGCCTGTTAATATTGCCTAGTTTTAATATTACATATTTTGAAGAATTTTATATTTTTATTGGTTTCGTGTTACTCTGTTTCGGCTCAAAACCTAACTTTTGAAGCCAAGGGTCTTATTTACCTTCAGGACTCAGACTTTGGTTCATTTAGCTATGCTACTAAAAAAATTGATAAATTCGGTATGGATAAAATGGGTGCATTTATGTTTCCGTTGCAATACGAAGACTATTACAATAACTCCGAACAAGTTGTTTCAAACTCATTCATAGACAGTTTTAAGGCCATTGCACTTAAGTCAGACAATAGACTCTGTTATGTATTAGAAACAAAAGGTGCACTGAAAAAAGATGAAAAGACAGCTTCATTTGCCGGTTTACCTGATGGAGGTTTTGTAAGTGTGGTAGATATCTCCAATCTCCGAAACCTGAAGCCCGACTATAGATTTCCAGTGGCCTTAAATCCCAAAGCAATAGCACTGAACAAAAGCAATGAGTATTTGGCGGTGGCTTCGGAGGGGTACAATCAAGAATTGCAGATTTTTGAATTGAATGAATTTGGGAAACCTATTCGTGTTATAGCCAAGCCTTCTCAACTTGCGAATGGACCTATCTCTGATGTTATTTGGCACCCCAAAGAGGATTATTTGGCTTATATAAAGCAGGATACTAAAGAAATTGGCTTGATTAAGATTATAAAAGACGGGCTAACTCAGAAAATTATAAGATTAGAACTTGCGGGCTCAACCATTAAGCTTGACGGCATGCCCAAGTCTGGAACATTTACCAAGGATGGTAAGTTTTTTTTGGTTTTGGACATTAATAATGCTTTGGGATTAGAGACCAACAACGGGCAGGTTTTTGCTATAAAATTTAACTTAGAGGAGTCTGGAAGTCATTCGCTCATCTCTAAAGCATTTGTGGAAGAAAATCCTACATCTATGGCATTGCATCCAGATGGTAACTCTTTGTTGGTGGTCAATGCAAAGAAATCTTTTGATTATCCTGTCAACGATAGAAATTCAGGAAAATCGTCACTGTCTGTTCTTAGTTTATCATCTGTAGGCAATTTGTCGAACAAAGGGAATTTTGCTTTGGAGGGAGTTTTGCCAGGAGGGGTAGGATTTGATAAAACAGGCAAAAATTTTGCGGTGAGTTTTTTTCAGTATCTAAATTTCGGAAAACCGTCTGCAGGAATTGATTTTTTCAGATTCTATGGTGGTCAAAACCCTAGAATTGAAAAACAAACCTCAAGAATACTTGCCACTAAAGGAATGCACTACTTGAAAGTTATTGAAGATTTTTAATTTGTTAGTTTGAGACTAAACATAGCCTTATTTTTCTAAAATGGAACCTGTAACAGATTCTTTTTCTTCTGTAGTTGAAATCAAAAAGAACCAATATATCGTTGAGATTCTTCGTGAAATCTATAATTCTGGGGCCATCACAATTGCTCAGCTGGCAAAAAAACTACACACAAGTGTTCCGTCTATTACGGTTTATATCAATGAGTTAATAGCAGATAATTGGATTCTAGAAGTTGGTTCGTCTAAGACAAAGTCTGGCCGAAGACCAAGTTTGTTTGATTTGAACCCCGACAAACACCTGTGCGTAATTGTAGATTTGAATATTTATGAAACCAAGTTTTACTTATTGAATCTCAGAAACGAAATTTTAAAGAAAAGCACCGTTGCGTTAGATATAAATGCTAAGGGTATTGTTGAGATAATTAAAACTGAAACCCAAAAATTTATAGCGGATTACTCAGTTTGGGCGGTTGGTATTTCTTCGCCAGGTTTGTTGAGCATTGAAAAGGGCTTCAATTATACTTATCCACATCACAATCAAAATGATCTTCCTCTAGCTGCTGCTTTAGAGCAATATTTACAAATCCCAACCTTTATAACCCATGATTCTCAGGCTTCTATGCTGGGGGAGCATCATTTCGGTTTGGCCCAAAACAAGGAAAATGTTTTGCTTATTAATCTCGATTGGGGTATTGGTTTAGGTATTATGTGTAATGGTCAGATAATCAAAGGGGCTGATGGATTTGCTGGAGAATTGGGTCATATTCAAATCAAACCAGACGGTGTTCTTTGTCATTGTGGAAAGAAGGGTTGCTTAGAGACCGTTGCCTCAGCTTTGGCTTTAATAAATAGAGCCAAACAAGGATTGGCCGAGGGGAAAACCTCAACCTTGTCTTTAAAAAAAGGAGAAATATCATTGGAGGATGTCATAGATGCCGCTTTGAGAGGTGATGAGTTTTGTATCGACTTGATATTTGATATTGGCCGCGAGTTAGGCAAAGGGCTGTCTATTGCCATTCACATGTTTAACCCAGAAGTAATTATCATAGACGGTATAATGACCAAGGCTGGTGAGTTAATTGTTTCAACACTTAACCAAGCTATTAATAAATATTGTTTGACGGATTTTAAGAAGAACCTAAAGGTTCTAATATCACCCATGGGAGATCAAGCCAAAATTTTTGGGGCTAAATCATTGGTGTTTGACAAAATGCTCGATTTGAAGAATTATTGATTTTAATGAGCGTTTTTTCTTCCAAAATATTTAATAATTGTTACTTTTGTAAAATTATTAATCATAGATGGATTCTTTAAGTACGCGACATTTATTAGGAATAAAAAATATCACAGAAAACGATATTAATTTAATACTTGAAACCGCCAAAGAATTTAAAGAAGTCATTAATAGACCTATAAAAAAGGTTCCTTCTCTACGAGATATCACCATAGCCAATCTCTTTTTCGAAAACTCAACACGTACCAGGCTTTCCTTTGAATTAGCCGAAAAGCGTCTTTCAGCCGATACGATAAATTTCACATCTGCAGGGAGTTCTGTTAAAAAGGGAGAAACATTGCTCGATACAGTAAATAATATTTTGGCCATGAAGGTTGATATGGTAGTGATGAGGCACAGCAGCCCTGGAGCTCCGCATTTTCTGTCAAACAAAATCAAAGCCAATATTGTAAATGCTGGTGACGGAACCCATGAACACCCTACACAAGCACTTCTTGATGCGTTTTCGATGCAGGAAAAAATAGGAGACTTAAAAGGGAAAAAGATAGCTATTATTGGGGATATTCTCCACTCCAGGGTGGCACTGTCCAATATTTTTTGCCTACAAAAACTTGGAGCTGACGTTAGAGTTTGTGGTCCTAAAACCTTGATTCCTAAATATTTGCCTTCTTTGGGAGTTCAAGTATTTGAAAACGTAAAAGACGCTTTAGCTTGGTGCGATGTGGCCAACGTACTCAGAATTCAGCTAGAAAGGCAGCAACTGAAATATTTTCCGTCGCTAAGAGAATACTCTTTGTATTTTGGGATAAACAAAAATATCTTAGATGAGTTAAATAAAGAAATAGTACTTATGCACCCTGGGCCAATCAATAGAGGAGTAGAATTAAGTTCTGACGCCGCCGATTCAAGTCATTCAATTATCTTGGATCAAGTGGAAAATGGTGTTGCAGTAAGAATGGCGGTTATGTTTCTTTTGGCCCAAAAAAATTAACAAAATGGATTTTTCAATAAGCGGTAAAGTGTCTTTCAGTATCAATACGGAATTAAAAATAGACACGCAGTTTATTGAGAATGTCCCACAACCTTTCATACTCTTATCGGCTCAAAGTTTATTGCCTGTTTGTAAATTTTTGCATTCCAATCCGCTCTTTTACTTTGATTTTTTAAATTGTATCACCGCTGTGGATAATGGTACGGAAGCTGGTAACATAGATTTAGTTTATCATTTGACATCCATACCTTTCGAAAAGTCTGTCATACTTAAAGTTCAAATAGACAGAATGTTAGGCGATAAGGACAAAATAGACTCTGTTTCAAGTGTTTGGAGAACTGCAGATTGGCACGAAAGAGAAATTTATGATTTCTTTGGTGTGAAATTCAACAATCATCCCGATTTACGTCGAATTCTTCTACCTGCCGATTGGGAAGGACATCCGTTGCGTAAAGATTATCAAGAACAAGAAACCTACCACGGCATTAAAGTCAAATACTGAAATGGCTCTCATTGGTCTCATTTCCGACACCCATTCTTATCTAGACCCTGCAGTATTTGAGCATTTTAAAGATTGTGATGAAATCTGGCACATCGGTGATATCGGTGATAGAAAGGTCTTAGATCAGTTGGCTTCTTTTAAGCCAGTAAAAGCTGTTTTTGGTAATATTGAAACGCAAGAACTTAGACATGAACTCCCCGAAGACTTGATTTTTGAGATAGAAGGACTTACAGTTTTCATGACACATATCGGTAGTTTGCCAGGTAAATATTCGGCTAGAATAAAAAAAATCTTAAAATTTCATCACCCAAATTTGTTTATTTGTGGGCATTCTCATATTTTGAGGGTGATTAAAGATCCGGCTTATAATGGTTTGGTATATTTAAACCCAGGAGCCGCTGGGAGGCACGGTTTTCATCAGATGAGAACATTGATGAGGATGAAAATTGAACAGTCAAAAATCACGAATCTGGAAGTGATAGAACTAGGAAATCGATGAAATTATTTTTTGTTTTGTTTTTGGTTTTTATTGCCTTTTCGCATCATTCATTCAGCCAATTGGTTGAGTCGGTTGATGTTGAAATTCCTTTGGATGAGAATCTGATAGATGATTTTAGTGTAGTTTCATTAGACATCAACGGAGTTTTATTGATTCATTTTCAGACTTCTATTTTTGGTAAAAAAGGACGGCTGGATTTTATAAAGTATGACAAAGATTTAAGAAGCCAATGGGCCAATACTATAGATCCAGGACCAACTTTTTATTTAGTTAAGTATTTTAAGGGTGAAGATTATCTTTTTTGCCTTTTGCAAGAAAACGATAGCAAGAAAATAAAAATCGTAAAGATAGACTTGGATCGCGGAGATGCCATCACCACGGAATCTACGATGCTTACCGACATGAATGTTGAGTTTTTTGCGGCAATAGAAACAAAGGTCGTAATTTTAGGGGTTTATAACGACAGACCAGTGGCCGAGTTACATCGATTGTTTGACCAAACCTCTAAGGTTTTACCACAGATACACTCCAATTTTCTGAAGGTATTGTCTCTGGAAGTCAATGAAAGTGAGAAGCAAATTTACCTAATGTTGAAAGACGAGAAAAAATGTCAGTTCAAGCTTTCGGTCTTTGATATTGACGGTAAGATGTTGTTTATGAAAGACTTGGGAGATAAAAAACATGTAATCTTGAACTCCAAAATCTTAAAAATTGCTAAGAATACCTATTTTCTCGCTGGCAACTTCGCTGATAATTGTTCTGAATTTTCTTCGGGGTTTTATGTAACGCCACTAAACAGAACCGAGGATATTCAATTCTTTAAGTTTTCAGAACTGCAGAATTTCTATACTTATCTATCACCTAAAAGGCAAGAGAAAGTTAAAGGTCGTTTACAGTCCAAAAAACTAAAAGGTCGTGATCCAAAGATTCGTCACAGACTTAATTTGCAGCAGCCTTATGTGTTTGACAATCAGGTTCTTTTGGTAGGTGAAGTCTACTACCCTGAATATAAAAATGCGATGAATTATTCAAGAAATTCGCTGCTGCACTTGGGCGAAAACTACCGAACTACACGGGATTTTAATAATTATAAATTTACCCAAAGCTTGTTTTGTACTTTTGATTTTGACGGAAAAAAATCATGGGATTATAGTGTGGATTTAAAAAATCTTGAAAGTGAGGTCTTGAACAACAAAGTTCAGGTTAGCAACAGCAAAGAAGGTATTTTGGTCGCATTTCCGAAAGAACAAACCATTTTCATGAAGTTGATTTCCAAAGATAAGTATCCTATCGATTTTGTTCCTCTCAACATCGGAAGTAAAAACAAAGAATTTGTGTCAGATGTAACTGTTGATTTGTCTTCCTGGTACAAACAAACTTTTTTGGCTTTCGGCTACAAGACTGCCAAATCGGCCAGTACACTAGGTAGTAAGCAATTTTTCTATCTCAAAAAACTCACGTACGAAACTCCTGGGCTCAATTCGAAAACTTTTTAAAAAGCCAAATGGCTAAATTCAGTAAAATACTGACTATAAGCATTGTGGTTATGGGAAAGAAAATTTTAAGGTTATCCCGCTCTATTCTAATATCACCCGGAAGTCGTCCAATCCAGCTAATTTTATCTCCAAAGAAGTAAATTATCACACCAATTATTACGATAATCAATCCTGCGACAATTATATATTTTGCATTAATCATAGATTTCCGTTGGTCTTTAAATTCTTACACATTAATTCGCAGTAAAATTCTATTTTTTATAGGACAATTTAAAATAAAAAGTATATTTTTGTATGTATAACAAATAAATTAGATTAGTCTAACAATGAATTACGAAGAAATATTAAAAATAAATCCTGTTTTGTTGGCACTTTTTGGGACACTTTTTACATGGGGAGTTACGGCTCTTGGTGCGTCTCTGGTTTTTTTCTTTAAAAACATAAACCGAAAATTCTTTAACCTTATGCTTGGCTTTGCTGCTGGGGTGATGATTGCGGCTAGTTTTTGGTCTTTGTTGGCACCAAGTATCGAAATGACAGAAGAAAGGGGCGGCATAGGATGGATTCCTGCGGTGGTTGGTTTTCTTGCTGGTGGAGCATTTCTTTTTGTTTTAGATAAGATATTACCTCATTTGCACCTAGAAGAAAAAACAGAGAATGCAGAAGGTATCAAAACATCGTGGCATAGAAGTGTTTTACTTGTTTTAGCCATTACTTTACATAACATTCCAGAGGGTTTGGCGATTGGAGTTGCATTTGGTGTTTTGGCACAAGATCCTTCTATTGGTGTTCTAACAAGTGCCATAGCCCTCACTATCGGTATTGGCATTCAGAACTTTCCTGAGGGGGCAGCCGTTTCTGTGCCTTTGCGTAGAGAAGGTTTTTCAAGATGGAAGGCATTTAAATATGGTCAGTTGAGTGGTATGGTAGAACCTGTGGCAGGGGTTTTGGGAGCATTGTTGGTTTTATATGCCACACCTATTTTGCCTTACGCATTGGCTTTTGCAGCCGGAGCTATGATTTTTGTAGTGGTAGAGGAGTTGATACCCGAATCTCATAATGGCAACGAAACCGATTATTCTAGCGTTGGAGTAATGATCGGCTTCGCTATCATGATGTTTTTGGATGTCTCTTTGGGTTAAAAATCAAGGTGGCAATTGAGCCAACCTTCGTCATATCTGGTGCTGTATTTGTCGTAGAAATTGATGGCTGGGGTGTTCCAGTCCAATACTTGCCACATCATTCCCGAACATTTTTCTTCCTTGGCTATTTCTATGGTTTTGTCGAATAAAACTTTTCCAAGTCCACTTCCTCTTTGAGATTCTGTCACAATCAAATCTTCCAAGTACAGTCTTCTGCCTTTCCATGTAGAATAGCGAAAATAGTACAAGGACATGCCTACAATTTCGTTGTTGAGCTCTACAAGTATGCATTCAAATGCTTTTTTAGGGCCAAAACCTTCCTCAAGCATTCTTTCCTCTGTGTTACTAACTTCATCAGGTGCTTTTTCGTAGAGAGCAAGTTCTCTTACCAAAGCCATCATGGCTGGCACATCTGCGGCTTCAGCTTTTCTAATATTTATCATTTAAATTGTAAGTAATGTTCCCACTTTTCTAAAACTTTTGTAAAATCCTCTGGAAGTTCAGAGTCAAACTGCATCCATTCTTTGGTGGTAGGATGAACAAAGCCTAGAGATTTTGCGTGTAATGCTTGTCTTGGGATGATTTCAAAACAATTTTCGACAAATTGTTTATATTTTGAAAACAAATCACCTCTCAATACTTTATCGCCACCGTAAGTCGCATCATTAAAGAGTGTATGACCTATATATTTCATGTGTGCCCTTATCTGATGTGTTCTACCGGTTTCGAGTTTACACTTTATCAAAGACACATAACGCATATTTTTAATGACTTCGTAATGGGTAATCGCCTCCTTTCCATAATCACCCTCAGGAAATACATCCGAAATCCTTCTGTCTTTAAATCCACGACCTATGTGAGCGTTAATTGTTCCTTTTGGTTCT
>CAMCYZ010000028.1 GCA_945885545.1 Spirosoma fluviale
AAGGTAAATATTTTTTGCCTCTAACCCATTTTTTCTTACCATCAATCCTATGTCGAGATAGAACGTTTTGAAACGTTTTCCCGAAACAGTAAGAGGTAATCTACTTACTGATACATTTTCTACGCTATGAATCAGTCTCGCCGTTTTCAATAATTCTTGAGCTTTTTTGATGGTTGGTCCGGTGAATCTATCTGACAACTTGGTGTAAATTATTTGAGTTCCAATAAATTGAATACTGTTTTTCAATACATCCTTCAAGCAATCCTCATCTATTTGCGGTTTGTATTTTTTAAAATCCTGCTCGTAAGTATAAAGCAAATCGTCTTGTATCTTCTTTACGCCTTCAAAGTCTTTGGTTTCTAAGTAATATTTGACACTTGCTGGCATGCCTCCTACTACTATATACTCTAAATATTCGCCTTCGAGTTTATCTATTAGAGAGTCAGGGATATCAAATTTTCTATCAGCTAATAAGCTGTAAGCACTGTTGTTTAGATTTTTTGCTTTTAAAAATTCGAAAAATGAAATGGGGGAAATGTCCAAGGTTTCAACCCTGCCGACTGGATAAGGATAATCTGAAAATGAAAAATCCAGGAGCGAACCTGCGGCAATTAGGTGCAAGTCTGGCATTTCTTCGTAAAAATATCTGAGGCTCATCAAAGCATCTGGACATTCTTGTATTTCATCGAAAAATAGCAGCGTTTTTCCTGATTTTATGTTGGCGTCTAAAATAAGCCCCAGTTCTAAAACAATGCGTTCTGGAACAAGATTTTTTCTGAATACTTGATGTACTTCTCTTCTTTTTTCTAAATTTATGGTTACGATATTTCCTGAAAAAGCTATTTCGCCTAGCTTTGTAACCAGCCAAGACTTTCCAACTTGGCGAGCCCCATTTAAAATCAATGGCTTTCTGTTGGTTTTGCTTTTCCAATTTATCAAATCTTGTAATTTATCACGCTGTATATCCATCATATTTTCATTTTTATACATTGCAAATATACTACAAATTTAGAATATATATGTAAAAACTAAAAGATACTTTTAGAATATATAGGTAAAACTAAATCTTGGCGTATGTAACGTGATTTTTCAAATCGTGGAAAATTGAATTATTGCTTCTATAGTTTTCGGCGGTTTGGAAAATAGTTCTTTGATTTTTATCTATTTTGAAATATTTTAATTGAGCGATTTGAAAAATCGTTCCACCTGAAAATTTGCCCTACCTTTGTAAAAAAAAACAAAACATGTCTTTTCAATCGCTCGGATTATCGAAACCACTGCTGCATGCCATCGAAAAGATGGAGTACACTGAGCCTTATCCTATTCAGCAGCAGGCCATTCCGGCAATATTAAAAGGTAAAGATTTACAAGCTAAGGCTCAAACAGGATCTGGTAAAACTGCCAGTTTTGTATTGCCCATTTTGGAGCTTTTTCAGCAGAAGAAACCTTCACGCAATCTTCACCTCAAAGTGCTTGTGTTGGCACCAACACGTGAGCTGGCCATGCAGATAAGCGAGGTATTTAGTTCGTTTACAGTAGGTTTGCCCATCGCACCCAAGAATTTGGCGGTCTATGGCGGTGTGCCTTTGAATCAGCAAATGGTTAAACTCAAAAACACGGAGATTTTGGTGGCTACGCCAGGAAGGCTGTTAGATATGGTTTCAACCAATTCTATTCATTTGGGTAAAATAGAAATTTTGGTATTAGACGAAGCCGACAAAATGCTTGACATGGGTTTTCAGGACGAAATGGCCGATATTCTGCGGTTAATTCCTGCTAAAAGGCAAAATTTGTTGTTTTCGGCAACACTCGACCCTAAGCTGGATAAGATAAAATCCTCAGTTTTGCATGAGCCAGAAATCATTGATATTGAGCCCGAAGTATTGAATCTGGATTTGATAAAACAAACGGCCTACATTGTAAAGTCGGAGAAAAAAGGGCCGCTTTTGCGACATTTGATTGTTTCTCAAAATATGCAGCAAGTGCTGGTTTTTGTATCCAGTACACGTACAGCGGATAATGTTGTTGCCAAACTCAAGAAAAATGGCATAAATGCATCGGCCATACACAGCGACAAATCTCAAAGTGCCAGGGGTGAGGCTTTAAGTGGCTTTAAAAAGGGTAAAGTCAATGTTTTGGTAGCCACAGATATTGCTTCGAGAGGGATTGATATTGTACAACTTCCGACGGTGATTAACTACGAATTGCCTCGTTCACCCAAAGATTATGTGCATAGAATCGGCCGAACTGGTCGGGCAAATGCCAGCGGAGAAGCCATTTCTTTGGTGACTGACGAAGAGGAACACCATTTTTATATTATCCAGAAAAAAATGGGAAGGAAGGTGGAGAAGATTGATGCGGATACTTTGGATTTTGGAAATGCCGGTACTTAATTTTTATACAATAAATGCTTCTTTGAAAAACAACCCGTACATATACATGCTCCGTATGGCTTGGAAATACTCCAAAGGCGAAAAGATTCGTTTCGCTTGGGTGTATTTTAGGTTTATGATGAGCAATCTAGTGCAGGCTTTGTATCCCGTTATCTATGGCATTTTGGTCAACGACGTTCAAAAAAACGGGACAGATGTAATGCGGCATGTGTGGATTTATGCTGCTGGATTTTTAGGTATTCGCCTTGCTGATTGGATTTTTCATGGTCCTGCAAGACTGACGGAAAGAGAATTAGCATTCACGATGAGTCGAAATTTTCTGCAGGAAATGTACCACAAAACTTTAAAATTACCACTAAAGTGGCATCAAAACAACCATTCAGGATCAACTATAAATAGAGTTAGGAAAGCACATGAAGCTTTAAGGGACTTTTTCCAACAGGGTTTCGAGTATCTGCACACTATATTCAAATTTGTCTTTTCTTTTAGTGCTATGGTCTATTTTTCACTATTATTTGGAGGAATTTCAATCATTTTTGGTGCAGTTATTGTACTTATTATTTTGAAATTCGATAAACCCTATATGAAATCTCTTGATGAGGTAAATGAAGCAGAGCATAATGTTTCCTCTACACTATTCGATAGCCTTTCGAATGTAGTGACAGTGATTACATTACGACTTGAGTCTCGAATGGAAAAAGGATTACTGGAAAAAGTCAACCTGATTTTGAAGCCATTCAAACGAAATGTTGTCATCAATGAATGGAAATGGTTTGTAACCGACATGTTGGTTGGTTTTATATATGTTTTTGTGATGTTGGGCTATGTTTGGCAAAATTGGGAGGTGGGCAAACCATTCATGTTGGGTGGCTTAGTAATGTTGATGGGCTATGTTGAAAGGTTTACAAGTGTTTTTCATGGAGTTGCATATTTATACACCGACGTTGTAAAACACGCTACAAATGTCCGTACTGCACAAACTATTTTAGACGCCTACGAAGTAAATCATACCCCTGAACTAGACCATCATCTCCCTGAAAATTGGAAAAAAATTGAAGTAAAAAATTTGAATTACATACACCAAGGACGAGCTAATAATGGTATTAACCTTAATTATTTTGCGGGCCTAAAAAATCTGAATTTCGAAATAAAACAAGGAAAGAAAATTGCTTTGATTGGCGAAAGTGGTAGCGGTAAAAGCACTTTATTATCCATATTAAGAGGCCTCTATAGCCCAGAAACTTCGACGTTAATAATCGATGGAAATGTGCAACAGAAAGGAATAGAATTGATTTCAAATTTTGTAACGTTTTTTCCACAAGAACCAGAAATCTTTGAGAACACCATCGCATACAATATTTCTCTCGGACTACCATGCAGTGAAAAATTGATGAAGGAAATCATTAAGGCAGTGCATTTTTCGGAGGTAATGGAGCAACTACCCAATGGCCTCGAAAGTAATATCGTAGAAAAAGGAGTAAATCTTTCAGGGGGGCAAAAACAACGATTGGCCTTAGCTCGTGGGGTTTTTGCGGCACAAGATTCTGAGATAATATTATTAGACGAACCCACTAGTAGTGTGGACCCTATGACTGAAATCAAAATTTATAAAAACCTTTTTGGACGATTTGGGCAGCAAGCTATTATTTCATCTTTACATCGACTGCACCTTTTACCGCTTTTTGACTACATATATGTGATGGAAAGCGGCCAAATAAAAGCTGAAGGAACCTTAGACTTTCTACTAAACAATTCTGAAATTTTTCAAAAGCTATGGAAACATCAGGATGAATTTAAAATAACCTCATGAACCACTTATATAATCATTTAATGAACTTAAGGTTAATTATTATTTTAATATGGGTCTCAACAAACGCAGTAAATGCACAGACTCAAAATGAGCAAAACCATAAAATACATATAAAGAAAATTTCAAGATCTATCAAAATTGATGGCATTTTGGATGAAGCTGAGTGGCAAAAAGCCGAGGCTACTACGCCTTTTAATCAACAGTTTCCTTACGATACATCGTTAGCCATTATGCAAACTCAAGCAAAAGTGATGTTTGATGATGTTTATTTTTATTACAGTTTTATAGTATATCAGCCCCGAACATATAGGGTAACATCGCTTAAAAGAGATTTTCCTCAAGGAGGTGGTACAGATTTGGTAAGTTTAAATATTGATACATTTAAGGATAAACAAAATGGATTTCATTTTTCGGTAAATCCCTATGGAGTACAAAGGGAATCCTTGCTTTTTAATGGCAACGAAATAACAAACGATTGGGATAACAAATGGTTAACAGCAGTAAAAAATTATGACGATAAATGGGTCGTAGAGTGTGCTATTCCATTTAAAATACTCCGATATAGCCTAAATACAAATGGAGTAAATGAATGGAATATTAATTTTTTTAGAAATAATTTGTTGATTAATGAACGTTCTTCTTGGACAAAAATGCCAAGAAGCGGGCGAGGAAACGACCTGGCTTTTGGAGGAACCTTAATTTGGGATGATGCACCCCCTGAACCTGCTCGAAACATTACGCTCATTCCGTATTTTATTGCTACTACTGCATCAGATTATATCAACCAAAAACCTACACAAAACAAGGCAAATGTAGGTTTTGATGCAAAAGTTTCATTATCGCCTTCGCTGAATTTGGACCTTACAGTCAATCCAGACTTTTCACAAGTTGAGGTGGACAGACAGGTTACAAATTTGAGTCGATTTGAGCTGCTTTTTCCAGAAAGGCGACAATTTTTTATTGAAAACAATGACCTTTTTGGTTCTTTTGGTTCTACTCAAATTAACCCATTTTTCTCCAGAAGAATTGGAATCGCAAGGGCCTCAAATACATACATTGAGGATAGTAATGGTGATGGCAAAATCGACACCACCAGGTACTCCAAAACGGATGGTGTACCAATATTAGCTGGTGCCAGATTAAGTGGTAAGATAGACAATAATTGGAGAATAGGATTTTTAACAATGCAAACCAGTGAAAAAGAAATTGCATTAACTACAAATCACAGTGTCAATGTTCCTCAATCCAACTACAGTGTTTTTGCTCTTCAAAGAAAAGTATTAACCAGCTCGAACATCGGGTTTATTTTTGCAAATAAGCAAAATTATTTTAAAGAGGAGAAAATCTATGTTGGCAATGTACCTAGTGCTTCAGATTTTCATAGAATAATTGGACTCGATTTAAATTATGCTTCCAGAAACGGATTTTGGCAAAATAAACTTTTTTTCCATAAAGCTTTAACCCCAGAAAAACTAGAGCAACAAGAAACAGCTGGTCTACTGATTAATCATGACTCTCCTCGTTTCAATATCGAATCTAATACTTCGTATGTGGGCAAGAACTACACTGCCGAAATTGGATATGTACCCCGACAAGATTTTGTTAGAAATGCATCATCGGGTTTCATTAATTTTTATCCTACCAATGAAAAAATCAATAAGTATTTAAATAGTTGGGGTTTAGGTTTAGATTGGGATTATGTAAAAAGGCAATCAGATGGATTAAATACTGATTGGGATGGTACTCCTTTGATTATTACCCTTCGGTTTAGAAACAATGCCAACATTCGCTTTTCTCCGTATCGAAACGATTACACCTATTTGTTCTCAGATTTCGACCCTACTAATACAGGAGGTAAAACGCTAAAAGCTGGAACTTCCTATCACTATAAAAGTACCAGGGTATTTTATCAGTCAAATACCAATAATTTGTTCTATTATAGTTTTCAAGCAAGAATTGGGGACTATTTCAACGGAAAAATAACAGCATTTGGAGGAAGCTCAAATTATCGAATTATTCCCTACGCATTACTTTCAGTAGATTTGAATTATAACAAAATTACGCTTCCTAATGGTTATAACAGTTCTCAGCTTTGGTTAGTAAGCCCTCGGGCCGAAATTACATTCACAAAGAGTCTATTTTTTACCACATTTGTTCAATATAACAATCAGGCTAATAATTTAAATATTAACTCTCGACTTCAGTGGAGATTTAAGCCTGTCAGCGACCTATTTATTGTATATACAGATAACTATTTTGCGACTTCACCCGAAAGTGTTTATAATTTGGGCTATTTAGGATCCCAAAGTAGGTCATTGGTTGTCAAATTTAATTATTGGCTAAATCTGTAAAGAATGAAATTGAGGTATTGTTTTTCTAATCGCCTTTACTTTCAAATTAATTTTGGACAAACCTTTTTAAATCAATCACTTGATAAATTTCTGTCAAGACAACATTCGCGGGCTTTCAATGGTGAAGTGTTGGTTTCTCAAAACGGGAAAACTTTTTATAAGAAGGTAATTGGAATAGCAAGAACCAGCAATTAAGAAAAGCTTAAGTTCAACTGCAAGGTTGTATTATTGTCGAACACTAAGCAAATCAACGCTCTTTTGGTTTTACGAAAAGTCGATAAAGGAAAGATAGACTTGCAAAAAAACTTAAGGACACATTTGCCAGATTTTCCTCAAAAATGGGCAGATTCGGTTAATATTCACCAGTTGCTGAATCATACTTCAGGAATTGTGAGTTTGGAAAAACCTTTGTCTACAAAACCGGGTACTACATTTAAATACACCGATTTAAACTACATTCTTTTGGGAAAAATAGTGGAAGCCGTTACCAATAATTCCTACGAAAAAGCTGTAAATGAATTGTTTAGCAATTGCGGAATGAAGAACTCTGGTTATCCAAATGGAGCAATTCAAAGTACCTTGGTTAGTGGTTTTCATATTTCAGAACAAAATGAAGAAGTTTCAAAATACATCATACCAAAAGATAGAATTCCAGCTGGAGGTTTGGTTTTACCGTTTCTGATTTGGAAATTTGGAACGAAAGTTTCCACAATGGGAAATTCTTAAAACCCGAAAAGTACAAGAAGATGATAACGTATGATATTCTAGCTCAACACCATGTTTTTGGAGAAAAAGCAATTGGATACGGAATTAGAGTAAATGACCAATCAGCAATCACCGAATTTGGACATACGGGCATTGTGCCCAACCAAGGTTTTACGTCAGTAAATTTGTATTATCTTAAAACCAAAACAAGCAAAATAGACTTGCAAAATCAGTGTTTTGACGATTTTATCATCAGTTATTTTTTTGAAGCTGGGGTTAGGAAAATTATCATGGAAAGTGGGATTTTGAAATAAAAAAAAGGGCCGAAGCCCTTCTTAATTTTCACAGGTGAGTATTTTACGACAAAGCATTTTTACAAAACTCCAAACATTTCTGAACCTCTTTCACAGAATTAGAACCCTCTGGTATTTTATATTCCAACTCCACCGTGGCGGGGAATTTGTATTTATTATCTTTCATGATATTCAGTACATCTTTCAAAGGCGTGTCGCCAGTTCCCCAAGGTAAGTTTGCTTTACCATTCGCTGCATTTTGGCGGTCTTTGATGTGCATACTGAGTATGTTTTTGTTCATTTTTTTTACAAAAGCCAGTGGTTCTATATTGCCAGCTGCTACAAAATGACCCAAGTCAAGGTTCATACCATTGGCTGGCGATTGGCTCAAGGCAGTATCCCAGAAAGTAGGCGTTTGTTGTTCGTGTCCGTGATAGCCTACTCTTACACCATATTTTTCGGCCAATTTTCCTAATCTCAACGTTTGTGCGTCGTCAGAAGGGTGTTCTAGGGTTACTTGGTTTGCTCCCAAAGCCTTGGCAGCTTTCATACCGTAAGCTACGTCGTCATCAGAATTATCTTTTCCGAAAGCATTGGGTTTGAAACCGTAAATGCTTACTCCGGCTTTTTTATACATTTTAGCAAATTCCTCAAACTTACTCATTTGTACACTTGACCTCCATTTTTTTATTTCGCCATTGTATTCTTTTATCTGAGCATCGGCGGTATCGAGTTTCTTGCTTTCCTCTTCTGTGAGTGGTTGTTTTTCTCTGCGTTTTCTCATCAAGGGGAAATATGAACGCATATCAATCGGATTTTTTGGTCTTCCTGCAAAAGTTTCGGCAGGGTCACCCATTAATTCAACGGCACTTATGCCGCTGTCTAGAATATATTGTAGCGTTGCTTCAGCACTTTGGTCGGGCATTTCTCTGAACGAATAGGTGATAACACCTATTTGTACACCCTTGATTAGTGAACCGCCTTTGTACAGGTCTCTGATAATGGCTGGAGCTCCAAATATCTTGCTAGCACCTAACATTGAGCCCGAAATGAGGGCGGCGTTCGTTAAGAATTGGCGACGAGAAACTGGGTTTTTGTCTTTATTTTCCATTTTTTATTTTGAATAGATGATCGGGTACTTGATTAATTTCTTATAAAAATACAATTAAAAAATAATTATGGAATACAAAAACGACCGTTTCAAAACTTTATCCGATAAATTGGCTTTTTTCAGCGATTAAGACCTTTCAGCTTTATGTCATTCGTGAAACAATGGCGTGCAGAATCAGTTAATACAGTAATATTACATTTTAAATTTATCGTGGAATGAAACGATTGTATGTTGAACAGTTTTTACCAATAAGTCTCGAAAAAGCTTGGGATTTTTTCTCCTCTCCTAAAAATCTAAACGAGATTACGCCTCCTGAAATGACTTTCAAAATCCTGTATGATATTCCTGAAAAAATGTACGAAGGTTTGATGATAAGTTATAAAGTGTCTCCGATGCTGAATATCCCGTTGGATTGGGTCACAGAGATAACCCATGTGAAGGAAAACGAATTTTTTGTGGATGAACAGAGGCTGGGACCATACAATATATGGCACCATGAGCATCATTTTAGAGCCGTTGAAGGGGGTGTTCTGATGACAGATATTCTCCATTATGACATTGGCAAGTGGGTTTTTGGTTGGATAGCGGGCAAACTTTTTGTTGATGCCAAAGTGCGTGGGATTTTCACTTATAGAAAGATTATTTTGGAAAAAATGTTTCCGAAGGGTTGATATTTGGCAAATACTGTTTTGAAAAAAGAGGACTGACGAATCAGTCCTTTTTTTTTGGTATTACAAAGGTTCATATCAATCCACTTTCAAAATCCTAAATCCTTTGCCTGGAATAGAGATTTGACGCTCGAAAAACTTATTCTCCAGAACATCATAAAACTTAGCTTTCTCGTGCAAATGTTCTTTATATTTTTGGGGATTTACAGAAGTTGACTCCTCGTTTTTGTTCAGAATTATCCAATATTTTTCTTTTTCGTTGAATCTGAAATAAGCGTATATGCCATCTTCTGGAGAATAATGTACAAGTTTGCCATTGTGAATGGCCGTGGCAGTTTTTCGCCAATTGAGTAGTTTTTTTACAAACGATCTCATTTCAGATTGAAGAGGACTCAGGTTTTGGTTTTGAAAAACATCGGTCTTATCACCGTCCCAACCTCCTGGCATATCTGCCCTAATGAGTCCATCGTTTCTTTCTTTTGGCGAAGTCATGGCTAGTTCTGTTCCGTAGAAAAACTGTGGAATTCCACGCATGGTAAAAATTATAGCCAATCCCATTTTGAGAAGTTCCTTGTCTTCATCAAGTTGGGTAAAAATGCGGTTCATGTCGTGGTTGTCAGTAAAAGTAATCAGGTTGTTGGGGTTGGCATATAGATAGTCATCAGACAAGCACTGATACACTTTCAGCATACCCTTTCCCCATTCTTTGTCGTTTTCTTTCAGGCCTTCTATGAGTGCATTGTTGAGAGGAAAATCCATTAAAGTGGGTAAGTAAGACTTGTATCCGTCTTTGTTATTTTGCCCCATTTGCCAGTAGGCAGTTACCGCTTGGCGTGTAGACCACTCTTCGCCTACCATGTTGAATTTTGGGTATTCATTCATCACCGCTTTTGACCAAACAGACAAGAAATTTTTGTCGGAATATGGATAGGTGTCGATGCGTAGCCCGTCCAAATCAGCGTTTTCTATCCACCATATTGTATTCTGAATCAGGTAATTGGCCATGAATGGATTGCGTTGGTTCATGTCTGGCATGGCTGAAACAAACCATCCTTGGGTCATTTTGTCCATATCGTATTTGGAGGCATAGGGGTCGTGCATCACTTCTCTTTGGTGGTTGGTTGGGGCAAATTTCCCCTCATTGTTTATCCAATCTTTTGAGGGTAAATCCTTCATCCACCAGTGGTTAAGACCACAGTGATTAAGCACCACATCTCTGATAATTTTCAAACCTTTTTGCTTAGATTCTTTCACGAGATTGATGAAATCTTCGTTGCTTCCATAACGAGGGTCAATCTTATAAAAATCGGTGATGGCATAGCCATGGTAGCTGGCTTCTTCCATTTTGTTTTCTTCCAACGGCATGGGCCAAATGGTGGTAAAACCCATGTCAGATATGTAGTTAAGGTTTTTTCTGATACCTGCAATGTCCCCTCCATGGCGGCCATAATCTTTGGCACGATTTAGACCGTCGGGATATCCAACGATGTTGTCGTTGGAAGGGTCGCCATTGGCAAATCTGTCTGGTGTTAGCAAATAAATGACGTCCTTTTGATTGTAACCTTCACGAACAGCTGAATTGGGTTTTCTGTTTTTCAAATCAAGAAAGTATTCTGTTTTAACATTTCCTTTCACAAAACGAAAAGGGACTTTCCCAGCTTTTGTATTGGTGGCAATGATCAAGTCAACAAAAATGTAATTAGGGTTTTCAGTTTTATTAACTTTTGAAAGTTTTACGCCAGGGTAACTGATGTTTACACTAAAAGTAGAAATGTCTTTTCCATGAATAAGTACCTGAAGTTTGGGGTTTTTCATGCCGACCCACCATGAGGCCGGCTCGAAATGTTCTATGGTTTGACCAAAAGCATTTAGGTTGATAATCAAAAAGATAAAAAATATTTTTTTCATAGGACTCAAAGTTCTTTGTCTAAAAATTAGGTTTGGTTTTTCTTAGAATTTTTTCAACGACCATATCGTATAGTTTTTTGATGGCGTTTCAATTGTTGCTTTTCCTCGTTCATCGGTGGTAATTGTTTTGGCGGTATTTTCAGAATAATCGTAAAGCGTGGCATTTTTGAAAGAAGTAAAAACATCTTGTTTTTTGCTTAAATTGCCGTTGTTTATGGCCACCACCAAACCGGGAGATTTGCCTTCGCCACTTCGTTGGGCAACATAATATTCTGAATCGGCAAAAACCACGGAGACACCGCCCTTGGCCAAGGTTTTATTTACTTGGATTAGCCGATCGAGCTTCCATTTTGGCAGCAGCACTTCATAATCCAAATAAAAAATACATGGATATCCCGGATGTGTTAGTATGTACGCATAGGCCAAAAGCTTGTTTTCGGGACTCCCGATTCTGTTGGATTGATTGGTTTCTTTTTCGGTATCGTGGTTGGTAACAAATGTCACCGCATTTTGAGGAGAAAGTTTGAAAAGGGCGTTTTTGTCTCTCAAAAGTTTCAGATTATTGCCGTCAAATGCCTGTTCCATGTTGTAGAATGCCGCAAAATCAAAAGCTTTAGCTCCCGTTTTATCCACCCAGGTTTTGAGATAATCGGCATTGCCATCCCAAGCTTCTAGCACTCCAAAGCCTCCTACTTCGTCCATCCAAGATTTTATGATGGATGGTTCAAATCCCTTTACATAATCAAATCGCCAGCCGTCAAATTTCAGGGTGTTTTTGTAATATTTGGCTACGGAAGAATCTGATTTCCAGAACCATTTCTGTACATTGGCTTGATCATGACAGAGGTCTTGTTCTTCAAAAAACAAGGCCTCAGCATCTTTAGCATGGCGGTCATTTGGGTGGAAGTCTTTAGCTGTTCTAAAAAATCTTCCTGATTTTGGTTTGAAAAGGGTATAGGTGTTTTTTCCCCGAAATGGATTGAATTCTAAAGAACCACCACTGTTATGATTCAAAACTATGTCGGCAATTACTTGGATACCAGCGGTATGGGCTGATGAAATCAATTTTTCTAATTCGGCTCGTGAACCAAACCGAGTTTCAACTGTACCCATTTGATTATAATCACCAAAGTCGAAATAATCCATGGGGTCATAGCCCATAGAAAAACCACCAGACATACCTTTGGAGGCAGGCGGAAGCCAAATTCTGTCTACTCCAACTTTTTTCCAAGCGTCTATTTTGGCAGCGATGGTATTCCACCAGTCCCCTTTAGGTTCTACGTCCCAATAAAAGCCCTGCATCATAACTCCACCTGAATTTTCTACTAATTTCAAATCCATCGGGCCTGAGCTAGAAGGTATATTTTCGGACTTTGAACAGGATAAAATAATGGTAAGAAATAGGTAGAGAACAGCAGCTTTTTTCATGGAATTTGTCTTAATATCGTTTAAAATAATCTGCGTAGAAATGCTCTACGCAGATTATAATCAATCTATAACGAACTGCTTCGTGTTATTTTTTTGTAATTTTGTATGTAGGACTTGACTTAGAGAAGTCTAGCTGCACATCGTATACCCCAGCGGTAACAGCAATGTTTGCACCACCAGCATCTAGCGTTCCATTTGCACCGTCGTCGCCGTAATTTATTGCCCAGTCAGAATTTGCCCTGAACTTAATTTCTCCTGTTTTAAGGGTCACGTTTTGAGCCAACCAAACACCTTTGGTGTCAAAGTCTTTTGAGAAATTAGCAAAATCAGGGGCAAATGTGAAGTCAGGAGTAGCACCCCAGTCGTTGTATCCACTTCCAACAATACCCCAAAGGTTTGTTATTTTTTCAACTGTCATTTTGTTTTCTTTAAAATTCACAGTAATCAGATAGGTGCCTTTTTTTGCAACAATGTTTGCACCTCCCGCGTCTATTGTACCGTTTGCACCGTCGTCGCCATAGTTTACACCCCAGTCAGAGTTTTGTCTGATTTTAAATTCACCGTCTTTCAAGGAAACAACACCTCTCCATTGGTCAGAGAAAGGATCATAATTTAATGGGGCATCTGGTGTAGCTCCCCAATCATTGAAAGCACTACCTACAATTCCCCACGAATATTTTTCTACTTTTACAGTAAGCCTAGCTGCATCGAAGGTTATTTTATAACTACCAGCTTTGCTAACAATATTGGCACCTCCGGCTTCAAGGGTTCCATTTGCTCCGTCGTCGCCGTAGTTTACTGCCCAGTCGTTGTTTTTACGTATTTTAAATTCTCCGTCTTTCAGTGTAACATAAGCTACAAATACCTCTGCCGAACCCGTTTTGTAGAAAGGAGCGTCAGCAAATGCACCCCAATCGTTGTAGGCACTTCCTACTATTCCCCATGGTGTTGAAAGGTCTAATTTATCTAAGTAAGCAGTGGCCTTAAGGCCGGCTAAAGGCGAAGTAAGAGTGACCGCATCGCTAAGTTTGGCTTGGATTTTTACATCTAAATCAGAAGCAGCCCCTGCTGCTAACCCTAAATTTAGCAAAATGCTGTTCAACTCGGCACCTTTGAAGCTTTTGGTCAAATCTTTGCCGGCACTGTAGCTGTAGGCTTTTGAGAAATTACCCCCTTTTTTGTCCAAAAGAATGGTGTAGGTAGGAGCGGCATCATAGCCAAATTCTGGTTTTAACCAAGAAACTGTTAATACTGTATTCTCGGCAATGTCTTTTGAAAGAACTACCGTGGGTGCTGACAACGAAACTACTGGAGTGGCACCTGAATTGAGGACCGCTCGAATCTCGTCTTTTTCGCAAGAGGTCATCAAAATCAATGTCCCTACGAAGAATGCTATATTTTTAAATATTTTATTCATTTTTTGAAAAATTTAGGATTAATAACCTGTGTTTTGTGTCAAGTTGGTGTTTACCGAGCGTGCTTCTGCCGGAATCGGGAACAGTTTATACTTTGTATCTACTGCTCTTCCTGCACTTACGCCACCTTTCCAAGGCCACAGGTAAGTAGAGGTAGTGAGTTGGTCAAAACGGATAAGATCCGTACGGCGGTGTCCTTCCCAATATAATTCTCGAGCACGTTCATCCAGGATAAATTGCAATGTTAGGTCATTGGTTGAGATATTTCCCGATGTACTTCCGTATGCCCTTTCTCTTATTTTGTTGATAGAAGAAAGTGCTAAGTTTCTGTCTCCAGTACCACCTCTGATTACGGCCTCGGCGTATATCAAATACATTTCAGAAAGTCTAAAAATGGGGAAGTCCGTATCTACAAAATTTCCAGTGATATCATTGCCTTTGGCACCAGAAGTATAATTGTTAGTCCATTTTTTTACATGAACACCATTCGCAAAATTGCTGACATCGTCTATTTCGTTTTCTATAGGGTCAATTCTAAACTTCGAGGTAGTGAATAGAGCACGCTTGTCGTTCGTGGTGGTTATATTTCCACTGAAAAACTTACTAGAAAGTCCTTTTGTAGCTCTATAACCTGCCCAGCCACTATTTACACCAAAGTCTGGATAATCGTCGCCTGCAGCTGCGTGAGCTAAGAATGTAGTGTTACCGTAACCTTGTGTCTTGAGTCCATCACAATTGATAGCCCAAATGATTTCACCCGTTTTGGTATGATTATCCGCCTGAAAAAGTTCATGATATTTTGGCGTTAAAGCATATCCTGCGTCTATCACTTTCTTTGCATAAGTGGCTGCCTCAGTGTTTTTTTCAGCTCCGATATATGTTTTCGCATTTAAGTACATTCTTGCTAGAAGAGCTTGAGCGGCACTTTTATCTACTCTTCCATAAATAGCCGTTTTAGCTGCTGGAAGCAGATTTTCTACCTCTATCAATTCTTTTTCGATATAGGCAAAAAGCTCGGATGAAGATTTTTCAACAGGCGTAACACCTACGGCATCTGCTTCTGTCAAGAAAGAATATTTGCCAAAAAGATCCATGGCTGCCCAGTAGTTAAAAGCACGTAAGAATCTAACTTCAGATACGGCATTTTTGATATTGGTGGCGTTGGCTCCAGTGATTCCTCTTTCGGCGAGTTTGGCATCTGTAGACTCACGCATAAACTCATTAATAAGAGCCACATTCCATATCGGACGTGCATACATACCTTTGATGAACGGGTCAGTGCTTGTCCAAGATAGGTTATGGAAGTCTTTAATAGTTTGGTCGTTCCAAGTTACCATCGCTTCGTCGGTCGGTAGCTCCTGCATGTTGAAAAACGGACGGATAAATGCTATCTGTGAGCCTTCATCTAAGCCACTGATGTCGGGCTGACCACCACCGCCAGTATTTCCACCTATTGAAAGCGTTCCATAGATTTTAGCCAAAACCGAATTATAACCTTCTACGCTAGAATACGCTTTGTCTGGTGTGAAGTCATTCTGAGGAAATAAATCGAGTTTGTTTGAACACGAGGTAATTAAGGCCGTCGTGAGCAAAGCAACTGAGAATTTTTTAAATATATTTTTCATTGTTTTTTCTTCTTTTTAATAATTATCAAAAATCAAAGTTTAGTCCAAACGTGTAAACTCTTGGACGAGGATAAATGGTATTGTCAACTCCTGAGGCACTGGAGTTTTCAGGATCCAAACCGCTGTATTTGGTTACGAAGAACACGTTGTTTACACTTGCATTTAAGCTCATAGTAGTGTTTCCGAATACTTTTCCTACATAATATCCAACGTTCACATTGTCTAATCTAAAGAAAGATGCATTTTCTATATAATAGTCAGATAGATATCTGTTATTGAAGAAATTGGTTTGTGTCAGAAGCGTAGTAGCATTGTTGATAACCAAAAGTGGGTCAATCAAATTTCTAAGAACCGAACGCTCTGACTGTAGGTTGTTGTACAAATAATTGCCTACCATGGCGTGTCCCGAAGCACTGAATGTAAATTTGTTATAGTTTACAGAAGTACTTACTCCAAAAAGCATGCTTGGAGCTGGTCTTTGGAACAAATACCTATCTGCATCGTTGATCTGTCCGTCTTTGTTTCTGTCTACATAAACTCCCTCAAGCGGCGTACCTTTTTCGTCGTACACTTGTTGGAATACATAATAGGTGTAAGGCCACTGACCGATAGCATGCAAGCCAATAGTGTTACCCGTTCCACCCGAGATTCCACTTACAGGAATTCCAGTAAAGCTTGGGTCTTCTTGTTTACGAAGAGCAGTAATTTCGGTATTGTTTCTAGTGAAATTAAAACCTAAATCCCAACGCAATTTGTCTTTTTTGATAGGGGTGGTATTTAATACTACTTCTACGCCTTTGTTCGTCAAACTACCCACATTGGTGAATAAGTTGATATCAAAAGTGGAACCATAAGCTACTGGAACTGTTGCCAATAGGTCTTTGGTGTCTTTTTGGAAAAGCTCCACAGTACCGCTGATACGGTTGTTGGCGAATCCGAAATCTAAAGCAAGGTTTTTGGTAGTAGTAGTTTCCCACGAAATATTAGCATCAAAAGCAGCAGGACGATAGAAAGTATAGAATTTGTCGCCGAATTGGTATTGTGCTGTCGCAGTACTTTGGGCATATCTGGCCAAATATGGGTAAAATTGACCAAAATCTTGCTGTCCAGTGACACCATATCCAACTCTAAGTTTCATTTCAGAAACTATTTTGCTATTCACAAAAATATCATCTCTGATTTTCCAGGCCAAGGCTACCGCAGGGAAATAACCCACTCTAGTTGCTGGTGAAAACTTTGATGACGCATCTCTACGAATAGAGGCCGTTGCCAAATATTTACCCATAAAAGAGTAGTTAATTCTACCCAAATAAGAATCAAGTCTATATTGTGGTTTGTCTGTTGCAAAAATAGGCTCCGTACCTGGTATGATAGTTTTGCCATCAGCACTGTAAGCAGGGAAGTTGTAAACGTTGGTTACGAAATCTTGATATGAATGCAATGCCAACACATCGATTTTACTCTTTAAAGCCACAAGGTCTTTTTCATAAAACAATGACACGTCCCAAAGTTTGTTAGACTTGCCTTGTTGGTAGTCTGTTAGTCGTCCATTTGTTAAATAATTTGTAGCAGAAAGTGCATTTGTTAGGTCTGTTCCACTGCCTTTGGTGTTGTCTAAACCTAGATTGGTTCTTACATGCAAATCAGGCAAGAATGGTAGTTTATAGTCTAATTCTATATTTCCGATTAGCCTATTTACGGTAGAAGTATTGTCACGTTGCTCAAGTAAACTTAGCGGATTAAACCCAGAAAGTTGCTTGTACTTACCTTGGCCATCTAACCACTGGTAGTATCCGCCATAAGGATTGTCTGACATAACTGGTTTTGTAGGGTCCATTCTTAATGCTGAGCCGATAGCTCCTTCATCCGCAAATCTGTTATTGGTATTGGCCAATTTCAGATTTACATTCACTGCCAAGGCATTGTTTAAGAATTTAGGGCTAAGATTAATGGCTGCAGAGGTACGATTGAAATTGTTAGTTTTCAAGATGCCGTTTTGATTAGAATAACCCAATGAAACTCTGAATGGCACTTTTTTGTAGGTACCGCCAGCACTTAGGTTATTGTCTGTACCTATGGCCGTGCGGAAAATTTGATCTTGCCAATTAGTATTTTCTGTTCCCAGGAGGTTTTTGTAAGTGTTGTCACCTGTTTGAGCTGCTCTGGCGTTGATGATTTCTCTTACTTGATCACCCGTTAACACGTCTACTTTTGTGAATACTTGACCAGCTGAAACAGCAGTATTGAAATTGAAAGTTGGTTTACCAGCCGAACCTTTTTTGGTGGTTATAATGATAACCCCGTTAGACGCTCTTGAACCATAAAGTGCGGCCGCTGATGCATCTTTTAATACCGACATGCTTTCTATATCATTTGGGTTAATGGTGTTCAAAAGGTTTGCCGAACCCGCTATGCCATTCCCTTCTACAGGAATACCGTCGATAACAATCAATGGATCGTTGCTGGCGTTCAATGAAGCCGTTCCTCTGATACGGATGGTACTACCACCACCAGCTGAACCGCCACCGCTAGTTACTTGTAAACCAGCTACTTTGCCTTGAAGCAATTGCTCAGAAGATTGTATGTTTCCTTTTTGGAAATCTTTGGCATTGACTGCTACTATTGAGCCAGTTAGGTCAGATTTTTTGCTAGTTCCGTAGGCTACTACCACCACTTCGTCAAGTATTTTGGAGTCGTCAGCCAAGGCAACATTAATAGCAGACTGAGTTCCTACTACCACTTCTTTGCTGATTTTGCCAATAAATGAAAACACCAAAATAGCTTGGTTATTGGGAACAGCTATGGAATAACTACCACTCACGTCGGTTTGTGTACCAACGGTTGTTCCTTTTACCGATACCGTCACACCAATCAATTCTGATTTGTATGTGGCATCTGTGACCTTACCCGTGACGGTTCTCTGGGCAAAGGCAACATTTCCTAAAGTCATCAACAGGAAAACAGCAAAAATGCCGAAGGCTGATGTTGAGGACTTTAAATTTCGATTGCGTTTGTTTTTTTGCATTTGAAATTAGTTTAAGTTAAAGTAAAAAATATTAAAAAATTGGTTTAAAAAACTTAAAAACAGGCAACGCCTCGTTGCTATTGCTAGCATCAAAAAATGCAGCATTTTCCCAATGTGAGCCAGTTCCCCATTGGGTTTTACAGGCCGTTGAGATCCATGCGGGCTCCCAATAAACAACACCTTCAGCACCCGCATTTTTACAGGTTTTTATGAGGTCTAGCATAAAACTAAGTTGGCCATCTGGCGAAATCGGATAGTTTTTGATGGCCGCGTCCTTGCCGAGCATGTTATTGGCCTTATCATACTCCAAGGTTGAATAAGGATAGCCAGTTTCTACTACCATTAGTTTTTTGCCATAGCTCTTTTTAAGGTTTTTCAAGGTACTCTCGAGCTTGCTCAAATCATATTTCGACCATTTTGGGTAGTAACTCAAGCCAATCCAGTCATAATTTTTTACTGCATTAGCATTCGCATCTTTAAACCACCACTCTGCATTTTCGGGCTGTGCCACATGCAGCATAGTTTCGACTTTTTGGTGGTTATTTTTGTTAAAATCGGCTATTGCTTGAAGTCCTCTGTTGAACAAAAAGGCATTTCTTTTCCAGTTTATAGAGCCGTTTGTGGCGGAGTCTGGGTGCTGGATTATTGCTATATTGGTTTCGTTGCCTATCTGTACTATTTCTGGGGTGAGGCCGCGGCCATTGAGGTAAGTAAGTGTTGATAAAGTGTAAATGTAAACAGAATCGCCAAGAATGTTGAGGTTCTTTATTTTTTGCCAAGCTCGTGGCATAATTTGTTTTGATGGATCAGCCCAATTGTCGGAGTAATGAAAATTTAGTAAAACAGACTGATTTGAGTTTTTTGCCTTTTTTAAGGATTTTTCTACGTCTGCTAATGAAGAGTAAGTATTAAATTCAGGACTATGCCAAAGACGCAATCTAATGAGGTTTGAGCCTTTTTTTGCGAAGTATCCAAATGGCTCCACTTTCTCTCCTTTTTCTCTATAAATACCACCGCAGTCTTCGAGTTCATTCACGTAGGAAAGGTCGGCTCCCAAATAAAAACTTGGTTTCAGATTCGGTTTTGAGTTACAACCGATAAGTGATGCCATAGCCAACATAACCACTAAAGAATATTTAATAATTGGACTTTGCAACTTTTTTATTTAATTTTTTGGTAATGCAAAGGTATTGGACACATAAATAGCTATCGCCCCATTTTGTATTTTTCTTATATTTTTTTGATTTATATAAAATATTGAAAATAAGAGTTTTATGTTTATGTATAGTGCCGATTTATAAAATGGCACCTATTTTCTATTGTATTTTTATGCCGTCTAGGTATTCTCTGGGGGTCTGGTTGGTAATTTTTTTGAATGATCTGTTGAAAGCCGTTTTGGAGTTGAAGCCTACTTCGTAAGCCAATCCGAGGAAAGTGAGGTTGTGGTTTTTAGGGTCTATGACCATTTTTTTAAATTCTTCAATTCGGTAATGATTGATAAAGTCGAAGAAGTTTTGTTGGTAATGATCATTAATGATTTTTGATAGCAAGTGGGCGGGTATTTGTAATTGCAATGCCAATTCGCTCAAACTCACTTTGGGGTTTTTGTAAGGGTTGTGTTCGGCCATATATTTTTCTAGTTTCTCTACTTCTTTTTTGGTGCTTTCCAAATCATGCTGACTTGGTTTCTGATTTAGATTTACAGAAGTTTCTAGAAGGTCATCGAAAATCGAGATTTTTTGAGGCTGAGCCTTGAAAGTTTCGGATTGGTGAATTGCAAAATAACCCACAAAATAGGTAATGGTAGAAAAGGCAAACCAAGTCAAATCTACGCTGTTTTCGAACAGTCGAATGTTGTCGATGTCGAAATAATGCCCAACCAAAATTGCGATGATTGAAAATGCCCAGAAACAGAGTACCACAAACTGAATAACCGATACACTGTTGAGGTAGTTGAGATTTTGTTCGTAAGACAAATTGGTCTGGAATTCGAGCTTGTAAGCAACTATAGTTTTTTGAAAAAGATACCAATAATATGCATTCCACAGCAAGCCAAAGATTCCTGCTCCACCAAATATGTAGGTTAGAATTGGTTTTTGCTCCATTAAATCCAATAAAAAACGCTTGTCGTTTTGCATCAAAAAAGGCAAATAGACAAAAAACTGTATTAGAAAAGGTACGAAATGTAAATACCATTTTGATGGAAGAAACTGAACGTTGTAGAGAAGTTTTATTAAGTAGAAATAAAAAACAGGAGCATATACAAAGTAAATGAAGTCATGCAAAATCACAATTCCTGGAAGTCGATTGACGAAAGTTTGGAAATTAGAAGTCAAGTACAACAATATGCTCAGAGACGAAATAATGATTGAAAGTATCAGCCAACGGTTGGCTTCAATGTTGGCATTTTGAATGAGAGGAATAGCAATTACCAACAAAACGGCCTGAAATACAGCAAAGAGCAACAAAAAGTCGAAAAGCGAATATACATGAAGCGTACCCATGAGGTCTTCCCAACCTTCTATCGTAACGTTTATGGCTTTATTATCGATGTCGGAGCTGCGGTTTAGAATCCTGTTGGGCCTAGCTTTTCCGCTTTCTCGGGCCTCTACCGATTCCCAGCTTCCACGGGTAAATTTGAATTCGAGTTTCTGTAAGTCGGAGTAAATTTTAGTCGTAAACTGACCTTGTATATTGCGTTTGAGTTTATAGTCAGCGTTGCTTGCTTCCCAGCTATTAAAGTTTCCCGAAATAAAGATTTCAGCATCTTTAGGGGTGTTTTCTGGAATATTATCAACAATGATATCATAGGCTACTTGTTTTTCCCAGCCCAAAATTTTGACCTCAACGAGTTTGGTTTTTGCTGAATTTATGTCAAAATTCCGATTTGGAAGGCCTTCACCGCTTGGAGTGCCTTCTACAAGTATCCAACTTCCTTGCGTAAATTTGTATTCAAAACTAGCCGGAGCATCGCTTAAGTCAATATAGTATTCATTTTCTTTTACCTTGGTTAGTTTGTAGGCTGGGTCGCCAGGGTTCCATTTGTTGTAGTCTAAGGCAATAAAAAGTGGTTTGTTGGCATCCAAAAAAGGGGAAAGCACCTCTACCTCTATTCTTACCTGAGCAAATAGCGATTGCCCCATGAGGCATATAAAGACACAGAGTGCTTTAAGAAAATGTTCCTTGTAAGTATTTTTAAGAACCATTGATGAATAGTTTGTTCAAAAGTAAGCATTTTTTTGCGATTATTAATTTCGAAATATTGCTGTTGAAAGGTGTCAATTTAACAACATTAAAAAATTTCCGGGAAATATGTTTTCTGAAAAATTTAAACAATTTTGCCTTTTCTGAGTTACATCTTTCATAACTGAACACTACAATGAAATGAGTCAATATTCCATTCGAGACCTCGAACAGCTTTCAGGCATAAAAGCCCACACCCTTAGAATATGGGAGCAGAGGTACAAGATATTGGTTCCCCAAAGGTCTGATACAAATATTCGAACCTACAGCGACCACGAGCTTAAATTGCTCCTCAATATTTCCACCCTCAAAGACCACGGCTATAAAATTTCGGAAATAGCCAAATTGAAAGAAGAAGACCTTAGGAAAGAGGTTTTTTCACTTTCTGACAAGCAAATGCAGTTTTCGGATCAGATTCAGGCTCTTACGATAGCTATGATTGATATTGACGAGGAAACTTTTGAGATAACTATCAACAAGAATATAAGCACGCATGGTATCGTGAAAACCATGATAAATATAGTATATCCATTTTTAACTAAGATTGGTATACTTTGGCTTTCGGGTTCTATAGGTCCGTCGCAAGAGCACTTCATTACCAATTTAATTAGACAAAAGATAGTAGTTGAGATTGATAAACTTCCAACCAATTACGACCCCAAAGCCGAAAAAGTAGTCGTTTATACGCCAGAAGGCGAATATCACGAAATCGGGATATTGTTCGCCTATTTTATTTTCAAAAATATGGGTAAAAGGGTGGTTTATTTGGGTCAAAGTTTACCTTTTGACGAAGTGAAATTTATTATAGAAAAAGAAAATCCGAGCTTTGTTTTTTCAGCTTTTACGTCATTTTCTACTCCGCAGGATGTTCAAAACTATGTTACCAAAATCGGCACTACTTTTCACTACCAGACTATTTATTTGACGGGTATGCAGGTAGTTGGTCAAAAACTAGATCTTACTGAGAATATTAAGGTTATCAATACCGTTCAAGAATTGGTAGATTTGGGTAGCCAAACTAAAGCATAAGCATTGGGTCGTCAACTACTCTGAAGTTTTCGTTGAATGCGTTAATAGTAATCATGTCGACATCGGAAATTACAAAGTCAAAAACATTGAAGTTTTCCTTTAGTCTTGACAAATTGCTTGATTTAGGTATCGTCGAAATTCCGTGTTGTATATTCCAACGTAGAATTATTTGTGCTGGAGTTTTCTCATATTTGTTGGCCAACTTCAATAATCTTTCATCGTGCATTTTTAGCCCTCTAACCAATGGCGTGTACGATTGTAAAGCAATACCAAGTTTTTCGCATTTGAGTTTTAGATTTTCGAGATACAGAAACGGACTAAACTCTACCTGATTAACCGCAGGAACTATTTCAGAATAGGTCTGTAATTCATCTAAAAAGGGTTCCAAATAATTGGCTACTCCTATCGCCCGAGCCATGCCCGATTCATATATTTTCTCCAAGGCCTTCCAAGTTTCTTTTCTTGAGCCTTTTATAGGCCAATGCACGAGATATAAATCTACATAATCGGTCTGCAGAAGTTCTAAACTCTGGTCAAAAGCCCGCAAAGTGGCATGATAACCCTGATCTTTGTCGTTCACTTTTGTTGTAAGAAATACTTCTTCTCTCGCAACTGTGCTGTTGCTAATGGCTTTACCAATCTGCAGTTCATTTTTATACATTGAAGCCGTGTCTATGAGCCGGTAGCCTGTCTCAAGAGCCCATTCCACGGCCTGTTCAGCCTCGTCGTTATACATATCATAAACGCCCAAACCAAGTAGGGGCATTTCTACACCATTATTGAGCGTAACTGTTGCTTGAGATTTCATATTTTAAGTTCGATTTTCAAATTATTAAAGTGCAAAAATAGATTTACCCGAATAATTATCGGAGTAAATCTACTCGAAAAATATTTAGATTATTTAACCCAATAATCTACCACAAAAACCTTCTCCATGTGTGGTTTTAGCACCTCTTGAAAGGCCTTGTGGCTAGCATTATTTTGATAGTCCGCCAGGTCCTTTTCGGACTTGAAACTTATTATAAAACAATGTGTAAAACCCTGATTAAATTGTTCTGGGCTATTATTTATTCCCCATTCCATATCCTTTATTTGCGGCACTGATTTCTTTAAGGCATAGAATGTATCTGCCACATTTTGAACATCTTCTGATGAGGAGCTGTCGTTAAATTTAAAAACAACAACATGCCTGAGTAATTTCTTGCTTGATTTTATTTGAGAAAAAACCTGCGTTGACATCATTGAAACAATAAATAAGGATATAATTATTTTAAATTTTGATTTCATAATTTTGGTTACCATTTTTCAATACCTAAAAGTTTTTTACCTAAATCGTTTAATTCTGCCACACCATATTTGGTTTGTTCCCAGTTTCTTGGGTCGCCAGGGAAGGCATAGCCTTCTGGTGCAATACGGTTTTGCCAAGAATTTACTCGCCAATCACGCATGGCTTGGTTGTCTTCCTCGGCAGGCATCATAGATATATATTGAGCTATTCTTACCTTGTCTTTTGAATTATTTGGTCTGATGCCATGTGGTTCTAAACTATTGAAAATCAATAAGTCACCTGCCTCTAGTTTTACTCTATCAAATTGTCCCTCAAATGCTGAGGTATCTGGCTGAAAACGATTTCTGTCTTCTGCTTGAGTGAGTTTCCAGCTGTCATACGTTCTGTAAAGCTCAGGGATGCATTGAAAACCTCCCATATTTTCGTCGGTTTGGTCGGCTAGTGCTAGTACGCCCTGCACGTTTACTGGCTTGGTTTCAGGGTCATAATCCCAATGTATAAATCCTTTGTACTCAAAACCTGGACGTATCGGGAAGTTTAAATTGGCTCTGTCTATGGTTACCCAAAGTTTTTCTGTCCCCCAGATATCCACGAAAGCGTCATAAACTCTCTGCATTTGGCGGTTGTTCCACAAGTGTTGGTTGTTGTAAACCTCCACCATGCCTGTACCCCCGAGTTCTTTCATTTTCATTTCGGCTCTTGGTGCAGTGTACCACGTGGCTTCATCGTTTGGGTCTTTTTCTTCAAATTCCCAAAGAAATGCTGCGGTCTCCAGAGCTTGTTCTCTCGGTACAGCGTTTTTGATAATTACATAGCCATTCTCTATCCAAAACTTCCAATCGTCTTCACTCAAAACTCTTAAAGGAACACCATTGGAGCGGTCATTCAAAGCTATTTGGCTACTCGTAGCCGTTGAGGGATTTCCAGGAATATCGAGGTGATTGGTGTTCGGTATCATAGTGGGTGCCATGGTATGCACCATTCCAGTATTAGGGTTTTCCATAAATATTTATATTTTATGTTTAAATAAGATACAAATCTATGGAGGAAAAATCTCGAAAACTTTCTCTAAATTTGCCAAAATTTGAACAATATTGATTTTTTTGTACAGTTTTAAATAAAACAAATACATTATAGTGCCAAATGAGCAGTTGATTCTCGAAAAAATTGTCCCAGATCATGAAAAAAGCTCTTTTCATTGGTTGGTTAATCCCAAACTTAATGACTTCTTTCTCTGGCATTTTCATCCCGAATACGAGTTGGTTTTTATTGAAGCCCAAGAAGGGAAAAGACACGTTGGTGAGCACGTAGGAAGTTTTTACGGGAATGACCTTGTCCTTATTGGCTCTTATATACCACATCTCAACTTCGACTACGGCATAAAAACCGACTACAAAAAAACAGTTTTGCATATTCAACCTCTTTTTTTGGTCTCTCAGAGCACATCTACTCCAGAGTTAGAAAGTATTTCGTCACTTTTGGAAAAATCAAAATATGGTATTTGTTTCGGTAAATCGGTAAAAGAAGCCATTGGCGAAAAGTTTAAAAATACAGTTGGAAAGCCTTATTTCGAGCAATTTATAAATATCTTGGAGATTTTTCAGACGTTGAGCGAAACGCAGGATTATGTACTACTTCATGCCGAAATACCCAAAAATAAGTATAACAAAAAAGAAGAGGAGCGGCTTAGGAAAGTGTACAATTTTTTAGAATTACATTTTACGAGAAAGATTGAGCTTTCAGAAATTTCCCAATTAACACATCTCAGCACGGCGGCTTTTTGTAGATATTTCAAAAAAATGACCAAATTGAGTTTTACCGAATTCCTGAACAACTACCGAATAAACCAAGCCAAACTTATGCTCATGAACCATAAAAACGTGTCAGAAGCCTGTTTTGAGAGCGGATTTGACAGTTTATCGTATTTTAATAGAACTTTTAAGAAAGTTACAGGCGAAAACCCTTCGTCATTTCGGAAAAAGTATAGTAAATTGTGAAGAAAAACTACATCATGAGAAAACTCTTATTTTTGGGCTGTCTATTCTGTCAATCTCTATTCTTGGTTGCTCAAGACTTCAAGGTTGTGGGCTATTACACACCTAAAAAAAATCCAGAAGAAATACAGATAGATTTGCTCACGCACATCAACTACGCTTTCGCCATTCCGGCCAAAACTGGAGATACTTTATTGCCGATTGCTAATCCCGAAAACTTGATTAGAACCGAGAAGTTTGTTCACAAAAACGGCAAACAAATATTTATTTCTGTGGGTGGTTGGGGCATTGGCGATGGCGGAGGCGACGATACCCGATTTCACAAAATGGCTGAAAGGGCAGAAGGAAGACATACTTTCGTAAAAAACATAATGGTTTTTGTGAAGAAATACAACATGGATGGCGTGGATTTTGACTGGGAATATCCTGACGAAGACAGTCCGTCTGCCGACCATTATGTAGCATTGGTAAACGAAATGGCGGATGCACTGCACAAAGAAAATAAAAAACTTACTGCAGCCGTAATTTCTTATGGAAAGAAAGGCTACGGAACAAAAAGTGAAGTTTTCGAAAAAATGGATTGGCTCAATCTCATGGCTTATGACGACGATTATGG
>CAMCYZ010000029.1 GCA_945885545.1 Spirosoma fluviale
CGTTTAAGACGCCGCCCTTTACGAATGAATAGTCTATTTCGCCGGAGTAGTCCAACTTCCCAATAAAACCACTGTTTACCAAGTCCAAACTATTTTTAGCCCAAAAATCTAGAATTGAATCTCGTTCCATTCTGATTTCTTGTAGGAAAACACTTAAATCCATTCTTGAAAGCCTTTATGATAATTTCTTATTTGCGTCTATTAATTGTTTTATTCTTTCAACCGAAGAGGCAGGGTTCAAGCCATCGGATGGCGAATTTTTGCAATAATCTAGAAGTTTTGGTATGGTAGAGGTGGCCACATGCATGCGGGTATCCGACGAAGCATAGTATATGAAAACCTTACCGTCCTCATCTGAAATCCAGCCGTTGCTAAAAGCCACATTAGAAACATCTCCAACTCTTTCGTCGCCATCAGGGGCTAAAAAATACCCTGCGGGTTTATAGGTTACTTTTGTAAGGTCTTGTAAATCAGTTATGAACATATAAAGGACATATCTTAAACCTGCCGCCGTATTTCTTACCCCATGTGCCAGGTGTAGCCAGCCTTCTGAAGTTTTGATAGGTGTAGGTCCTTGGCCATTTTTGACCTCATAAACGGTATGATATTTTTTTTCGTCCAAAATATATTCCTTGTCAATGATGGCATTGGACATGCTATCGCAAAAACCAAATCCTATTCCACCACCAGTGCCGGCTTCAATAAAACCGTCTTGTGGTCGGGTATAAAAAGCATATTTGCCATTCACAAATTCTGGATGTAGAACCGCATTTCTTTGTTGTGGAGATGGTGTTTTGAGGTCAGGTAATCTTTCCCATTTTATAAAATCCTTTGTTCGGGCTATTCCACACTGAGCTATGGCGGAAGACTCATCTCCATGCTTGGCATTTGGGTCTTTTCGTTCGGTACAAAACAAGCCATAAATCCAGCCATCCTGATGTTCTACTAATCGCATGTCGTAAATGTTTCCATCAGGGATTTCTGTTTCTGGCATGGTAACTGGATATTCCCAAAATCTAAAATTATCTACGCCATTTGGGCTTTCGGCCATTGCAAAAAAAGACTTCCGATCGGCACCTTCTACTCGAACACAAAGCAAATATTTATTTTGAAACTTTATTGCTCCTGAGTTAAAAGTTGCGTTGATGATGTTCCTTTTCATTAAAAAAGGATTCTTGGCTGGATTGAGGTCATATTCCCATTCAACAGGAACATGTTCTGAAGTCAGAATCGGGTATGCGAACTTTTCATATATACCATTTCCAGCACTAAAAGGAGAGTTTTTCCTTTTTAGCAATTCTTCTTTTACGTTCTTTATTTTCGTTAATTTTTCTTTAAAATCCATTTCAATATTATTTTAATCTTTAGGAAGGTGTTTATACCACGTTTTCCAAAGAATAAGTACTGTAATAGTCAAAACTAGTGCTGTTATTAGAATTTGGTTGGTCAGCATTAAAACTATGAATACGGGCAATGCGGTAATTGCTGTCTGTGCTGTTGTTCCTACAAGTACATTTAACATGTCCCATTTGAATCTGTTATTTGCTTCAAAACTAGGGTCGGTTTTTATGACTTCCTCGTGCACAGGTTTCCAAAAACCCCATGGTTTTACAGATTTATAGAAGTCCATCAAAACTGTCATTTCTGTGGCAGGTGTAAGTATGGACCCCAAAACCGAACCTGCAAAAGACAATATTAGAATTATCGGGAAATAGTATAGAGGCAGTGCGTCTGGGAAGATATATGGTAAAATCATTGCCGAAATGATACCGGTAGCCATTCCATAAAAGAATCCATTGCCATTAAACCTCCACCAGTGCCATTTTAAAACATTGGCCGCTAAATAGCCACCATACAAAGCTCCGACAATCCACTGCAGCACACTGTTGACATCTTTAGCATAAATGCCCAATACGATACTAATCAACACCACCAAAATACCAACCAAATAATTCATGCGATTTATTTCTTTATTGCTGGCTTGGGGTTTAATGTCTTTTAAGTAAATGTCGTTGACAATATAAGCTTGAGCTGCATTGAGTGTGCCAGCGAAAGTCCCCATAAAGGCCGCCATGAGTTCTACCAAAAACAACCCCAAAAGACCGGCAGGGGCAAATTTCACGATAGAAGCCGGAAGTATTCTCTCAAAATCCAAACTTCCGGTGGCGGTTTGAATATTTAATTCTTTAAAGTAGAGTAATCCCAAAACTGTAAAACCAATGATCATGAAATACCGTGTAGGCAACAAAACGATATTGACAAACATGCTCATTAATGCAGCTTCTCTTGGTGATTTTGAAGAAAGTATTTTCTGCATGTCATAGTTTGGAGCTGGTCCAGCAAGCGATGCCAAAATGCCTTTGGCTACCATTAATGAGAAAAACATACCAAAGGGCGAAAATTTATCGTCTTTTATTTTAAGGTTTACCTCGGATATGATATTCGACCAATCGAGGTTGAGATTCCAGCCAAATGAAAGTTCTGTCCAGCCACTTGGAACAGGCAGTACTTGTCCATTGAGTTGGTTCATGGCTATAAGTGCAATACTTACTGAGCCCAACGCCATTAATGCATATTGGATTAAATCTGCCCAAACTATACTTTTCATTCCGCCTAAAATTGAATAAAAAACTGCAAAGATGGTAAAAATAATACCATAAAAATGAGGTGTAAATTCTGGTGAAACATGGAATGGAATATAGGCTTGAATTGATTCAAATGGAAGGAAGATTTCTATAAATTTACCGAGACCAATGAAGCCATAAGCCATAAAGCCAAAACAACTCAATAGTGCAAACGCAATGATTATTTTGTGAGACCGCATGGCGTCTTTTCCTTTACCAAAGCGTGTAATCATCCATTCAGCTCCAGTTGACGCGTTTGAGCGTCTAAGCCAAACTGCTAAATAGGAAAACAAGAATACTTGATTAAAAACGGGCCATAGCCATACGAGCCAAATACTTTTGAGGCCATAAACAAACATGATAGATACCATCCAGATAGTGCCCGAGATATCAAACATGCCCGAAGCATTAGAAATGCCCAACATCCAAAACGGGAGGGTTTTTCCACCCAGCATATACTCGTTTTTCGAGTTTGTAGCCTTGTTTCGCAAGACAATACCAACGGAAGAAACTATCACAAGATAGAAAGCGATAACGGCAAAGTCGAGAGTTTGTAGTTTCATGAATTAATGATTGATTTTATTCTTAATTCGACCTTTAAGGGTTTTATATGTTTATTTAAGTGGTTTTGAGAGTTTTTTATGTGTCTTGTTATGTTTAAATATGATTTAACTTAAATAAAAATGGGTGTAAAATTTGGATAATCATTTCAAAATAAAAGAATTGGCGAGTAAATAAAAAAATTTGAGAGAATTAAAAACTCTCCCAAATCTGAATTTAAAATTACTTTTTAAACCTATGATGTTAATCAATATCCTTTTTTTGATTTATTCACTGTAGATTATTAGCCTTTTTATTGGTTTCGCCAATCCGACAATATTTACAATTTTTAGTGATTAAATACAATTGCAAAGTAAATGAAAATGTTTTTCTATTAATGATACTATTTTATCATTTGATTTAATTATAATATCAAATATTCGACTGGTCCAGCATCGGTTAATTTTTATTTTGCTGCTTTGGTGTGCATTTGTTTGTTTAATTACTTTGTTTCTAATTAGTTAATGGTTTTTTGTTAATAAGTATATTTATAATATTAAATTGACTTTATTTGCACAACAATTACCATTAAAACATGAGCGAAATAATTAAAGAGATAACACCACTTACTCCCTATGATTGCTTTACAATTTTTGCTCGCGAAAAAACTTTTTTTGATTTTCCAATACATTATCACAATGAATTTGAGCTTAATTTCATTTTGAATGGGAGGGGAGTTAAGCGAGTCGTGGGTGATCATGCCCAAGAAATTGAAGATATTGAGTTGGTATTGGTAGGTTCCAATATTCCGCATGGGTGGATTACCCACAATTATAAATTTGATAATGAAAAGGACAAAATAACCGAAGTTACCATACAGTTTCATAACGATTTGTTTGAGGCTAGGTTTTTGCAGCGGAACCAGCTTCATTTTATCAAGAGTCTACTAGAAAAATCGCAAAAAGGTATATCTTTTTCATCTGAAATTGCCTTTGCTTTGAAAGATAGAATCCTTACTTTAGCCAACAAAACAGGCTTTGACTCGGTGTTAGAGTTGCTTTCAATTCTACACGACCTTTCTACGAGTAGAAATATCCAACTGCTATCTAACGCTACTTTTAGTGACAATACCGTTTCTTACAATAGTAGAAGATTGGAGAAGGTCTTTGAGTTTTTGAGAAAAAACTACAACAAGGACATCACTTTGGCAGACGTCTCTAAATTGGCCGACATGACGGAGGTGTCGTTTAGTAGATTTATTAAAAAACGAACAGGGAAAACTTTTATCGATAGTTTGAACGAAATACGATTGGGATATGCCACCAGGCTATTGATAGATTCGAGCGAAACAATAGCTGAAATAGCCTATAAGTGTGGTTTTAATAACATTTCTTACTTTAATAGATTATTTAGAAAAAAGAAAAATTTGACACCCAAAGAGTTTAGAGAAAATTATGCTGGTTCTAGGACATTTATTTAAGTTTTCGTTTTTTTTATGTGCCTAGTTTTTCTGTCTTTCTCTGCATAAATGTCTCCCAGTTTTTTTACAGTGTAATTTTGATTAGTGTGTTTTTGAACTTCCGCTGATTTAATCTCTTCTTTTTCTAAACAATTACATTTTAATTCCACTTCAAATAGCGTTACTTTTGTGAAAAATCATTAAAAATTCAGGGATGTTATACCCCCAAAACATTGAGGTTAAGTTAGGTTTTGATAAAATCAGGTTGTTGGTAGCGGATGAATGTGTGAGTTCGCTTGGACGTTCGTTTGTAGAAAAAATCAGATTTTCGGATAGATTCGATATCATCAAAAGGATGATTGATCAAACCGCCGAGTTTAGATTAATACTTCAATTGGAATCTTCTTTTCCAAATCAAAATTATTTAGATGTCATTCCGTTTCTAAAAAGAGCGGCTCTTGAGGGTTCTTATCTGGACGAAGAGGAGTTTTTTGATATCAAACTCTCGTTGACTACCATTCAACAAATCATACATTTTTTCAAAAACAAAGAAGAGGGACGTTACCCACAATTGCGTGGATTGATGCAAAATACATTACCCGCCGATAAACAAGAGGGTTGGAGTAGTCTGATTGCCCAAATAGGTGGGGTTATTGATGAGAAGGGAAAAGTAAAAGACAACGCTTCTAAGGAACTTTACGATATACGAAGAAAGCTTTCTGTGGAACAAAATAACGTGAAACGTACCCTAGAGCGGATTTATAGAACCGCCAAAAACTCTGGTTGGATAAGTGAAGATATGAGTTTGGCTTATCGAAATGGCAGGTTGGTTTTGCCTCTTTTGGCCGAACATAAACGTAAACTTCAAGGCTTTGTACATGACGAATCCTCCTCGGGGCAGATTGCCTTCGTGGAGCCAGGAGAAGTTTTGGAAGCCAATAACGAAATCAGAGACCTCGAGATCAAAGAAAGAAGAGAAGTAATCAGGATTCTCGAAAGTTTAACCTCTGCCTTACGACCGCATATTGCCAATCTTGAAAAATCCTATCAGTTTCTTGGCTTAATGGATTTTATACGAGCAAAGGCCAAATTAGCCCAAAAAATTGACGCCACAAGTCCGCTTCTGCTCAATGAATCCATTGTAGATTGGACTAAAGCTGTGCATCCACTTTTGTTTTTGGCTCATAAAAAACTCAACAAATCCATAATTCCTTTACGTGTGGTTTTGGATTCGCAAAATAGGATTTTGGTGGTTTCCGGCCCAAATGCCGGCGGTAAGTCGGTGATGTTGAAGACCATCGGGCTTATCCAATACATGACCCAATGTGGCCTTCTAGTACCTGTTTCGCCAGATTCCAAAGTTGGAATTTTTAAGAGCGTTTTTATAGATATTGGTGATGAGCAAAGTATTGAGAATGACCTCAGTACCTACAGTTCGCACTTGACCAATATGCGTGAATTTTTGGTGCATTCCGATAAAAATACTTTGTTTCTGATTGATGAATTTGGAACTGGTACAGAGCCTAGTTTGGGTGGAGCTATTGCCGAATCTATTTTGGAGAATTTACTAAAAAACAGAGCTTTTGGAGTGGTAAACACCCATTATACCAACCTCAAAATATTTGCAGACAAAAACGAGGGCCTTATAAACGGAGCCATGAAGTTTGATGCAGAACATCTAGATCCATTGTATGAGCTTGAAATGGGGCAGCCAGGAAGTTCGTTTGCCTTGGAGGTGGCTCAGAAAATTGGTTTACCAAGACATATTATTGAGAATTCTAAACGAAAGCTTGGCAAAAGTCAGGTAAGTTTTGAGAAATTGCTCAAAGAACTTGAAATAGAAAAGAAAGTATTTTCCGAACAAAATGCACTGCTCAAAAAGGAAACGACTGAACTAAAGCAAAAGATTGAGCAGTATAATGGCCTGAAAAATTTCTTAGAAACTGACAAAAAACGAATATTGAACGAAGCCAAAGAAAGTGCTAAAGTCTTACTGAAAGATGCCAATAAGCAGATAGAAAGCACTATTCGTGAAATTAAAGAAAACAAGGCGGAGAAAGAATCTACCAAAGAAGTCAGAAAACAACTGGAAGAATTTCAGAAAGAGAAATTAAAACCAGAAAAAGCACTAGCTCAAAAGCAGGCAACAGATGTTTTTCAGAAAGCCGATGGAAAAATAGCTCAAGGTGATTTTGTTAAAATTATTGGCCAAGAAACTTTTGGACAAGTAGTTAGCCTTAATGGAAAAGATGCAGAGGTATCTTTGGGTGAATTAAAATCCAATATCAAACTGAGTAGATTGGAAAAGGTCTCAAAAAAAGAATTTAAGTCTGCGGTAAAAGAAACACCGAAAGAAAACCTTAAAGGAATAGACATCAACGAAAAGATGGTCAATTTCAGTTTTAATCTGGATATCAGAGGGAAAAGAGGAGAGGAGGCACTGCATGAAGTGGATTTGTTAATGGATGACGCCATATTTCTAGGATACCCGCAGCTCAGAATTGTACACGGCAAAGGCGATGGAATACTTAGAAACTTGGTCAGGAATCACCTAAAGCATTATAAATCGGTAAAAAAGATGTCCGACGAACATGCTGACCGTGGTGGGCAGGGTGTTACTATTGTGGATATGAAGTAGGGGGTTTAGCTAATTACTTGCTGGCGAATTGGTTACTGGTGTACTGTTTATTGATAATGCCAACTAAGGGATTCATACTTCTTTCGTGAAAATCAGCATTGCTAGTTTTGATAGCTAACAGAAGGTCATTAGAGTGCTTTTTAGAGCTATTGCAAATTAAATTTCAAATACCATAATCAAAAAACGCACCTCATCATTATTTCTATCCATCTATGTACTTTGTTATACACAGTACCTTGTTGTAGGTTAATTTTGGATCATCAAACAAAGCAAAATAAATAAATACAAATATGAAAAAGCTATTTAGAATTAAAGGAAACGAGTCGATGTTAGGCGGTGTGATGGCCGGTATGGCTGAGTATTTCGGCATCGATGTTACGCTGCTGAGGGTTTTGGCCGTAGGTGCCTTCTTCACGCCAGCACCTGTGGTGTTAATGTATCTCATCTTATGGGCAGTCATGCCAATTAAGCAAGACACATTCGCTACTTTGGCACAATAATAATTAGGGTTAGATAAATCAAAATGGCTTGGTGCCTTGCCCCAAGCTATTTTCATTTACCACGCATACCTTTTATTTTCTCAAACGGGTGATTCTAAAATAACTATACCCCAACGAAATCACCACCCAAATTCCCAATTTATTGAGCGTAAGAATGCTTTTAAACCAGTTCTCCAAGTTAGTCAACAACGACTCTTTTGTAAGTTTCTCAAATCCTGTGTCTAACACAAAGCTGATCAACATAATTATGACAATAAACTGAAGGGCTTGAATAAGAACATTTTTAACTAAAGTAGAATCCATGTTATTTTTTTTGACAAATTTCAGACTTTTCTAGCAAAGAATCCTATTTGAACGGAATAATTTTGAGGATTTTGTTAGTTTTGGGAAAAATTTAGAACCTGCACATGCGACTCCTAATATTTATTTTTTTTGGACTTTGTTTACACCAGGTCAATGCCCAAAAACAAGCCTTATATTACTTTGATAAAGGTTTTGAGGAGTTTTCAGGTAAATTCCCCGCTTTGAGAGTCGAAGGTGAAAAGGGTGAGTTCTTGGATGAAGTGGTAGAGAAGTTCGGCAAAGAAAAACGAAAAGTTTATCGTTTTCCAAAAAATTCGGGTTTGGTTTTTGACAATACGCAACTCAAGAATTTCATCAATGGATCCTATGGCATAGAGATGTATTTTAGGTACGATGACGGCGGCTTGTTGCTTTATGGACAGCTTTTGGGAGATCAATTGGCTTCAAGTCAGGGTAAATACGTACATTTGGTTACTACACGAAACGCCCAAAACAAGAAAATGAACGTTTTTGTAAACGGGAAACTTACGCTCAATTTCTCGGATACTGACAACAACCTAGAAATTGATAGCAAATCTCAAGTTAGTTTTTTCTCTCAAGAAGGCACGCCCACAACTTCTGGTGCAGTGTCCATGATCAAACTGTATGATTTTTTTATTGATGAGAAAAATGCCTCCAATTTGTTTCAAATATTTTCTAATCAAGGCAACACAGCGGATTTCAATCCTAAAGGTGTGTTAAAAAATCTGTATTTTCTTCAAAGCCAGGATGTAATATTACCTGAGTCGATACCGGAATTAGAAAGTATTTACGCCTTTTTAGAGAAAAACCCTAGTGCCAAAATAGAATTGCAAGGCCATACCGACAATCAAGGTGATTTTAACCTTAATCTTGAGCTATCCAGAAACAGAGCTTTGGCTGTGAAAAACTTTGTGATAAAGAAAGGGATAGACGAAAAACGAATCAGCACCCGAGGATTTGGAGGCACAAGACCAATCGCAAGTAACCAAACCGAAGAAACCCGTAGGAAAAACAGGAGAGTGGAGCTTTTGGTTTTGTAGTTTTTATTGAAAATTTGCTATTTTTTCAAAAAATCAATTGGCTCAAATCCACATTTCCACCACTGAGTATTATTCCAACTTGTTGGCTTTTAAACAATTCCTTGTTTTTAATAAGTGCTGCCAGCGGAACTGCACAAGATGGTTCAATAATTATTTTTAGATGTTCAAACACCAACTTCAGTGCAGCAATAATTTCGTCGTCGCTTACCAAAAGTATATCGGTTACTGTTTCCATGATTATGGCCAGGGTTTTTTCTGAAAGGTTGGTTAAGAGTCCATCTGCAATCGTTTTTATGTAAGGAGCTTTTTCTACTCTGCCTGATTTGAAAGATAAAACAGCATCAGCGGCTCCCTCGGGTTCTCCAGCGTAAACTTTGGCTTTTTTGGAGAAATACTTGGCGGATAGGCCAGTTCCGCTCAATAGTCCACCACCACCAACGGGTGTAAGTATAGCATCAAGGTCGGGCTTTTCTTCCAAGAGTTCCTTTGAAGCAGTCGCTTGTCCGGCTATAACGTCGTAGTTATCAAATGGATGTATAAATATTGCACCCGTTTTTTCAATTATTTCTTTAACGCCATTTTCTCTTGCTTCGAGGGTGGGTTCGCAAAAAATCAACTCTGCACCTAGTTCAATCACACCATTTACCTTGGGCTTGGGTGCATTACTTGGCATAACAATGTAGGCTTTTACACCTAACATTTTAGCGGCAAGGGCTACAGCTTGGGCATGATTTCCAGACGAATGCGTACAAATTCCATACTTTACTTGGTCTTTTTCAAGGCTCAGTGCGGCATTTATGCCACCTCTCGCTTTAAAAGCTCCGATTTTTTGAAGGTTTTCGCACTTAAAAAACACTTCGCAGCCACATATTTCGTTTATTTTGTCAGAAGACAATATTGGGGTTCTGTTAATAAATGGCCGGATTCGTTCGTGAGTAGTAACAATGTCTAGTTTTGACGGAACATTCAGAAGCATATTTTGAACTTATTGTTTTTAAAATCGATTATCAATTTAACATTATCATTCCACTAAACTAGACATAAATGAATTAGTTTCGTGGTCAAATTTTTGGAAATACAAAAATATGCGAATTATAATACTTTTATTTATTTCTTTAAGCTTATTTGCAAAAGCCCCCAAAGATGTAAATCTTAAAAATCCACCTCCCAGAATCATCAGGACATGCTGCTCGTTTGGTGTGAACGTCAAAGTGGTAGGTTTGCCGTTTATAAAATATACCGAAGTGACCTCTCCTGAACTTATTGGGGAACACAAATACTTGGGTAATAAAGCCGAAAATAACGGTATCATATACACCCATAAAGGAGGATTTATAGACATGGGTCACCTTAGGGATATTGCTGACTTTACGGCATTTTTGTATCTCTATATTCAAAAAGAAAGGCAAAAAGTCATTTTTTCTTTGAAACTTGGCAATGAGGGTGGTATGAAAACTTTGAATTTCAATGTGCCTGAGAATTTAACCGATGAAGATATAGTGCATTTGGCCGGCAAAATTGCTTATGATTTGTCTGTTTGGCACGAAATATCCACTTCTTACGGAGCTTCGTTTATTCCTTTAGTACCCGAGCGTTACTCTAGTTTTTCAGTAGAAGATGCCTATTCCAACCTTCTCGGGGTACATTTAGGTATGCAGTCTATACTAAGCGATGGCGAATATGAGACAGAAATGACCCAAAATGTAAGAGTAACCTTAGGAAATTTAGAAGCTGTTCGTGACAAAGAAAGTACCATAGCTGCTATGAATGCCGTTAAAGATATTTGGTGGTCAGGCAAAGCTAAATTACCAAGCCGTAAGGTGTTGATTAAAAGACAGTTTGATGTTTATGACTGTGTTTTTCCGATGTTGGTGGATGCAGAAATGGCCGAGAATAGTGACCAAAATAAAGTCTGTGTGCCGCTTTTGAGTTCTGATAATTTACCTTTGAATAACTTTTATTCTTTAAGTATAAAGGCTAATTTCAAAATCCCGTTGGACAAAGTTTTTGGTGTACATGTAAAAGAAAAGAACACCATCACGCAGTTGGATTTTCCGTATTTAATTGAATATGCCGAAGAAGAAACTTTTAAGACTACTTTGGATTAAATCCTTTGATATTTTTCTCATTTAATTATCACCATTTTGCATAGCAAATACCCCTCGAAATCCTTAATTTTGCAGAAAATTTAATTCGATAATAAATTTTCGTTAAAAATGCAGATTAAAGATATTCTTCAACTTTCGCCAGAAAGTCAAAATGTAGTAGTGAAAGGGTGGGTCAGAACCAAAAGAGGTCAAGCCAACATCGTATTTATAAATCTTAACGACGGCTCTACTATAAAAAATATTCAGGCAGTAGTAGAAGACGGTAAAATAGACGAAGAAACACTTAAGAAAATAACTACAGGAGCATGTGTTGCAGTCAGAGGGGTATTGGTGGCTTCGGCAGGTTCGGGTCAGGCAGTTGAAGTTATTGCTCATGCTATTGAAGTATATGGTACTGCGGACGAGACTTTTCCGATGCAGCCCAAAAAACATAGCCTTGAGTTTTTGAGAGAAAAAGCCCACTTACGTTTCAGGACCAATACTTTCGGAGCTATTTTCCGAATCAGGCACGCTTTGGCTTTCGCAGTTCATAAATATTATAACGACAACGGATTTTTCTATTTACATACACCCATCATTACTGCCTCGGATGCCGAAGGTGCTGGTGAGATGTTTCGTGTGAGTAGTTTTGAGCCGAATGCTGCCCCCAAGAATGAAGATGGAAGCGTAGATTTTAGTCAAGATTTTTTTGGAAGAGAAACATCTTTGACGGTTTCAGGCCAGTTAGAAGGTGAATTAGGTGCTATGGCTCTTTCAAAAATCTACACTTTTGGGCCTACCTTCAGAGCTGAAAATTCCAACACCACACGTCACCTCGCCGAATTTTGGATGATCGAGCCAGAAGTTGCCTTCTACGAATTGGAAGACAACATGAACCTAGCAGAAAGTTTTGTTAAATATGTCATTCAATACGCTTTAGATAACTGCAAAGAAGACCTAGAGTTTCTTCAAAACAGATTGTTAGAAGAAGAAAAGTCGAAGCCTCAAAACGAACGTTCTGAGCAAACTTTGTTAGAAAAACTGAGCTTTGTGGTAGAAAACAGTTTCGAAAGATTGACTTATACCGAAGCCATAGAAATATTGTTGAAGTCGAAGCCAGCTCAGAAGAAGCAATTCCAATACGAAGTGGGTTGGGGAATAGACTTGCAGTCGGAACACGAAAGATATTTAGTAGAAAAGCATTTTAAAAAACCGGTTATACTCACCAACTATCCAAAAGACATCAAGGCTTTTTATATGAAGCAAGATGATGAATCGGATGCAGCCCCAGGGCAAACAGTCAGAGCCATGGACGTATTATTCCCTGGAATTGGAGAGATTATTGGTGGGTCGCAAAGAGAGGATAACTACGAAAAACTTATGACAAGGATAGCTGAAGTTGGTATTGATCCGGAAAGCCTTTGGTGGTATTTGGATACCCGTAAGTTTGGTTCTGCACCTCACTCGGGCTTCGGTCTTGGTTTTGAGCGTTTAGTTCTATTCGTAACGGGTATGGGTAACATTCGTGATGTGATTCCTTTTCCACGTACGCCCAAAAATGCTGAATTCTAAGCAATGCTAGTTGCCTTACTTATTTTCCTTGCCGTTATTGGTGCAAATGTTATCGTGAGTGTTTATCTCGAACGAAAACTCTCGGCATTTATACAAGACCGACTAGGCCCTATGGAGGTCGGGAAATGGGGGCTTTTACAATTGATTGCAGATTTGTTGAAACTCTTTCAGAAAGAGGATATTATACCCGATAGTGCGGATAAAAAACTTTTCAAGGCTGCTCCATATCTTATTTTTGCGGCTATTTTTGCAGGTTTCGCATTGATTCCCATTAATAAACTACTTCAAGGTGCTGATTTACAATCAGGTGTATTCGTTCTGATAGGTGTTATTTCTCTAGATATCATAGGTATTTTGATGGCCGGTTGGTCCTCAAATAATAAGTATGCCTTGTTGGGTTCCATGCGTTCTGTAGCCCAAATTCTATCTTATGAAGTGCCTATTGGCCTATGTATTCTCTGTGTGGCCATCACGAGTGCCAGTCTTAACTTACAGGAAATTATCAGTTTCCAAGGTGTTTTTTCTACAGAGCCGAATTATCTTTTTGGTATAAAAGCCTTAGGTATTGAAACAACCAATGTAGGTGGTTTTTTGACTTGGAATATTTTTAGAAGTCCATTTTTATTCATTGTTTTTATAGTTTTTGTAATTTCAGGCTTAGCAGAGGCCAATAGAGCTCCTTTCGATTTACCTGAGGCTGAGTCGGAGTTGATTGCTGGTTTTCATACTGAGTATTCGGGTTTTCGTTGGGCCATCATTTTTTTGGCAGAATATGGCATGATGCTTTTGTTGGCTTTTATGGCTGCTATTTTGTTTTTAGGTGGGTGGAACACGGCATTTCCAAACATAGGTTCCTTGAAATTGGCTGATTGGACGTCTGGCTCTGAAGGTTCCATTGCTATGCATCTTTGGGGAGCTTTTTGGATGTTTTCAAAAGCGTACTTGGGTATGTTGGTGCAAATGTGGGTAAGGTGGACCTTGCCCCGCCTCAGGATTGACCAATTGATGTATCTCTGTTGGAAAGTGCTTACACCTCTGTGTTTGATGATGGTTTTGGTCTCAGCTTTTTGGCGAATTTTAATGATATGGTAAAATGGCCAAATTGATAGAAAAAGACCTCGAACAGGCCATTATTGCTCTGCCAGCAAAAGAAAAGAACAAAATCCTTATTCGTCTTATTAATAAAGATAAGGTTTTGGTGGAGAAACTTCATTTTCAACTGCTCGAACACCCTGAGTTCGATTTGCAACTTAGGCAAGATGCAGTTTTAGAGGAGATTGAAAATATAAAAGGATATAGCTCCATTAAGTCTAAAGATTTATTGACCCTTCAAAGATCTTATTTTGCTCAAATTGCACATCATAAAAAAATAACTGCTGATAAAATAGGAGAGGTGAGGTTAGGAGTTAAACTTATTTTGAGATGTATAAATTTGTATGCTGCCGTTTTTAACAAACCTGACCTGAAATATAACCACAACCTGAATGAATATAATATCAAGAAAGTGTTGCTTTTGATAAAAAATCTAAAAGCCATCCATGAGGATTATCAAATAGAGTTTTCGGATGATATCAATACAATTCTTGATTTCTTTTATAGTGGCATCCATGCAAATCTCGCTAAGTTTTTAAGCCTGCCGCGAAATATTGATTAGTGATAAAGCATTGATGTTTAAGGCTTTATAAACACAGAGAAATGATCATTTTTTAGTGTCTGAGCCACTTAGCCATAAATTATAAACACATGAAAAGACCCTTGTTAGTTCTTAAATTTGGAACAGCTTCTATTACAAAGCCTTCAGGTGAGCCCGATATAGCTATTATTGACGAGATTGCTCGGCAAGCGGCTATTCTTCATAAAAAATATAGAATCATTATTGTTTCATCGGGAGCTGTTGGAGCGGGTAAACATTTTGTGCAAAACTACGAAGGCAACATCAGTCAAAGAAAAGCTGCTGCTGCCGTTGGTAATCCTCTCTTGTTGAAAATGTACGATCAGGCTTTTGAAAAATACAGTATAAATGTTGCTCAAAGTCTTTTGGAAAGACAACATTTTGCCAATAGGCAACAGTTTTTGCAATTGAAAGAAACCTATGAAGAGCTTTGGAAAAGTAACATTATACCAATAGCCAACGAAAACGACGTAGTGAGCAATAGAGAGCTGAAGTTTTCAGACAATGACGAACTGGCCACCTTAATTGCAGGTGGTTTCGGTGCGGAGGTTCTGATGCTTTGCACGGCATCTGGTGGTTTGCTTAACAAAGAGGGGCAATTGGTGAGCCGAGTAGAGAGAATCGATGAGGAAATACTGAGTATGGTGACTAAATCCAAAACGGCTCTCGGTCTTGGCGGAATGGCTTCTAAGCTTACCTTTACGCATTTGGCAAACAAAATGGGAATCAAGGTAATTATATTCGGAATGAAACTGGCAGATGGTATATTGAACGCCATTAACGAAAAGGCGGGTACTGTTTTTTTACCTCAAGAGGCCAATCTGTCAGCCAAAAACAAATGGATTGCCAGCGGTGCCATATCAGTGGGTAGTGTTACTGTAGATTCTGGTGCTAGCAAGGCACTTATAAGTCGTAAAAGTCTTTTGGCCGTAGGTATTACAGGTTTTGATGGAGAATTTGAAGTGGGCGAGTTGGTAGAAATATTAGATGAGGACAAACAAATATTGGCGGTAGGTAAAGCAAAAATACCATCTCAATCATTGCAAGAAAACCTTAAAGTACAGAACTTGATTTTCATTCATGCAGATGATATCGTTTTGATATAAAAAAAGTCTTTGGCGTTAACCAAAGACTTCGTCTGTTATATAAAATCCAGAAATTATTTTTTCGGAGCTGTTGCAGCTGGGGCCCCGTCTTTGGTTTCAGCTGGAATCGGAACACCCATTTTCTTGAATACCAAGTTGGTAATATTGTCAGTTTCTGGAGCCACCAAAATCACTGGTGTTGTTCCATAGCCAGCATCAGAGTTTAATACGTAAATATAACCATTCTCTTTTGCCACTGCATCTATTGCAGTTTGGATTTTATCCATAATTGGTGCAATCATTTCTTGTTGTTTACGAGAAAGAGCCGACTCAGCGTTTTGTTGTAGCTCTTGCAATTCGTTTTGTTTGTTTTGCAAAGTCTTTTCTTTATCAGCTTTAATTACTGTCGACATCGAAGCTGCATTTTTTTGATAGTCTTCAAACATTTTTTGAGCTTCAGCTAATTTATCCTGATAAAGTTTGTCGTACTGAGCTTTTTCAGTAGCTAATTTTGATTGGATGTCCTTAGAATCTGGTAAGTTTTGAAGGATAAACTCGATATTAGTATAGCCTATCTTAAGATTCTGAGCGTTTGTTGAAATACTTGCTAAAATTGTTAAAGCAATTACAAATAGTTTGATTTTCATTTCTGTAGTATTAAAAAAATTAAATTGGTTTACTTTTTAAGATTTAATCCAAGCTCGTCTATCATAAAATCTGTATAATCGTGCTTGGGGTCGGCATAAAACATACTCATGTCTGATGCTTTGTCAAAGATAAAACTAAGTTTATATTTTCGAGCTATTTTTTCTGATGTTTTATATATTTCATCAAAAATTGGCTTCAAAATCTCCTTTTTCTTTTGAAATAGCTGACCATTCAGTCCAAAAATACTGTTGTTTAAAGTTCTCAGCTCTTCTTCCTTTTTGTCAATTTCAAATAGTTTCTCTTTTTTCATATCGGCCGTCAGAAGTATTTCTTCTTGCTGATATTTTTGTTTCATTTTTTCTACGTCCGCATATTTGGCCTGAATATCCTTTGTCCATTTCGCAGCAAACTGATTCATTTCGTCATTTGCTTTCTTATACTCTGGCATTTTGTTCATGATATATTCCGTGTCAATATATCCAAATTTCTGAGCAATAGACTGGTAACCTACTAGCATAAAAAGTAAAAAAAATATTTTCGATTTCATTTTTTTTAGATTTAGTCCTGATTGTTTTTTTATTTGAAGGTTTCGTATTCTTAAGACGAAAATCTCCATCAATAGTATATAATACGGTTTCTAATTAACAGTAATTTAACATTATCTTATTTGTTGGCCAATGCTAAACGTAAACGCTTTTCTTCCCTGATTCTGAATGCCCGGAATTGGATCAAAACCGTATCCGTAGTCAATTCCTAATAATCCAAAGGCCGCCATGAAAATTCTGGCACCAATACCCGCTGAGCGTCTCAACTTAAATGGATTGTAATCTTTGTAGCTTCCCCAGCTATTTCCTGCTTCAGCAAATCCAAGTACAAAAATAGTTGCTTGCGGATTTAAAGAAACAGGATAACGAAGTTCTAAAGCGTATTTACTGTAAATAATACCTCCAGTTCTAGAAAATGCACCTACAGCTTGTGCTGACTCACGTTTTTCGTTGTAAGTAGCCTCATAAAGTACACCTTCGTCGTATCCTCTTAGTCCAATCAATTCTATACCTATACTATTATTGTTCTGTAAACCCATTCCAGCTCCACCTAGCACAAATCGGCCAAAAGGACTGTAACCGGTGCTAGAGTTATATCTACCCAGGAAACCCATGTTTCCTTTAGCATGGAAAATTAACTTACCAAAAACAGGTGCATACCAGTCGGCGTCAAACATCCATTTGTGTCCTTCTATCCACAGTTTTCCAGATTTCGGAGTGCCGAACATCGAATAAGGAGGATTAAAGGTAGAATTTAATGAAATATTTGATCCGCTTCTTGTAAACTGCGGATTATCAAGGCTATATCTTGATATGTTGAAACCTAAAGAAACATCGTGGGCTTGACCATTTCTAAAGTTGGATAAAAGGAAACTGTTTTCTACATCGTAATATTGATAAGAAAATACGGAGCTGAAGTTGAAGTTCCTATCCGGCCAGTTCAGCCTTTTCCCGTAGGTAAGAGACCCACCTGTATTTCTGAAAAAACCTTGAGTAAATGCAGAATTAAATCCACCTCCTAGAAATGGATTATTGAAGGAGTTGCCTGAAAGGCGTTGCATTCTTTCTGCAATTTTGCTGTAATCTTGTACGGAGTGAAATAAACTAACAGTAAAGGAATTTGGTTTCTTTCCGCCGAGCCATGGTTCGGTAAATGAAATAGAATAGTTTTGGAAGCCACCATTGGCTTGGAATCTGATGGCGAATCGCTGTCCATCGCCTTTTGGAAGCGGCTTGTACTCTCTAATTTTAAGTATTTTTCGTATTGCAAAATTATTGAAGACTATACCAAATGTGCCAATAATGCCCTGAATACCACTCCAACCTCCGGAGAGCTCAATGTTGTCATTAGATTTCTCCTCCACGTTATATTCAATGTTTACTGTTCCGTCGTTTTGAGGAACAGGTTTAGGCTCGATTTTTTGGGGATCAAAATAACCTAATTTCGAAAGCATCTGTACTGTTTCTACCAAATCGGTTTTACTAAACTTTTGGCCTGGTTTTGTGAGGATTTCTCTCAAAACTACGTGGTCACTTGTTTTTGAATTGCCATTAAGAATAATTTTATTAATGGTGGCCTGCTTACCTTCGTTAATTCTCATTTCGATGTCAATTGAGTCACCTTCGATAGCAGTTTCTATGGGTTGACAGCTGAAGTACAAATATCCGTCGTCCATGTAATATGAACTGACATCTTGCTGTGGCTTACCGTTTATTTTCTTTTCTAGTTCTTCAGGATTGTACAAATCGCCTTTTTTAACACCAAGAATCAAGGCAAGGGTGTCTGAGTTCCTAAGATAATTTCCTGTCCAAGAAATATTTCGGTAGTAGAAACGGTTGCCTTCAGTAATGTTCAATACAATGTTGATATTTTTATCATCTACTACATAGATGGAGTCACTTACTATTTGGGCGTTTCTGTATCCATTTTTGTTTAAGAAGCTTACAAGTTTCTCTTTGTCTTCTTTATATTTTTTAGTTATGTACTTCGAAGGAGTAAAAATTCTCAAAGGTGCTTTTTCTTTTGTTCCTTTCATCTTAGATAAGACCTTCCATTCTGGCAATTCCTTCAAACCGTTCAGTTGTATATCGTTTATTTTCACCTTTGATTTTTTGGAGATATTAAACACCAAAGCAGCATTGTTTATTCTAACGGTATCCGCGTTTTGTTGAACTTGAACGGTACAATTCCTGAATCCTTTGTCCAAGTAGTGTTTTTTGACAATGTTCTGAATGTTTTTAACCATAGCATCAGTAATTACTTTGCCTTTATAGGTTTTTATCTTATCTTCAATAGTCTCTTTTTCTCCTTTTCTGATTCCATTCAGTACTATCTTATTTAGTCTTGGTCTCTCTTTCAGTGCCAATTCAAGGAATACGGTTTTTCCCTCGACCTTGGTGATATTTACAGACACATCCTCGATAATACCTTGATCCATCAATCTTTTTATTGCAGTAGAAATTCGCTCTCCAGGTATTTTAATCTCATCGTTTACATTGAGGCCAGAAACAGATATGAGTGTGTTGGGGTCAAGAAATTTGGCACCAGTTACCACTATTCCACCTATGATATAGTCTTTTGGATTTGTGTAATCTATAAGAGATTCCTCAGATACCGTTCGATTTAAACGCGGAAGTCCTACTCTTTGGGCTTTTGCTGCAGTGTTTAGTACACAAATTAATAATGTTAATATGAATAGTTTTAAAGAATTCCTCATTTATTTATTTTTATCTGATCTCCTGTTTTTCCGAATCGTCTTTCTCTTTGTTGATATGTTTTTATGGCGTCTTTCAAATGCTCTTTTCTAAAGTCAGGCCAGAATACATCGTCTAAGAACAGTAGTTCTGCATAGGCAGACTGCCAAAGTAGGTAGTTACTTATTCTATGGTCCCCTCCGGTTCTTATAAGAAAATCAACATCTGGGTCTGGATAAGTAGATAAAAATTTATTGAACATACTTTCGTTGATTTCTTCTACACCGAGTTCGTTATTTTGTATTTTAGTTGCTATTTGTTTAATAGCCTGTACTATATCCCATTTGCCACTATAACTCAGTGCCAAGCTCAATACTAGGCCTGTATTATTCTTAGTCTTTTCTATACCTGCCAACATTTCATTTCTGGCATTTTTTGGTAACATTTTGAGGTCGCCGATACATTTTAGCCTAACGTTATTTTTGTGTAAGCTTGGGATTTCGTCACCAATTGTTTTGATCAACAGACTCATTATGCCATCGACCTCGGCTTTAGGCCGTTCCCAATTTTCGGTAGAAAAAGTGTAGAGTGTCAAATGTCCAATACCCAATTCTGCACAACCTTCCACGGTGTCACGCACAGCAGCAATGCCATGGTGATGACCAAAAATACGCATGGCACCTTTGCTCTTTGCCCATCGTCCGTTACCATCCATGATAACGGCAATATGCTTGGGTAAATTGTTTAAATCGATGTCTTCCAAAAAAATAGTGTTAGTCCGTTAGAAAAGGATTGCAAAAATACAAAAAAGATAAAGGAATTAAAAGTAGTGCATCTAATTAAGCTAAAATATAGTTTTAATTGATTTCAAGGGGCTTATTAGTACTTTAAAGGCCCGAATTGTCTACCCGACGGGCAGTGTACTTTGTAAAAAAGATAACTTACTGAAAATGAAATATGGAAATACTTATCTTTCTGGGGGGTATTTGGATATTTCAAAAGTGCCTCTTTGGGGTCAGCTATCAGGAAACCATGATATGGATTAATTTGTACAGAACCAGAACTAGTAGTGTTGATTACGGGGAAATGGTCAAAGGAGTCACTTGTTTTTTTATTTAATAACACTCTTGTACTAAATTCAAATCCAAAATTCCATTTACCATTTATGATTCTTTTATATCCGATTCCAAATGGAAGTATTTGTTCAGGACCGAATCTGTTTTGTTTGCCACCTACAATAAAGTCCCTTGCCTTGTATTGTCTATTTAAGAATTGCATATTTCCTAAACCTCCAAAAAGATAAGGAGTTGAATTGTGTTCATATCTGCCATTGTGGGTTCTGAAATTCAAAAAGTTGTATTCGATTTGTCCATAATAGTCCCAAAGGAGATTACTGAATTTATATCCTCGATATTGATTTAAAACATTTCCCGATTTTTCGTCATTGCCCTGTACAATCCCAATCATGGCATTGGCTTTTATAGATATGACTTTAGATACATTATATCTTACAAAAAGGTTGCTCCCAACACTAGGATTTAGTATCCTGAATGTCGGTTGCAGATCCCCTTTGTAATAAGTTGGACCTACACCTGCACCAATTTCGAGTTTTTGGGCAATAGAAAAATACGAAATACAAAGAAAGAATAGTGTTTTTTTGAACATATCTCTATTTTACGACAGCAAAGTTCCATTTTTTTCTTGCAAATAAAAATAAGTAGAGGTTAAATCATTTAATAACAGGGCATTTGATGTTGTTACTTAAAACATAACTAAGCGTAAACTGTGTAAGAATATAACTATCTACTGTTTTGGTCCCTCTTGCAGAAGAGTAGGGATGGATTAGCTCAGCATTTATTGAAGGAGTTATGACGGCAGTACTAAAACCCAATAGTGATGCAGCGTCATAAAGCTTTATAATCCTATTTGATCCTTTGTAATTGGCCGGGAAGTATTCTCCTGCTCTATGGCTAAAAGCTGCGGCATCATTCCCATAATTCGATATCATTGAAGATTTAGATGGATAAATATTGCCACCAACATCGTCCAAATAGTCAAAAGGAGTGAGTCTTAGTCCAGCCTCCGCCGTGAAATCAAAGTTTGAGTTGATTTTAACTCTCAAACCTAAGGCTATAGGCATAACTGGTTGTACAAGCGAATAAGTTTTGACTGGGCTTCCTGGTATGCCTTGTCCCGAAGTATTCAAAGGCTTCAGGGCTTCCCAAGGTGCTTTTACAGGCAGGCCTGATGCAGGGTCAAAACCAACCGGACCCCTTGCTTTTGGATTGTGACCATAAATTCCAATACCGACTGCTGCATAAGGCACAATTTTGCTTCTGCCTTTAGCTCCATTGCCGTATTGTGGTAAGATATTGAAAATACCTGAAAGAGTAAATTCTTGTAAGTCATTTCTGAAACTTAAATTGCGAATATAGTTTGACGCAAATTTGTCTAGATTTCTAGCAGCAAAAGTATAGTCATCGCCATATAAGCGGACGTATGAATATGAAATTCTGGCTGCTGTATTGGCATTTAAATATCTCGTGTAGTTTACACTTCCATTCCATCGAACGTTAGTATAAAGTCCATAATAAAACTTTGAATATGGAGCTAAATCCCCGAAATAGTGCGAACTGCCACCACCTATACCCAAAGTGGCATATTGATTAAGGACGTTTTTCTTACTAAAAAGGCCGTTCTTTTGGGCAAATACATTTGCGGATACAAGCATCATTAATAATAAAACGATGTTGTAATATTTACTTAAGGGTCTCAACATGGTATTTCCTAGTTTTTTCGAACTTTGTTTTAAAACGATTTTCATTTCGTTTTATTGAATTATTTTTTAGTTTCTCTTTCTGATGTCATCGCCCCAGTTTAATTTTTTGCGGAGTGTGCTTAAAAAACTCATTCCGTCTATTTTCACTAGCTTGGCTTTGAAAACCTCCAAACTGATGTTGATTTCACCCACATCGTCACCGATTATTTTGGCTCTGGAGTCCATCGAAACCAAGAAATTCTTACTACGGCTTTCTACTTTCAAAGTTATTTTGCTTTGGCTAGAAACTATTATTGGCCTAACAAATAAATTGTGTGGGCAAATGGGCGTAATGATAAAGTTTTCAGACTTTGGCATTACTAAAGGGCCACCGCAACTCAAATTGTAGCCAGTAGATCCTGTTGGTGTTGCCACCATGAGACCATCTGCCCAATAACTATTCAAAAACTCACCATCTATGTAAGCATGAATAACGATCATAGACGAAGTGTCAGTTTTTGAAATAGCTATTTCGTTGAGTGCAAAATTCATGCCTGATTTAAAAAAGTCGTTTTTTGCCTCTGTGTGGAGCATCAGTCTCTCGTCTATTTTGTATTGTTTAGCTAGGATTTTTTTGATGGTTTTCTTGAAGTTTTGAGGCTGTATATCCGTTAAAAAGCCTAACCTTCCGAAGTTAATACCCAATATAGGGATTTCATTACTTGCGACCAAGCCCAAAGTTTCCAAAAAAGAACCATCCCCTCCCAAACTAAAGGCTATGTCAATGTCTTGTAGGTCTTGTGCATTTTTAAAGATGTGGGTGTCGTCAAATTGAATTTGAGCTTCGTGAAGAATTTCGGTAAACGAGTCGGATACTTGATAGGTAATGTCGTTGTTTTTTAATTCGTCAAAAATCTCTTGTATAGCAGCTGAAGAGTCTGATTTGAAAACTCTTCCATGAATGGCAAATTTCATAAAATTGGTCTTTTAGATGCTCAAATATTTCATTAAAAGGTCATATCGGTCCTTTTCGATGTTTGTAACCGGCTCTGAGGCAAAGTAAGATACTACGTTGTAACCGTATCTTTCTAGTGAGTTTACAACCCCACTAATCTGGCCAATATCAAGCTTAAGGGTTAAGTGCAAATGATTTTGGCTGTCGTTGGACAGGAATAAACTAATAATTTTGGCATATTCATATTCGATTATTTTTGAGATTTCGCTCAATGAATATTCTTTATGGTGCAGATTGATTTCTATAATACCACCGTTGTCATTTAAAGCCAATGTTTCTATAAACCTTTCGTTGGCCTCCTTTTTTTCTATAACGCCAATGAACAAATCTGTGCTATCAAAAACCGGCAGAAGCTCAAAAGAAGTACTAGAAAAAAGCTTGATAAGTTCTAAAATGGGTAGATTTGCATCAATCTTGAGTTCTACCATTTCTGGTCTGATGTCCTCGAGAAGGGTGTCGTAGTCATAATTCAGCAAGAGTTCTTCTGAAAAGAAACCCGAAAAAATGGCATCATGGACGTAGGGCAAATGTGTGTTTTTACATTCGCCCATGAGTTGTAAAGCTCTATCAACGTTATCTCTTTGTTTTAAGACAGGTATATTGCTGTCTATTAGTTCTTTGGCTACCATAAGGTAGAAATTGTTTGAATACTGTTTCGAAACTCATTTTTTCTAAAAAAACGCCCTTTATTTTAAAAAATGGTTGGGGCTGTTACAACTTAAGTGTGTGGCAAATTTATCTATGAAATGCAACTCTGAATTTGGCAATAATTAATAAAACTCATGACCCATTTTCGGAGGTGCGATGTTATCTCTCAGGCCCCAAAATAAACAAGTAGGCCTTTTCATGGATAGAATTCCCTTGGCTATGTTGTTCGTTTTGTCATATTTGTTGACTTTAACTTTATTCAAGCATTTTGGCATTCCGAAAATATTTCAAAATCAAATTAACATATACCTTAGAATCTATTTTTAACACCTGAAATTGAAATAAATATCCTGGAATGCTTACTGAAACCTTAAGTTATCGCATCAAAAATACGCAGAGCACCAAACGTTTCTTTATTTCTACCAGTATCTAAATTCTCACTGGCCGAAAAATCTTGATGTAAAATAAAGCTTCTTTTTGTATTGTTTGTTGACCAATTTTTTAAAGTTCGCCATAAATACGAAACTTAAGTTCTTCAGTACGTGAAAAAACGAAAAAATTGCTAATAATGCTATAAATTGTTTAAAAAATCAATGATTTGTTTTTCAGATTCAGTAACTATTTCTTCTGCTGTTTTGCCTTCGGTAGGTATTGGAGTCAAGGTTGTCCAGGACATTTTAGTGAAACTTGTAAGTGGAAATATACCTTTGGGGTTAAATTTTCCAGTATTCACTATGGCAATAGGGACTACATCTGCTCCTGGACATTTCTTTAATAGCGTAGCTACTCCGCCAACTGCAAATGGCTTAAGTTTACCTGTCCTAGAGCGTGTTCCTTCTGGGAAAATCACGCCAGAATAGTTATTTTCATATATGTATTTTGCAAATCTAACAATTTCTCCAATGGCCTGTTTTGGGTCATTTCTATTGATTAATGCGGCTTTCCCCACTCTCAAATTATAAGAAATACTCGGAATTCCTTTTGAAAGTTCTACTTTCGAAATAAATAAAGGTGTGTATTTTCTTAAAAACCAAATAATGCCTGGTATATCAAACATACTTTGGTGATTTGAAACAAAAATAATTGTTTTGTCATTGGGGAGTTTTACCTTTTGTGAATAAGAAATGACTGAGCCCGTCAAATACCAACCATGAACTATACAGAAGTTTAGCCATTCTACTGTTTTCTGATGTGCTTTTTGCCCGAAAACTTCGTAGACTATGAATTGAATAGGGTGAAAGATAATTAATAAAACACCAAAATATAGGATATAGATAGAACCGAGGATGTAGTCTAGAATCTTTTTCACTAAATTTTTTTTTCTGCAAATTTAAGGCTTATTTTTTTTAATATAATAAGGAATTTGAGTTTTGAATTAAGACTAAGATTTTGTGTGTTTCAGATTGCTCACCGTTTATTTTTATTTACTTTTGTTCATCATTTAAAAAATAAATTTATGAAATCGCCACTTTCGAGAATTGAAGTAATGAAGTTTGTGGGAGAGAAGTTGGACAGCTTGATAGAAGAATTTCTCAATCCAATTGAAACAAACTGGCAGCCAACTGACTTTTTGCCTGATTCTACAAAAGAAAATTTTACCACAGAAATAAAGGAGCTTCAGGAATCATGCAGAGAGCTTCCTTATGATTATATGGCCGTTTTGGTTGGGGATTGCGTAACCGAGGAGGCACTGCCGACATATTCATCTTGGTTAATGGCCGTAGAAGGTGTAAATCAGGTAGAACAGCAACAATCGGGCTGGACCAAGTGGGTGAGATGGTGGTCAGCAGAAGAGAATAGGCATGGAGATTTGTTGAACAAGTACTTGTATTTGTCTGGAAGGGTGAACATGAAGGAGATGGAAACCTCTACACAGTGGTTGATAGCGGACGGTTTTGATATAGAAACAGACACCGATCCTTACAAAAATTTTGTTTACACTTCTTTTCAGGAATTGGCTACTAATGTTTCTCATAGAAGAACGGCTACTTTGGCTAAGAAGTATGGAAACACTCACTTGTCAAAAGTTTGTGGTGTAATAGCAGCTGACGAAATGCGTCATGCCAAGGCTTACAAAACTTTTGTGGAGCGTTTCTTTGAAGTGGACCCCTCTGAAATGATGATTGCTTTTGAGTATATGATGAAGAAGAAAATCGTAATGCCGGCTCATTTCCTTAGAGAAACCGGTCAGAAAATGGGAGATGTTTTTACACATTTTTCTGATTCAGCTCAACGTTTGGGTGTTTACACTACTATGGATTACATTAAAATATTGGAAGATTTATTAGTAGATTGGAAAATTGACAAGATTTCAGAACTGAATGACTCTGCAGAAAAAGCTAGAGATTATTTAATGGCCTTGCCGAATAGGTTGAAGCGAATAGCCGACAGAACCAAGGTTCCAGAGTTGGAATATGAATTTAGTTGGATTACTAGATAAGGTTTTATTTCCAAGAATTTGAAAAGTACTGGAATGTTCCAGTACTTTTTTCATTTTATGACAGTTGTTATTTTGTTTTTATTTAACCATGGTATTTATAAAATGTTTTTAAAGAAATTGCATGATTTGTTCTATTTGAAACCTTATTTCACCATTTTTTTAACTGTTCTCGTTGGATTTTTATGTTTTATGCCTTCCCAAAATATCCCAGATGTTTCAACTGATGATAAAACAGCCCATTTTGTGGCATTTGCAGTATTGGGTTTTTCTTGGTTTATGTATATGAAAAATTATATTAAAGTTCTAATTGGTCTTACT
>CAMCYZ010000030.1 GCA_945885545.1 Spirosoma fluviale
AAAATCTCTGGCTTCTTTATTAAGCTGTTTTCTGTATTTTTCGTAAACCTTTGTACTCTCACGAGCCAAAGGGCTATCAGTAAATACTTTAATGGGCTTAATGTCATAGTTTTGGTAAAGTCTATTGAGCGTGTAAAGCAAGCATTGTGTACGACCCACGCTAAAAGACGGAACTATCATTCGGCCGATAATGTCCACGCAAGCTTCTTGAATTATATCTTTCAAAACTTTCTCTGGTTCGCCTGCATCCGAATGGTTTCTGTTGCCATAGGTCGATTCCATCACTAAATAATCCACCTGAGGAATAGCCACAGGGTCTACTAAAAGTGGGAAATCTTTACGACCAATATCTCCAGAAAAACCTACTTTTTTGAAAACACCGTCTTCAAAAACTTCAATTACAATGTGTGCTGCTCCCAGTAAATGACCGGCTGGATAAAAGGTGACATAACCGTTGTCCTTAAACTTAAATCTGTTGCCAAAAGCAATAGGTACAAAATTTTGAATGGCTTCATCAACTTGTTTTCTTAAATACAGACCTTGAGTTTCTATACTCTTCCACTTTTTAGATTTCTTATGGCTTTTCTCTATGTTTTTTACGATTTTCGAGTTCAAATTTGCAGCATCGTGCAACAGTAACTCCGACAGTTCCATTGTTGGGCTTGTGCACAACACTTGGCCTTCAAAACCAGATTGATAAAGGTTTGGAATTTGACCTGAATGGTCAATATGAGCGTGAGTAAGAAAAACAATGTTTACAAGTGAAGCATCAAAAGGGAAATTTCCATACTGAAATACCTCGCGATGGCTTTGAGAGCCGTCTAATGTGGAACCACAATCAATAAGAATACGGTAATCATCCTCCAATTCTAAGAGAAACATACTGCCTGTAACTTTTCTGGCTGCACCATAAAATGTAAGCCTCATTGATTTCTGTTTTTTTGGGAAAATTATGTAAAAGGACTGCAAAGATAGTATATTGGAGTACTATTATAGAAAATTTTAGAAATTCATGAAAATATTTTGCATAATTATCTTACAAATAAGCACTTATTGTAGTCAACTAAATACCCTTATTTCTCAATATTTGGAAAAATCTGTCGCTGAGAATGTAAATGTTTCTATGAGTATTAGGAAAATTGACTCTGGCGAGGAGATATTCGCCTATCAGTCAAAAATGGCTCTCCCGCCAGCTTCTACATTAAAACTATTCACTACCGGCACTGCCATTGATATCCTTGGGTCAGACTACACTTTTAAAACCCAAATTCTAAAGAATGGGCCGATTGAAAACAACATTTTATACGGAGACTTGATTTTTGCCTCTGATGGCGATTTTAGTTTTGGTTCTAAAAGGTTGGGCTCAAATACTTTGAAAGAAATTGTTGATATTTTGAAATCCAAAAACATCTCAAGAATTACGGGTAACATGAAAATAGAAGAAAATCAACATTTCAATATTCCGTCAGAATGGCTTATTGGTGATCTTGGAAACTATTATGGTGCTTATCCTAAGCAATTTAACTTTAATGAGAATTTCTACACAGTTTACTTCAATGCTGGAGAAAATGTTGGCGATTCGGCAATGGTAAGTAGAATTTTCCCTATTTCTGAAAGTTGGAAAATTACAAATTTGGTAAAAACCGCTGAAAAAGGAACTGGAGATCGGGTAAACATCATAAACCTTGCACCGTCTAATGAAATAGTTCTAACAGGAACCGTTCCGCTGAAGAGTATAAATTTTGAAGTGAAGGGCACCATTCCAAACATCAATGAGGTTTTCCTTGATCTTCTCAAAAATGAATGTTTAAAAAATGGAATTGAGATTGAAGGAAATAAATCCTCAGAAGTATCAGGTAGTAATACCTTGACTGTATTAAACTCTACAGCTCTTTCGATCATCGCAGAACATTGTAACTTCAGAAGTGTTAATTTTTTTGCTGATGGTCTGTCGAATTTTCTCAAATCTCGAACCAAAGATTCAGTAGAAAATTACGATAAATTTTTGAAATCTTATTGGAAATCAAGAGGTTTAAGCTTATCAAATTTCAAATTTCTAGATGGAAGTGGCTTATCTCCCTTGAACACACTTTCTGCTCAAACTATGACCTCCTTTCTTGCTAAAATGCATGAAAGTACACAGTTCGAAGTCTTCCTAAAAACGATTCCGAGGGTTGGAATGACGGGCACGGTAGGCTATTTGGATCCTTCTGGTCTTACAAAAGGTCGAATTTATGCCAAAAGTGGTTCAATATCAGGCACTAGGAATTATGCTGGATATTTTTTGGATGAAAAAAAAGAAATTTATTCCTTTTGTATATTTCTCAACGGTTTTAATGATACCGCTCAATTATTTTCCCGCCAATTATTGCAAAATTTAATGTTTAAAATGATTGATTTAAATCAATAACAATTTTATTTGCTCTCAAATTATCGATGTTCCCAAAGACAAAAAATTTAACGAAATCGTACTTTTTCGGTGCAAATTGGACAAGTATTATATGTGCTTTTTTAACAATTTAATCGACACTCTCTCATATTTTTCATCATAAAATAGAAAAAAAATGGGAGTATCTATCTTTAACAAAATTCAAAAGGACCACGGTCCTCTTGGTGCCATTTCACATTTTGGTCACCATTATTTTAGCTATCCCATTCTCGAAGGAGACATAGGGCCCTACATGACCTTTAATGGAAATAAAATTCTGAACTGGTCATTAAATAATTATTTGGGGCTTTCAAATCACCCGGCCGTTCGTAAGGCAGATACTGATGCCGTTGAGAGGTTTGGCTTGGGTTACCCGATGGGTTCAAGAATGATGAGTGCAAATTCTCATTATCACGAAAAATTTGAAAGAGATTTGGCAGATTTCTCAGGTTACGAAGATGCTTTTTTGATGAACTTTGGTTATCAGGGCATCATGTCGGTTATTGAATCTTTAGTGGATCACCGCGACGTAATTATTTTCAATGGCGACTGTCATGCCTGTTTGATAGACGGCATAAGGCTGCATAAAGCTAAAGGTGGTGCCTATTATAGATTTAACCATAACGATATGGAGAGTCTTGAACTCAATCTAAAAAGGGCCTCAAAGCTTGCAGGTCAAAATGGTGGTGGTATTTTGGTAATAACCGAAGGCGTTTTTGGCATGACTGGCCAAATAGGAAAAATTGACGAAATAGTTCATCTAAAAGAAAAGTTTGACTTTAAACTTTTGGTAGATGACGCACATGGCTTTGGTGTTTTAGGAGAAAATGGTAAGGGTACTCTAGAGCACTTTCATTGTCAAGAAGATGTCGATATTTATTTCGCCACCTTTACCAAGGCCATGTCAGCAATGGGGGCGTTTGTGGGTGCAAGTGCTGAGGTGGTGAAATATTTGAGGTATAATGTCAGGTCTCAAATTTACGCTAAGGCTTTGCCAATGGGATACGTCCTCGGAGGTATAAAAAGGCTTGAAGTTTTGAGAGATAACCCTCAGTTTAAAGCTAAACTTTGGGACATAGCCAGGCGTTTACAAAATGGTCTTAAGGCGGAAGGGTTTATCCTAGAAACTACCAACAGCCATGTGACGCCCGTGTATTTTAACAAAGATTTCACACAAAATGAAGTAGGAAATATGATTATCGATTTACGTGAAAATTTGAATATCTTCTGCTCTGTAGTGATATACCCTGTTGTAAATAAGGGCATTGTAATGTTGAGGTTAATTCCAACATCAATGCATACCTATAACGACGTAGATTATACAATAGGGGCTTTTAAAATAATCAGAACCAAACTTCAAAATGGCGATTATAATTTTGCCATACCCTTGAAAAGCGAAATATACTCTAACTAATTAATTATGCCGATTATTGAATTAAAAAATGCCTCTTGCAACTATATTCTGGAAGGCAACGGACAAGATACCATCGTATTTGCACATGGGCTTTTATGGAGCCATTGGATGTTTCATAAACAAGTAGCTTATCTCAAATCGAACTACCGCATCTTAGCCTACGACTTTAGAGGTCAAGGAGGCACAACATCCAAAGATGGAAAATATGACATGGATAGCCTTTTTGAAGATACCGTAGAATTGATAGAAACACTAGTGGGCAAACCTGTAATATTTGCAGGTTTGTCAATGGGTGGGTATGTTGGCATAGCTTTGGCCGCCAAAAGGCCCGACTTGGTGAAAAAGCTGATCCTGATGGCATCCACCACCGATGCAGAAACTCTGGAGAGTATTTTAAAATATAAAATGCTCAACAATATGGTTAAAATGGTGGGGTATTGGCCTGTTGAAAAAGCCATAATGAGCCTCATGTTTGGGAAGAACTTTTTGCAGGATAAAGCCAGGGCAGACCATTACGATTATTTCTTGAAGAAACTTAAAGAAAATAACCGCAATTTGATTGTGAAAGCTACCGAAGGCGTTATTACAAGATTTTCAACGGAATATCATTTGCCCAACATCAAATGCAAAACCTTGGTATTGGTTGGGGAAGACGACATACCCTGTCCTATCGAAAAATCTGAGTATTTGGCGGAAAACATTCCCAATGCCAGGCTGATGATAATTGAGGATGCGGGTCATACTGGACCATTGGAAGAACCTGAGAAATATACCAAAGCCATTAAGGATTTTATAGAAAATGATTGATACTTTTGAGTCAAATTTTAGCAGAAAGTATGATTTTAAAAGTGTTCAGCAGGGTATTTGATTTCTTTTTATTATCAAACCTCAATGTAGTGGCAGCCACAATAGTTTGTTTTGTAGCGTTTTATAAACTACCAAACAATCAACCATTTCATGATTTTTTATCTCTTGCCCAGCTAGGACTTACCTGCTGGGTAATTTATGTCTTAGATAGACTGAAAGACAATATTTCTACACCCGGAATCAATACGGTCAGGCACAAGTTCCACTATGACAACCAATTCATCTTGCAGATATTGATGATTGCCGCCGTATCTATTTCAATCGCAATCGCCTTTTTCCAACCAATCCAATTGACTATTTACGGCTTTCTGATTATACTCTTAACTTGCTTTTATCTTTATTTTGTTTCCCCGAAATTCCCCTTTTTAAAAGAATTTTTTATGCCCATCATTTATTCTTTGGCGGTAGTTGGAGTGCCATTTGTACTTAATTCTAGCATAAGTCTAAGTTCGTGGATTTTGGGCATAATGTTTTTCGGAATTACAATACAAAATACCTTTTCTTTTTCTTTTTTTGAAAACATGGAGAAAGAATCGCTAGATAATATTTGTAAAAAAATAGGAACTACGAACACCAGAAAGGTCATTAACTATATAACAGCTTTTAATATTTTTGTGCTAATTTTCTTTTTTTCAAACCAGACAAATTACCCCAATCTTTTTGGTTTTGTATTAGTTTTCATTTCGTTAGCCACCTCATTGGTAGTAGCGGCGGCACCAAAGTTCAGGAATAATTATCGTTGGATTATCGACGGTTTACTTTTTCTTCCCTTGATTATCTTTTAATTTCTGAATACCTCTTCTGTACATGGCTAGCATAATGCCACCTAGTCCTAACATGAGCCAAAAATAAGTGTCAGAAAAAGGCACGCTTTTATAAATAAATTGGTCAACCCAAATAACCAAAAAACCTATACTTCCGAATAAAATTAGTGTATCTAAAATTTTCATATTTTTATAATTTACCGCTAAAAAATGACTATTTTCCTGAATGCCTGAATTTATTTGGTCATGAAAGTTACATTTCAATCTATCAATTTTCCAATTACTTTCATTTTGTCAAAAACACCCGCAGTGTGTGGGGCATCTTTTAGTTCATTGGTCAGGTCTTGTCCTGCCCAATGTTCATAGTGTTTACCGTTTTTCCACAATCGCGACTCAGAAACATCGAAAACTAAACCATTATACGCTACCCAAATCTCTGGCTTGTCTGTCCCGTTTCGGAGTGCTAAAGTTCTATTCGTAATTTCCTTCAATTCCAAGTTTCCTGTTTTTATTTTTCAAAAGTAATACATTTGAGAAATTCGAAATGTTTTTAATAGAAAATTTTGCTTTTATTTTGACTAATACAACGAATCAAGATATATTTACGTTTTGTAACAAAAATATTTTTTAAAATGAAAAGAACGGTCTATTTAACCATACTATTTGCGTTCGGTGTAATAATAATTAGTTCTTGCGGATCGAAAGTTGCACCTGTATCAGAAAGGATTGCAAAAGTCTGGAAGGCAGCTTCCGTTAAAGAAAATGCTGTAGAGGTATACAAAACCGGCGGAGGTTCAGCCAACACAAAACCTGGTTACGTATCATACAGTTTAGACTTATCTGCCCCGCCAGCCGTTAAAATAAAAGACGTTGACGGTGGCACTTATACTGGTACTTACAGTGTTACAGCTACAACTTTATCTATCAAAGGTCTTACACCACAACCCACTGGTACGGGTGGAAATCTTGATTTTCAGATAACTTCATTGTCTGATGAGGGTACAAACTTGGTATTGACAGGAACTATTCCTTATCCGAAGACCGGAAACACAACGAATACTTATACTTTGGTAACCAACTAAAAGTGTTTGAGTCAATATATCAACAAAGAGGTGTTTCGAAAGAAATACCTTTTTTTTGTATATAAGGTCTAAAAGCCTAATTTTGTGATATGGAAAAAGAATCGATTGAAAGCTTAGGAGAGTTTGGTCTCATAGATAGAATAAAAAACACCGCCGTTTTGTATGACAGCAATAATACCAAATTAGGTATTGGTGATGATTCAGCCGTAATTGATAACGGCAAAACCTACACACTCGTAACCACAGACATGCTGCTGGAAGGTGTACACTTTGACCTAACCTACACTCCTCTCAAACACTTGGGCTACAAAGCAGTGGCTATAAATGTTTCAGACATAGCTGCTATGAACGGAACTCCAAAACAAATTACGGTTTCGATTGCCATTAGCAACAGATTTGATTTGGCCGCTGTAGATGAGTTTTATGAAGGCGTCAATCTTGCTTGTGAGGCTTATCATATTGACCTTGTGGGTGGCGACACTTCATCTAGTAGAGCAGGATTGGTAATTTCGGTTACGGCCATCGGTGAAGTGGAAAAAGAAAAAATAGTATATAGATCGGGGGCTGGCGAAAACGACATCGTATGTGTTACTGGTGACTTGGGTGCCGCTTATCTGGGTCTGCAAGTGCTAGAGAGAGAAAAGCAAGAGTTTTTGGGTAATCCAAATATGCAGCCCAAAATCGACGATAAAACCTATGTAGTTAGCAGACAACTGAAGCCTGAAGGCAGAACCGATATTGTACACGATTTAAACGAAATAGGTGTTGTTCCCACTTCGATGATTGACATCTCGGATGGTTTAGCCTCAGAAATTCTTCATCTATCCAAGCACTCTGGAGTAGGTTTTACAGTCTTTTTTGAAAATATCCCAATAGAAAACTTCACCTTGGAAACATGCACCGAGTTTAATTTAAACCCTATTGCCAGCATAATAAGTGGTGGAGAGGATTATGAGCTCTTGATTACCTTTAAGCAAGCAGATTTTGAGAAAATAAAAGCTATTACTGAAATAACCCCGATAGGATTTGTAACCAAAGAAAAGGACAACTGGTTGGTGCTCAATTCTGGAGAGAAAACTAAAATTATAGCTCAAGGCTGGAAATGAAAAAAATATTCTTCTTTACTCTTTTATCATTTGCTTATGGTGCAAAAGCTCAATATGAGGCGGAAATTGAAAATATAAGAAAGATTTATGCCCCTGACAAACGTACGGCCATTTTTGAAATTACCTATAATCCTAATACCAACGCAATTGTAGGAAAAACCAATTTAAATGAAGCAAAGGGTGCTTTACTTTCTAAATTTAAGATTGAAAATGTTAAAGATTCTGTTGTAGTTCTACCCGGACAAAATAGCAGTTTCGAGAAATATGCAGTAGTGAATGTCTCTGTTGCAAATCTCCGCTCAAAACCAGAGGAATCGGCTGAACTAGCCTCTCAATTACTACTGGGCATGCCTTTAATGGTTTTAGAAAAAACAAGAGGTTGGTTTAGGGTGCAATGTCCTGATGATTACATAGGTTGGATAGATGGCTCAACCATCAAACAATTTTCCGAATCGGAATATGTAAATTTTAAGCATAAACAAAAATTGATTTTCGTAAACCCATCTGGAGTTGCGATGAGCGATACAACCACAAATGCAAATCCCGTTAGAGACTTAAGCTTCGGCAATCTATTGACTTTCTCAGCTACGGTTGGCCGTTTCACAGACGTTATTTTTCCAGATGGAAAACATGGGTTTATAAATACGGCATATTTAAAATCACCTGCCGATTGGTTAAATGAGAAACAAATAAACGGTGAAAGTATTGTTGAAAACGGGAAAAAAATGCTTGGAATACCCTACTTATGGGGAGGTACTTCATTTAAAGGGACCGATTGCAGTGGTTTTACTCGAATGACTTTTTTTGCTTCCGGCCTACTATTGCCAAGAGATGCATCTCAGCAAGCCCTCATTGGTGAGCTCGTTAGTTATGATAATGACTTTTCCATGCTTCAAAAGGGAGATTTGTTATTTTTCGGGAATACCGTTACCTCCAAAGTCACACATGTAGGTATTTGGGTTGGAAACAAATCCTTTATTCATTCATCAGGAATGGTTCAAATCAGTAGTTTTGATGAAAATTCGCCAGATTATGATGAATATAACTTAAAAAGGTTACTTTTTGTAAAAAGAATAAATCCGAAACCGTTATATTTAACTGGTCAAAACCTTTATAAATTCTGATATCAGTTTTTATTAGTTATCTGTTTAAGTATTTAATATTCAACCTTTATGAAAAGAATTACCATTTTGTTGGCGTTTTCGCTATGCTCATTTTTGTCTGACCAAAAAGCACCACTCTCTGCTGAAGATTATGCTAAACTAACGGACTCCCAAAAAAGAAGTGTCGAACATGCGATAGACGGCATAGAATTACTGGACCCTGAGCTCGAAATCAGCCTTTTTGCTTCTGAACCCATGATGTCCAACCCCACTAATATGGACATTGACGCTAAAGGCAGAATTTGGATATGTGAAGCTTACAATTACAGAAACACCCTCAATCCACGAAATCCTTACAACGCCAAAGGCGACAGGATTTTGATTATGGAAGACACCGACAACGACGGGAAAGCTGATAAATCTAAAGTATTTTATCAAGGAGAAGACATCAATGCAGCCCTTGGAATTGCAGTTTTAGGAAACAAAGTTTACGTTTCGTGTAGTCCAAATGTGTTTGTTTTCACAGACGAAGACGGCGATGATATTCCCGACAAAAAGGAAATGTTATTCTCAGGCATTGGTGGTACGCAACACGACCACGGTATGCACGCCTTTGTGTTCGGACCTGACGGAAAACTTTATTTTAACTTCGGAAACTCAGGAAATACACTCATCTCCAAAGAGGGTAAGTCTTTTCTTGACGATAAAAAACAGGTCATAACTGGCGACGGCAAGCCATACCGCGAAGGTATGGTATTCAGAGCAAACGAAGACGGCACCAACCTTGAAGCATTGGCGTGGAACTTTAGAAACAATTATGAACTTGCCCTTGATAGCTATGGAAAAATGTGGCAGTCGGATAACGATGACGACGGCAACAGAAGCACAAGAATCAACTATGTCATGGATTATGGCAACTATGGCTTCAAAGACGAAATGACTGGAGCCGACTGGCGTGTTAGACGTACCAACATGGAGGATTCAGTTTATAAAAAACATTGGCACCTCAATGACCCGGGTGTTGTACCAAATTTACTCCAAACTTATGCAGGCTCTCCAACCGGTATTATTTATTATGAGGGCTCACTCCTACCTGCAAAATACCAAAACCAAATTATTCATTGCGACGCTGGCCCAAATATTGTTCGGGCATATCCGACTGTTAAAAGTGGTGCGGGATTTTCAGCCTCGGTCTTGAATATTTTAGACGGCTCAAAAAGAGATAAATGGTTCCGCCCTTCAGACATTACAGTGGCTCCAGACGGCTCTTTGTTTGTGTCAGATTGGTATGATCCCGGTGTTGGTGGACATGCAATGGGCGATTCACTCAGAGGCCGAATTTATAGAATAGCTCCCAAAGGTGTAAAATATAAAATACCAACTTATGACTATTCTACGGCTTCAGGAGCTGCCCAGGCCCTTCAAAGTCCTAATCAAGCGGTTCGATACCTGGCTTTTAATTCTTTAAAAAACATGGGTTCGAAAGCTGAAAGTTCGCTCAAAGACTTGATACAATCAGCAAAACCGAACATGGCCGCTCGTGCCTATTGGCTAATGGCCGAACAAAATAGCCTTTGGGTAAATCACGCCGCTGAAAGTTCAAACGAGGATTTGAGAGTTTTGTCTGTTAGAATGGCACGGCAGTATTTTAAGAATCCTTATGAGTTTTTGAAAGAAATGTCAGCCGATCCATCCATACAAGTACGCAGAGAGATTGCCCTGGCTTTGCGACACAAAAACTACGCCGATATTTGGGCAAAATTAGCTTCGGAATATAAAGGAAATGACCGTTGGTTTTTAGAGGCTCTTGGAATAGCTGCAAACCAAGACTGGGACCATTCGCTTGAACTTCTGAAAGCCAAAGAAGGTCAAAATTGGCTACAAAAGCCGCATATTAAAGAATTGGTTTGGAGAAGTAGAGGCACTAATACAATGGAATATCTTGCCGAAATTATTCAAAGTGAGCCCCTCGAGTCAAAATGGAAATACTACAGAGCTTTTGATTTCCAAAAAGGAGCTGGCAAAAATGATGTACTTTTCGGTTTAATAAAGAACTCCAAAGCCGACTTAGAAAAAGTAACAATTTTCAAACTTCTGGACCAGGCCACTATTCAGAACAATGCAAGCTTCAAGGTAGAATTTCCAAAACTTTTGACAGGAATAAAAAATGATCTAGATTTTATTGACCTAGTAGACAAATTTAGTGTTAAAACGCAATTTGCCCGTTTACATAATTTGACTTTGAATTCAACAGACAGGCAGGTAGCATCGGAGGCTGGAAGGGTAAATGTGAAATTACACGGCACAAAAGGCTTATTACTAGAGCTTAAAAATCCAAAAAATGTAAAAAATGCCATTGATAAATATGGAAATGTAGACAACGTGACCATTGCCAAGGAACTAGTAAAAATATACGGAAATCCTAAATATAAAGAGGAGTTACGATTGTTAGCCCTCAACGAAATGGGTGGTTGGGAATCAGAAGCACTACTTTGGGAAGAATTCAAAGCAAAAAAAATACCCACAGAATATATAGAAACAGCCTTAAATATTTTGAAACGCACTTGGCATGGAGATATCAGAAACGAAGTGAACAAAATTATTGCAACTGCGGGTGGTCAAACCATAAATATTGATAACATTTTAAAAGCAAGCGGAGATCAAATAGCTGGTAAAGAAGTTATCGGGACCTATTGCATATCTTGTCATGTGGTCAAAAACACAGGAATTGATTTTGGACCGTCATTATCATTAATTGGAAATAAACTAAGTAAGCAAGGACTTCTTAATGCTGTTATTAACCCAAGCGAAGGCATAGGTTTTGGTTATGAAACACAAGAAATTACCATGAAAAATGGCGATGTTATACAGGCAATAGTGACCTCAAAAACGGAGATAGACCTCATGGTAAAATATCCAGGAAGTGCTAACGTAAATATTCTTAAACTCAAAGATGTTTCTAAAATTGAACAAAAAGCTGAGTCTCTCATGCCAAAACTTGCCCTAAATGAATCAGAATTGAGAAATATAGTAGCTTACATGGAAACTTTGAAATAAAAGAAAATATATCAACAGAATATCGTTTTTAGATTAGATTTTTCAGAAACATCTATTTTTAGGAATATCTAAATGAAATATAAAATAACCATAGAATATTGCCCCAAGTGTAACTGGATGATGCGTGCGGCATGGCTTGCTCAGGAATTGCTGGTGACTTTTGAGTGTGAGATTGAAGAAATGAGTCTCAAACCTAGCCCTTCATCTGGTAGTTTTATAATTTCGGTCGAAGACAGCATTGTCTTCGACCGAAAAACTTATGGCGGTTTTGCAGAACCCAAAGTAATCAAGCAGTTAATCAGAGATTTAATAGCCCCAGACAAAAACTTGGGTCATTCCGATAAAAAATAATGTAATACTTTGCAAAACACCTAAAGTTAAAATATTCAATCAACAGAAATCGAAAATTACGTTTTAAGCTTCTTCTTCTTAGCAGCCGGAAACAAAACGTTGTTAAGTATTAATCTATAACCTGCTGAATTGGGATGTAAGTTTAGGTCAGTCGGCTCTTCATTTACCAAATGTTGATAATCCTCAGGATCATGACCTCCATAATAGGTAAAAAAACCCTTCCCTGCAGTTCCATGGATATATCTTGCCTCATTTGATAGTCTATTTTCAGCCAAAACCAATACCTCCGATTTTATATATTGTTTCTTAAACGCGGTTGTTTGACCCATAAATCCTTTGATAAGATTTTGATGGTTTTGTGTCAGCATAGTTGGTACTGGGTCATATTTGGCCGAAAATTCGAATAACGTGAAATAGTCATTCGACTCCGAGACTCCTCTATCCCCTGGCTGATTATCAATGTCAGAAAACTCCACTTCGTAGGGGTCGGGTTCCAAAGTGAAATTTTTAAAGGCAAAAGTTCTGTCATAATTAAGTTTAGAGTTAGCTTGAGGATCAGAGCCGTCGCCGTCATAAACAGACTCCACAATGTCAATACCTTGTGCCGCCAAAGCAACCTCATAGGTGTCTGTAGCATTGCACATGGCAAACATATACCCACCTCCTAACACAAATTCACTTATCTTTTTTGCTACCGCACCTTTCAGTTCTGAGGCTTTTGAATATCCAAACTTCTTTGCTATGCTCTCTACTTCGCGTTTTTGCTCCTGATACCAAGACGCACTTTTCATACGAATAAACTTGCCATACTGACCAGTAAAATCTTCGTGATGTAAATGTAACCAATCATACTCTGGCAGTTTCCCGCTCATTACTTCATCGTCATAGACTTTATCAAAGCTAATTTCAGCATAATTAAGAGCCAAGGTAACGGCATCGTCCCAAGGTTGAGCACTTTTGGGAGTATAAACCGCAATTTTTGGTGCTTTCTGAAGCTTGACTGCATCCATGTTGACGTCTGGATTTTTGACAAGTTTTATAATACCAGCTGCCTCAGCCTCTGAGATAACATCATAACTTATTCCCCTAATTACACATTCGTTTATAAAAGATTGGCTGGCAGAAAACATAAAACTTCCGCCACGATAATTAAGTAACCAATCAATTTCGGTATCATAATTTTTCAATACCCAAAACGCCAATCCATAGGCTTTTAGGTGGTTCTTTTGACTTTCGTCCATCGGAATAAATACCTGATTTGCGAAAATCCGACTCGTGAATGTCAAAAAAATGATAAACGGCAAAATGGCTTTCCTCATTGGCTTGTTTAATTATTTACGAATATTGTAATTTGCATTAAAAACAAAAATACCTTAGAATTATTGTTTTTGTTTGCATTTGAATAGCCTTTATTCAAAAATATTTCCAAAGTTTTAGACCAAAAATATGAATTTAAAAGAGAATATATCTGAAGGCCTAAGGTCAATCAAATCCAACTTGCTTAGAACAGTTCTAACCGCCACTATCATAACATTTGGTATAATGTCGTTGGTGGGCATCCTAACGGCTATTGAGGGCATGCAAGGGTCAGTAAATAAGAGCTTTGAAGGACTTGGCGTCAATACCTTCGATATTAAAGTAGAACAAAATAATGGCCGACGTCGGAGAGGTATTGTTAAAAAACAACCGAAGCCGATTTATTTTCGTCAAGCTTTAGATTACAAAGAAAATTTCGCAAAGAAAACAAAGGCCATTGTGAGTATTTATACTTTTGCCTCCCAAGGCGAAACTGTTAAGTTTGAAACCGAGAAATCAAATCCGAACATTATAGTAGTTGGTGCAGATGAAAACTATCTAAACCTTAAGGGATATAAAATTCAATCAGGAAGAAATATATCTGAAAACGACAGATTCTATTCAAACAAAATGGTTCTAATAGGTTTTGAAGTAGCTCAGAAGTTTTTCCCTGAAGAAAGTCCAATCGGCAAAAACATAACTTTGATGGGTGAGAAATTCAATATTGCGGGTGTGTTAGAAAAGAAAGGAAGTATAACAGGTGGTGATGATGATAGAGTTACGATTATACCGTTAGAGGTTGCTAGAAACTTTGATCAGAATGGTGTTTTTTCATACCAAATCACTACCTCTGTTCCGGACGCCATTAACTTGGACTACACTTTAGCAGAGGCTACCTCGGTAATGAGAATTGTTAGAGGAGATAAAGTTTATGATGATGATTCTTTTAAAATAGAACGTTCTGACGCACTTTTGAACGACCTCAATGAAGTTACAGGTTATTTAAGAATAGGAGGTTTCGGTATATCAATCATAACACTTCTTGGTGCTTCCATTGCTCTCATGAACATCATGATGGTATCAGTAACAGAAAGAACGCGTGAAATAGGTATTAGAAAAGCTCTTGGAGCATCTCCAACAAAAATAAGACTTCAGTTTTTGATAGAGGCTATAGTGATTTGTATCATTGGTGGGCTTGCCGGGGTGTTTTTGGGTATAGCGGCTGGCAATGTGGTGGCATTTTTTATGACTGGTGGTAGTAGTTTTGTGGTGCCTTGGAATTGGATTTTACTTGGCTTGGTGGTGTGCATAGTAGTCGGTTTATTATCAGGTTATTACCCCGCTTACAAAGCGTCAAAACTTGACCCAATAGAATCTCTCAGATACGAATAAAGCACCTAGAAGTGGGATTTGAAGATTTTTTTTTAAAATATTTAAAAAAATAAAGCTATAAAACTTGGAGTCTTAGAAATCATATTCTACTTTTGCACTCCCAACACGAAGACACGCCCGGATGGCGGAATTGGTAGACGCGTTGGTCTCAAACACCAATGAGGTTACACTCGTGCCGGTTCGACTCCGGCTCCGGGTACAAATGACTCCTAAAGAAATTTAGGGGTCTTTTTTATATGCTTATAATTTGCCGCTAAGAACTAACCATTCCCTTGTGTGTCCGTAAACTTAGTAATAGATGTCTCATTTTCAGGAAGCTTGTAATTTGGAAACGAGAACATACTGTTTCTTCACAAAAAATATGTGATTTTCAGCCGATTGATAAACTAATTGTATATCAGAAAAAACGTTTTGAACTACAAAGCAATTTCCCGAAAAGTCTTTCAAATAAAAAACAGGTAAAACGAGATTGAAATTTTCAGAAAAGAACTTTTTTTGGAGTGGGTGAAATGATGTAGATTGTACCTAAAAAAAAAGGACTGGAACAAGTGTTCCAGCCTTTCCCGCTACTAAATCCACACAACTTTTATCTTTAATATCTTAATTTTTTCTCTTGTATTGTCTATCTTTTGCTGATGACATGACAAAAGTAATCCTTTTTTTTAAATCAAAAAATAAAAACAAAAACATTTATTCAAAAATTTCGCAAAAAGATGGAAAATTACATAAGATAGAATTCAATTTATAATATTTTTCGCAATGAATTCGAACACAAATATCTCATTTTCAGAACACTATAAAATTTATAACTTTAAAATAAACACATTTTTGTAAAAAAATATTAAGTAAAAAAACTTAAAACAAATTGATATATATCAATTCATAAGGTGTAGAAAGTGAATTTCATAGCCTAAAATTTACTGATTTTGGACCGGAGAGTAAAAGTTTATCTTTTCGAAATAAGTTAATTTCGCTTTTGGACCAAAATAATTGAAACGAATAACCACAAGATAGTTCTGAACAACTAATTAATCTATAACTTGTAATTCGATATTTCTTTAGGTTACCCAATTAATTAGCTCAAGTCGAATTCGGATTTTTTATCTCCTACATTAATTCTACCAATTTTATGGACCACCAAGTTCTGACCAAACAATATCTTGTTGCCAAACTTTCTGATTTTTGATAAGGTCAAGGAAGGCTCCTTTGAGAACATTAAAGTTTCGGGATTTAAGTTGGGTACATTACACCTTGCACAGGGTTTTACTCCGTAAAGTTCTACATCATTGAAGCAGAGCTTTTCGAGTTTATCCTCTTCGAAAGCTTCGATATTTTTTACAACTATATTGGGTCTAAATCTTTCCATAGGTATGTGTTCTGGACAAAGCGAATTTAGATATTCCAAAGAGGCTTCACTAATTATAAGAACTGGATAACCGTCAGACAGGCTGTTTTGCTCTTCACCGGTAATTGTGTGATTTGAATCGACCGGTCTAATTGATTCATTAGGCTGATAGACCAAATCAACCATTTGTCCAATTTGATTACTAAACCACATGCTTATTTCAGACTGAACAACTGTTGCAAGTACTTCATCCTCCCAAACATGTACTTTTTTATTTTTACCTGATACTTTTTCTAATGGGATGTTTACTTGCTCGTTGTTTAAATTATTCGTAACGGTGAAGAATTCATCATTTAGTACCAACGAAAACCTTGACAAAAAAGGCTGTTCCCTTTGTGACAAGAAACGGTTGTTTTCATCGACAAGCATCCAGCGTCTATCGTATTTCAGTCCTCTCATTTCTACAGTAGAACTTTTGAGTGAAATACCACCCATGGATTTAATTGGATAAATAAAAAGGCCAGTAATTTCCATAAAACATAATGATTAGTAACTCAAGAACTTCCCGCTAAAGATAATTTTCCGCTTTTAAAAGAAATAGTTCTAAGAGCAGTTTGTTTTCGGTAGATATTCCCAAAGAAATGATAATAATTTCCAAAAATAGCAAACGAATTTCCTTAATTGTAGAAATAGATTTCGAAAATTGACAATAGCTTACTATTTTTGTAAAGCATTCGGGGACTTAACCCGAAATTAATATATTTATAAGCCAAAAATGAGAGAAATTCAATTTAGAGATGCTGTAAAGGAGGCCATGTCCGAAGAGATGCGTCGTGATGAGACGATATTCTTAATGGGTGAAGAGGTAGCCGAGTATAATGGTGCTTACAAAGCTAGCCAAGGAATGTTAGACGAGTTTGGACCAAAAAGAGTTATTGACACGCCGATAGCCGAGTTGGGTTTTGCAGGCATTGGTGTTGGTGCGGCTATGAATGGATGTCGTCCTATCATTGAGTTCATGACATTCAACTTTTCACTTGTAGCAATAGATCAGATTATCAATAGTGCGGCTAAAATCATGGCCATGTCTGCGGGACAATATACTTGCCCTATAGTTTTCAGAGGCCCTACAGGTAATGCAGGTCAATTGGGAGCACAACACTCTCAAAACTTTGAGAATTGGTTTGCAAATACACCAGGTTTGAAAGTGGTTGTTCCATCTAGCCCTTATGAGTGTAAAGGCTTATTAAAGGCATCAATCAGAGATAACGACCCTGTAATTTTTATGGAGTCAGAGCAAATGTACGGTGATAAAGGAATGATTCCTGATGGTGAGTATATATTGCCAATAGGAAAAGCAAATGTGATTCAAGAGGGTAAAGATGTAACCATTGTTTCTTTCGGTAAAATGATCTCTAGGGTAGTTTTGCCTGCCATCGAACAATTGAAAAATGAAGGAATCAGCGTTGAGTTGATAGACCTGAGAACAGTTAGACCAATTGATTACCAGACAGTTGTGGACTCTGTAAAGAAAACCAATAGATGTGTGGTGGTTGAAGAAGCCTGGCCATTAGCCGCGATTTCGTCTGAAATAACCTATCATTTGCAGAGATATGCATTTGATTATTTGGATGCTCCAGTTATTAGAGTTAACAACATGGATATTCCTTTGCATTACGCTCCTACGCTAATTGAAGCTACACTACCCAATGTAGCTCGTACAATTGATGCTGTAAAAAAGGTATTGAATAAAAAATAAATCTTGAAATTTATAGTATAAAAAAAAGGAGCGAAAGCTCCTTTTCCTATTTTAATGGATTGAAAATCAAATCCCTATAATCTTCCATTGATTTTTTTATAACTTCTCCAGCTCCTTCTTTGCCGTATTCATAGGCAATCTCACAATGCTGAGGTTCGCCCGGTAGATTTTTGTAAGTCAGAAAGTAATGTTTTAATTTTTCAACAACTCCTCCTGGTAATTCAGAGATATCGTTAAAGTTACCATATATTTGGTCACCGGTAAGTACAGCTATAATTTTATCATCCGCCTCCCCTTTGTCAATAAAACAAAATCCCCCTATCGGTCTTGCTTGCAATAAAATGTCTCCGTGAGGAATATGATGAGAAGATAAGACGCAAATGTCTAAGGGATCACCATCGCCAACTTTAATAGCAGTAGCTCCTTTTTCTCTCGCAAACTCCGCCACTTTGTCTCCACAATAGGTTTGAGGTATGAATCCGTACAAAGCCGGAACGATATTGGAATATTTCTGTGGTCTATCTATTTTTAGAAAGCCTGATTCTTTGTCAATTTCATATTTGATGGTGTCCGATGGTACAATCTCAATAAAGGTTGTTACGACTTCAGGGGCATCTGGCCCTACTGAAATACCATGCCATGGATGTGCTTTGTAAACTGGTTTCATTCTATATTATTTTCTACAAATATAAGCCCAAATTGAACTTCAATGAGGAATATAAAGTAGAATTAAAAAAACTTAGACACCTAATTCGATGTTAAAATCGTAAAAAAAAATAAATAATTGAAAAATATTTGGTGTTCAAATATTTTTTGCACGATTTTAGTGTTTAATTTAAAATTTCAATACAAAAAACAAACAAGACCCGAACATTATCTAATAATATTGTTTTTTTTAAAAGTATAAAAATGAACAAACCAAGAGCCATCAAAGATTACGCAAAGCTTACAGATGATATGCAGGAACAAGTCAAGCTTTTCTACCCAAATGGATTTTCTGAGCACCTGATCAGATTTACAGACAAAGACGGAAAGAATGTCAGTGCCTTGCCTTTCGAGACGGAGGACAAATATTATTTGATTAGAATGACAAATTTACAAGCACAAAAAATAATCAAAGACGATTCTGATTATGACGACGAAGGTAACCTAAAAGATGATATCAAAGACGATTATGAAGATAAATATACCGACTTGGATACGATGCGGGTGGGTAGTGGCCGAAAATCTGGTGAGGACGAAGATTACGATTGATGTTAAAAAAATGTTAACAGACAAAATTATGGTTTGATTTTTGTTTTGTTTTCGTTTGTGATTATATAATTTAAACTGTAAATAATGAAAAACATAGTTCTTTTCCTTTTGTTGGGCATGTCTAAAATGGCATTGGCTCAAGAATCTGGAATTAAATTTGAGAAAAGTAATTGGAATCAAGTTCTTCAGAAGGCCAAATCCGAGAATAAAATCATTTTCATGGATGCATACACTAGCTGGTGTGGGCCTTGCAAATCTATGCAAGCAAGGGTTTTTCCTGACAAAAAAGTGGGTGATTTTTTCAATGAAAACTTTATTAATGTTAAAGTTGACATGGAACAAGGCGAAGGCCCATCAATTGCATTGAAATATCCTGTCAGAGGGTATCCAACCTTGTTCTTTATTGATCCTAAGTCGGGTAAAATTGTAAATCAGGCATTGGGCTACAAAAGCACAGAGCAGTTGATTCAAATTGGAGAGCAAACACAACAGAAGAAAAAGGCTTCGATCTGATAGAAAATATCATATTTTTTAAAGAAAGGTAAACACTCATTTGTTTACCTTTTTTGTTATCAGAAATAAGTATTCAATTTCAAACAATAGACTCAAAAATGAAGAGGGCATAATTTTAAAAAGTTGTTTTTGATTATCTTTGAATTAAAAAAAATTAAGATGAAAGAAGTATATATAGTTTCCGCCAAACGTACACCTATTGGGAGTTTTGGGGGAGCTTTGGCTAATATTCCAGCAGTTAAACTTGGTGCAGAAATCGTACATCAAGCCTTAAAGGATTCGAAGATAGAGAAAGAAGATGTCGATGAACTTTATTTCGGTTCAGTGGTACAGGCCAATTTAGGTCAAGCACCAGCCACACAAGTAGCTCTAGGTGCAGGATTACCTAACTCTGTTCCAACAACGTTAATTAACAAAGTCTGTGCTTCTGGTATGAAAGCCACTATGTTGGCTGCTCAAAGTATAGCAATTGGTCAAAACAATGTAGTGGTATCGGGTGGTATGGAAAACATGTCTCAGATTCCTTTTTATCTTGAAAAAGCAAGGTATGGATATGGATATGGCAACGGAGTTTTGATTGATGGTCTAGCAAAAGATGGGTTAACTGATGTTTATCAGCAAAAGGCCATGGGTTGTTTTGCTGATGCAACAGCAACGGCTTACAACATTTCAAGAGAAGAACAAGACGAATTCGCCATAAACTCTTATAAAAAAGCGACTCTGCATACTTCCAATGGTAACTTTTCAGCCGAAATGTCTCCAATTGAGATTACAGACAAGAAAGGAAATGTTACTGTAATTACCGAAGATGAAGAATTTAAAAAGGTTAATTTCGAGAAAATCCCTAGTTTAAAACCCGTTTTCAGTAAAGAGGGCACAGTTACGGCTGCCAACGCATCGACTATCAACGACGGTGCGGCCGCTTTGATACTTGTTTCGGAGGAATACCTAAAAGAACATCAACTAGAGCCATTAGCCAAAATAATATCTTATGCAGATGGTTCCAGAGAGCCAGAGTGGTTTACAACTGCTCCAATTATTGCAGCAGAAAAAGCCTTGAACAATGGAAATCTAAATATCTCTAATATCGATTTTTTCGAAGTGAATGAGGCTTTTGCAGTAGTACCCATTGCATTTGCAAAGCATTTTGGTATAGAAGATTACAAGCTCAACGTCTTTGGTGGAGCGGTGGCAATTGGACATCCACTCGGTTGTTCTGGTGCACGAATAATCGTTACCCTTCTAAATGTATTGAAACATAAAGGTGGCAGGTACGGGATGGCAGCTATCTGTAACGGAGGCGGCGGGGCAAGTGCAATAATAGTCGAAAATCTAAGATTTTAAACGAACCGTTACAGCATTTTTATGTGCAAATAATTGCTCAGCCTCAGCCATTTTTTCTACAATTGGACCAAGATTCATTATTCCCTCTTTACTTATTTGTTGGAGGGTAATTTTTTTAACAAAACTGTCTAATGAAACACCGCTATAAGCCCTTGCATAACCATTGGTTGGCAAAGTATGGTTAGTTCCAGAAGCATAATCACCACATGATTCTGGTGTATAATCTCCCAAAAATATAGAACCTGCGTTGATGATTTTGTCGGCAATATCTTGAGGATTTTCCACAGAAAGTATTAAATGCTCCGCCGCATAATCGTTCAGGATATCGACGGCAACAGCCATATTTTCAACTAAGATCGCCTTCGAATTATGAAGTGCTAATTTCGCTATATCTTTCCTTGGAAGGTTTTCTAACTGTTTTTCAAGTTCTGTTATAGTTGCTTGGATAATTTTCAAGTCATCCGAAACCAAAATCACCTGACTATCAGGCCCATGTTCTGCTTGAGATAGTAAGTCAGAGGCAACAAAGGCCGGATTTGCTCTATAATCAGCCAACACAGCAACCTCAGAAGGCCCAGCAGGCATATCTATGGCAGTACCAAACTGATTTACCAATTGCTTGGCAGAGGTTACATATTGATTCCCCGGCCCAAATATTTTATAAACCTTTGGAACAGAGACAGTTCCAAATGCCATTGCAGCTATCGCTTGGGAACCGCCTATTCTGAAGACATTCGTGATTCCACACTTGTGAGCGGCATAATAAATGGCAGGATGATTACTGGGTGAACACAAAACAACTTGTTTACAGCCAGCAATTAATGCTGGAATCCCTAACATTAGTACTGTAGAAAACAAAGGTGCTGAACCTCCCGGAATGTATATTCCAACTTTTTCAATTCCTACGCTTTTTCTCCAGCACTTAACACCGGGCATAGTTTCTACTACATTTTCGGAAATGAGTTGGGCTTTGTGAAAAGTATATATATTGTCAAAAGCTTGGTCAATGGCTTTAACAAGCTCAAAATCCAGTAATTGCTTTGCATTTTGAATCTCAGATAAATCAACTTTGAAGTTGTCGAGCAGAATATTGTCGAATTCTAGGGCAAATTTAATCAATGCTTCATCTCCCTTTTCTTTTACTTCAAGAATTATAGGCCTAACCTTCTGCTCGATTTCGTCGAACGACATTGTGGGTCGTTTGAGTATTTCTGCGTATTGTTCTTTTTTTGGAAATTCAAAAATATTCATTTGTCAAAGTATCATTTTTTCAATCGGAATCACCAAAATTCCCTCGGCTCCAGCATTTCTTAGAGCTTCTATTTTTTCCCAAAAAGCTTTCTCTTCTAATACTGAATGTATCGAGCTCCAACCTTCTGCGGCTAAAGGCATCACCGTTGGACTTTTCATGCCAGCGATAATATTTATAATTTCTGGCAATTTCTCGTTGGGTGCATTCAATAATATGTATTTGTGGTCTTGAGCTTTCTGCACCGCATTTATCCTAAAAAGGATTTTCTCCAAAATACTTTTATTTTCGGCTGACAAATTTTTATTGCCTATCAAGACAGCTTCAGACTTAAAAATTTCTTGCACTTCTTTTAGTCCATTGCTCAGTAAGGTACTTCCAGAGCTAACTATATCGCAAACCGCATCAGCCAAGCCAATCGATGGGGCGATTTCCACCGATCCACTTATTTCATGGATATTCGCCTTTATATCATTTTCTTTAAGATACTTCGATAACAATTTCGGATATGAGGTTGCTATACTTTTATTCTGCAATGACTGAGCTCCATCAAAACTATCTTCTCTAGGTATGGCAATAGAAAGTCTACATTTCGAAAAACCAAGTTTTTTCACAAGGTCAACATTTTTAGCAGATTCTACGAGTACATTCTCACCAACTATACCCAAATCCGCCACACCGTCTTCTACATACCCTGGAATATCATCGTCTCTTAGGAACAAAAATTCTGCATTAAAGTTTGAAGAAACAGACTTTAATCTGCCTTTGCCCATGTCAAGTTTTATGCCACATTCTTTAAATAAATCTATTGAATCTTCGCTTAATCTTCCTGATTTCTGTATCGCAATTCTTATATTTTGCATTAAAACTTCTCTGGTTGTTATATTTTGGCACAAAATTAGCTCTGAATTCTTAAAGTAATTTATAAAAAAGGAAATATTTTCTTTCAATATTTTTTGAAAATTCAATTCCTGTAATTATATTTATATATCGTTATGGATTCTAATAAAAACTTGTAAAAATGAAAAACCTTAAACTCAATTATCACAAAGCAAAAACACCTTCTTCATTGATTAATTTCAGATGGTTTAAAATAGTTAATTTACTATTATTAAGTGCCTTATTCTTAATGGGCCTAATGAATTTGTAGAGGATTTACTGTTTGGTCTTTTATTACCAATTTTATAGTTAAATTCTTAATGCGTTTTATTCAAAATAGAACCTTTTTTTAGTATTTTTGATAATCAAAAAAAATGATTCATCGGTGAAGAAAGAGGCATATCTAATTATATTTTTTATATTTTTTTTCTCACTGTCTTTTGGCCAAAATAGATACTTTATCTACTTAAAAGATAAATCAGGTTCAAACTTCAGCCTCTCATCTCCTGAAAAGTTTCTCTCTCAGAAATCTATAAATCGTCGTAAAAATCAAAATATATCGGTAAACGCACTAGATATTCCTGTCAGCCCTATCTACATAAACCAAATCAAAGCACTTGGAGCTAAGATTATTGGAACATCGAAATGGCTGAACGCTGTGTTAATAGACTGTTCACCTGAAATTCTCAGTAATCTAAGTAAACAATCCTTCGTTAAAAATATAGATGGAAACCAAGATATAAGAGGAAGAAGAATATCTAGTTTATCAAATCAAAATGCTACGATAGATAAGTTTGGCTCCCATGAGGAATTTAGCTATGGCAACTCACTAATACAGATTCAACAATTGGGCGTAGACGAAATGCACAAAAATAATTTTACTGGAAAAGGGATATTGGTTGCGGTTTTTGATGCAGGGTTTGATAAGGCCAATACAATGACCGCCTTCAAACATCTTTTTTCAGATAAAAAAATTATTAAAACTTATGATTTTGTTTCAAATGATACGACTGTTTATGAGTCGCATTGGCATGGAACGGCCGTTTTGAGTTGTATTGGAGCCAAACTCAACGGTCAGCTAATGGGTACCGCTCCAGATGCAGACTTTGCCCTATACAGAACCGAAGATGTAGGCTCAGAAACTCGAATAGAAGAAGTTTATTGGCTTTTTGCGGCTGAAAATGCCGATAGCTTAGGTGTTGACGTAATTAATTCTTCTTTGGGCTATTATTCGTTTGATAACCCTACCACAGATTATAAGTTTGAAGACCTCAATGGTGACAAGACAATTTCGGCTCGAGCAGCCGACTATGCTGTTGGCAGAGGAATTATAGTAGTTAATTCTGCTGGTAACGAAGGAAATAACCCTTGGAATCACATTGTTACGCCTGCAGATGCCGATTCGGTAATTGCAGTGGGTGCGGTAGATATAAAAGGGAATATGGTAGGTTTTAGCTCGCCAGGACCTAACGCAAAGAATAAAATAAAGCCTGAGGTTTCGGCTCGTGGCTCACAAACGACGGTGGCTATATCTAATCCGAATGCAAGTTTTTCATCGGGCACTTCTTTTTCTGCACCACTAATAGCAGGTATGGTAGCTGGATTAAAGCAACAATTTCCTAAGCATAGTGCGATGCAAATTAGAGACTTATTGATAAAGTCGGCAAGTAATTATGAAACTCCAGATAATAAAATTGGATACGGAATACCGAGTTACAGAAAAATCCTTGAGCTCTCCAAAGTGGTTTTGGCCACTGAAAATGACTTGGAGGAAACGGTTGTTTTCCCAAACCCTATAAGTCATAACCAAGACTTCAAAATAATTATTAATGGAATAGAAGTTTCTGATAATCAACTATTGGATTTATTTGACCTTAATGGCAGAAGGGCATTGGGTGTTAAAATATCCGTGGCAGAATTAAGAAATAGACTTCCAAAACTTGACTCCGGGACTTATGTTATTAAACTGCAAATAGCTAGCTCAACATATACCAGAAAATTAATTAAACTCTAAATTTTGTAAAGCTATGTACAACAAAAAAAGCTTCAATAACGAAGCCTTTTTTGTTTTGGCGGTTACTGAATCCTGTTTAATTTTTAGCCTGGTCTTGTTTAGCCATTTCGTTCAAGTGCTGCGTCATCTTTTTTCCGGCTTCTTCCAAAATACTGATCATTTTGGCGTCTTGGGTTGAGTCTTTCAGCATCTGAGAGAGATTACCCACAATATCTATGGCAAAATGGTTCATTTCATCTACAGGCATGTCTTTTGTCCAAAGATTAATGCCCAATAGCCCCTTGTGATATTGATCCCATACACTTATAGATATGGCCTTGGTTTCGTTCACACCTTCATTTGGGTTCTCAGTTGCATCCCAAAATATTTTTTCAGGTATTCTTGATTCATCCAAATCTATAGAAAAATTGATTTCCGATTTTAACATATTATTTCGATTCTAATTATTATTATATTATTTATTACTACCAAAAACTTTCTTCAGCAACTCAGAAGTCCTAGCCAATGGATTTTCTCTAATTTTGGCTTCTTCCTCTGCAACTAACACAAATAGACCGTCAATTGCTTTTTGTGTAGCATAGCCTTTCAAGTCAGAATTAATTTTACTCACAAAAGGCACCTTATTGTATTCATTTGCCAAGTCACTGTAATATTTGGTAGCTTGAGTATTTTCGAGAGATTTTTGCATATACGGCTCAAATGCTTGCAATAATTGCACCGATGTGGTTCTTTTTAGAAATTGGGTAGCTGCATCTTTTTCACCTCTTAATATATTTACAGCATCACTGATAGTCAATTGTTTAATGGCCGAAATAAATATCGGCTTGGCTTGTTGAGCAGCGTTTTCGGCACCACGATTTAAGGCCAAAATAAATTTATCTACCTCACCACCTAGTCCAATTCCTCGTAAGGTTTTTTCAACCTTCTGAACTTCAGGCGGAAACGGAATTCTGATTCTAGGATTTTTGAAATAACCATCTAAGGCAGAGGCTTTATCTGCTCCCAAATTTATACCGACCGAAAGAGCCTCCTTAATACCCTCACCTGCTTCAGCTTCTGTAAGTGGTGCACCAGAGAGTACAGAGTTGACCACCTTTCCTAAGTTAATTTTTTGACCGCATGAAATTAAACCGAACAACAAGAACAGAGAAAGCAACGATACTTTTTTCATTA
>CAMCYZ010000031.1 GCA_945885545.1 Spirosoma fluviale
AGGGAGGTAGGGCCTGAATCTATGTATAGGTTTGAATCTAAGACACAGCATAGGTTCTCCTTACTTCCCACTTAGGAAAAATTACCGTCGTAAATTTAACCCAATTACTCATTTTTCTTTATCAGCTTTTTTTATGCAAATCTAAAGGACACATAGAGCACAATAGGAATTCACTGAAATGTTTTTGAATGGTAAGTTACTTAGCATTTTTGGGCATCCACCCATTTTTTAGCATTTACAAATGCCTCTAGCCATGGGCTTACCTCGTCATTTTTGCGGTCTGCTGGGTAGTGTGCCCAGTTCCAAGAGAAAGTAGAACGCTCAATGTGGGGCATCATAACCAAGTGTCTTCCAGTAGCATCGCACATTATGGCGGTGTTGAAATCAGAGCCATTTGGGTTGGCTGGGTAGCTTTCGTAACCGTATTTTCCTACGATATTGTATTTTTCTTCGGCGTAAGGAAGGTTAAATTTACCTTCACCATGCGATACCCAAACACCCAAAGTAGCTCCCTCTAAAGTGGAAAGCATTACCGAGTGGTTTTTCTGAACTGTTACGGAAGTAAAGATACTTTCGTGTTTATGCGATTCATTGTGAAGCATTTTGCCATGTATTTCATGCTCAGGATTGATTAATTCCAACTCCATAAACAACTGACAACCATTACAAATACCCACCGAAAGTGTATCCTCTCTAGCGAAGAATTTCTTCAATGCTATATTGGCTTTTTCGTTGTACAAAAACGCCCCAGCCCATCCTTTGGCCGAACCCAGAACGTCAGAATTGGAGAATCCACCAACTGCACCAATGAATTGAATATCTTCAAGCGTTTCTCTTCCTGAAATCAAGTCGGTCATGTGAACGTCTTTCACATCAAAACCTGCTAAGTACATGGCATTGGCCATTTCTCTTTCGGAGTTACTGCCTTTTTCACGGATGATGGCGGCTTTTGGCTTCTCTACTACGCTCGAAGTGACACCTGCAATACTCGAAGTGGCATTTAACTTTCCATCAAAATGTTTTGGAAAAGTATATTTCAAAGGCTGGTTTTTATAGTTTTCGTAACGTGCCTCAGCTCTTTCGTTTTTGGATTGACGGCGATCAAGTAAGTAAGAAGTCTTGAACCATACGTCACGCAACTCGCTGATATTCAAATTTAATTCGTCAGAATTGTGTTTTATAGAAACTGTATTTCCTTCGACAACTTCACCTATTTTACATAATTCTATTCCTTTGTTTTTAAATTCAGATTCTATTTCGGCATCGGCTTGTAAAACTATTCCGATGTTTTCTGCGAAAAGAATTTTTACTAAATCTGATTCATTAAGAGAGCTTAAATCATATTTTGCTCCCAAATTAACATCTGCAAAACTCATTTCCAAAAGCGTGGTAATCAATCCACCACTACCGATGTCATGGCCAGCTTTTATTTTGTTAGCTTTTATTAAATCTTGAATTAGGTTAAAAGCCGTGGCGAAATATGCTGAATCTTTTATAGTCGGAACTTCTTTTCCTACTTTGTTCAGTATCTGAGCAAACGAACTTCCACCCAGTTTGAAACCGTCTTTCGAGAGGTTTATATAGTAAATATTTCCACCATTTCTTTGTAAAACAGGTTCCACAACTTGTTTGATATCTGAGCAATTAGCACCTGCCGAAATGATGACCGTCCCGGGGGCTATTACCTCATCGTTAGGATATTTCTGCTTCATCGAAAGGGAGTCTTTGCCTGTAGGAATATTGATTCCCAATTCTATGGCGAAATCTGAACAACCTTTTACGGCTTCATATAATTTGGCATCTTCACCCTCGTTTTTACAAGCCCACATCCAGTTGGCCGAAAGAGAAACTGATTTCAAACCGTCTTTTAATGGAGCCCAAACGATGTTGGAAAGTGCTTCGCCGATGGCATTTCTCGAACCAGCCACGGGATCTACCAATGCAGAAACTGGTGAATGACCGATGGTAGTGGCAATTCCTTCTTTTCCTTTAAAGTCAAGAGCCATCACACCCACATTGTTGAGCGGCAATTGTAACGGACCAGCACATTGTTGCTTCGCCACACGTCCGCCAACGCAACGATCTACTTTATTGGTCAGCCAGTCTTTACACGCAACTGCCTCTAGTTGAAGCACTTGTTTCAAGTAGGTTTCTATGTTTTCTGCCGAATAACTTAATTCAGAGTAATTTCTTTCAATGGTTTTATCGGCCATGATGGTTTTTGGCGAACTGCCAAACATGTCGGCAATTGCGAAATCCATTGGTTTTAAGCCTGTTGACTTCGATTCAAATGTAAATCTGTGGTTGTTGGTCACTTCGCCTACTGTGTACATAGGCGAGCGTTCACGGTCGGCTATTGTTTTCAAAGTCGCCAAATCTTTTTCACCAATCACCAAGCCCATGCGTTCCTGCGACTCATTTCCGATAATTTCTTTGGCCGAAAGTGTTGGGTCTCCTACGGGTAATTTATCTAAATCTATCAATCCACCTGTTTCCTCCACCAATTCAGAAAGACAGTTGAGGTGGCCACCCGCACCGTGGTCATGAATGGAAACAATTGGGTTATGTTCAGCCTCCACCAATCCTCTGATGGCATTGGCTGCCCTTTTTTGCATTTCGGGATTGGAACGTTGTACAGCGTTCAGTTCTATTCCTGAGCCAAAAGCACCCGTGTCAGCCGATGAAACCGCCGCTCCGCCCATTCCGATTCGGTAGTTTTCGCCACCTAAAATCACTACTTTGTCGCCTTCTGTTGGTGATTGTTTTATGGCTTGGCTTGCTTTTCCATAACCAATTCCACCTGCCATCATAATTACTTTGTCGAAGCCAAGCTTGCGAGTATCTTCAATATGTTCAAAAGTCAAAAGTGAACCTGAAATCAAAGGTTGGCCAAATTTATTTCCAAAATCTGAGGCACCGTTGGAGGCTTTTATCAAGATGTCCATAGGAGTTTGGTACAGCCAAGGACGAGCCTGCATGGCATTTTCCCAAGGTCTTTCGTCGGTAAGTCTGGAGTAGGATGTCATATAAACTGCTGTTCCTGCCAATGGTAAAGAGCCTTGTCCACCTGCCAAACGGTCGCGGATTTCACCACCTGCACCAGTAGCCGCACCATTGAATGGCTCTACGGTAGTTGGGAAATTATGCGTTTCGGCTTTTAATGAAATCACCGATTCAAATGCTGTTTCTTGGTAAAAATCTGGTTTATCGGCAGATTTTGGGGCGAATTGTGTGACAACTGGTCCTTTCACGAATGCCACATTGTCTTTGTAGGCCGATACGATATCGTTTGGATTTTCCTGAGACGTTTTCTTTATAAGTTTGAAAAGAGAACTCGGTTTTTCTTCTCCATCAATCACAAAAGTACCATTGAAAATCTTGTGACGACAATGCTCAGAGTTTACTTGTGAGAACCCAAAAACTTCAGAGTCAGTGAGTTTTCTTTCTAATTTAGTGGCTAAATTCTCTAGATATTCAACTTCGTCTTGGCTTAATGATAAACCTTCTTTTTTGTTGTAATCATCAATGTTTTCAATCTCTAAAATTGGCTCTGGCTGAATATTTATGGTATAAATTGATTGATTCAGTTCGGAATATTTCTGCGAAAGCATGGGGTCAAAATCCTTGAAATCTGCACCCACAGCATGAAATTCTTCAATCCTGACAATTCCTGAAATACCCATATTTTGGGTGATTTCCACAGCATTTGTACTCCAAGGGGTTATCATTGCCGTACGAGGTCCAACGAATGCTGCATTAAGTTGAGCATCAGGTTGATTTACTTTGGTAAACTGATTATCAGCTGTAGCATTAAACAACCAAAACAACTTTGGGAGGTTTTCGGGTGCTATGATTTCGAGGGTTTGAACTGCAAAAACGGTGTCAGATTGGCTTCCGAAGAAATGAATCATTTTATCTTTGATTGGAATGAACTGCAAATTTAATTTATTAAAATAAAGAATACCAGAAAAAAATAGGGTAAAAGTGTTTTAGGAATTGTGTTTTAAGTTTTTGTTTGTGTTAAATTTAGAATCCATATAACATTTGTCGAATTTGATTTTATCGTTAGAAAAATTTTGGGGACGAATTGAAAATAATTCTATATTTTTAAGTTCTATATTTTCGTAAAACTTGTGATTTTATACCATAAACACCATGAACCGAAGAAATTTTATTCAAAATATTGCCGTTGCTCCTGCATTAGGAGTTTTATCAGAAAACAAAAAAATAATAAAACCTAAGCGGCTGTCGCCTGGAGATACTATTGGTTTAGTATGTCCAGCCGCACCTGCATATAGCAAAGAAACAGTTCAGGTCATGGTGGAATCCATGCAAGCTTTGGGTTTAAAGGTAAAGTTTGGGAAAAACGTTTGGAAGAGATACGGTTATTTGGCTGGAACTGACGAAGAACGAGCCTCTGATCTCAATGAAATGTTTGCTGACAAAACTATAAAAGGCATTTTGTGTGTTCATGGCGGTTGGGGCTGTGCAAGGCTATTGCCTTATTTGGATTACCAAATGATTAAGCAAAATCCTAAGGTGCTTATTGGGTACTCTGACATAACCGCCTTATTATTGGGTATTTATTCACAAACTGGCTTAGTCACTTTTCATGGTCCTGAAGGAGCTGCCACGTGGAATGAGTTTACAGTGAATCATTTTAAAAGTATCTTGATGAATGCTGAAAAAGTCACTTATGAAAACCCAAAAATAGTAGGTGACAACCTGACAATTACGAAAGATAGGATTTCAACAATAGTTTCAGGGAAGGCTCAAGGTAGAATGTTAGGGGGCAATTTGACGGTACTTTGTCATCTGATGGGTTCAAAATATATTCCCGATTTTAAAGATTCTATTTTCTTTTGTGAAGACGTGGACGAACCGCCTTATAGCATGGATCGGATGATTACGCATTTAAAACTTTGTGGCGTACTAAATGACATGCGAGGGTTCGTTTTTGGGAAATGTAGCAGTTGTGAGGTTGGTAATGGCGGATATGGATCTCTTACCTTGGAAGATATTTGGGAAGACCATATTAAACCAATCCAAAAACCATCATTTACAGGTGCAATGATTGGACATATTAGCCATAAATTTACAATTCCGATTGGTATAGAAGCCGAAATCAATGCAGATTTAGGTACAATACAGTTTTTGGAAAGTGCGGTGGAGTAGGTGACAATCGCTACCTTAGCTTCCTTCAAATCCTGAAAAAGAGATAGGCATCCAATCCCAAAAGTATAATTTCGAACATCGTTAAAGTAGGAGTATAAAAGGGTATTGTTTTGGGATTTTTCGTTTTTGTAATGGTACTAATAGAAGCATAAACATTCCACTAGTCTTCTAATTGTACAATACCTTCAAGTTTTGCTTTTTTGCCTGAGGTGGAAAAGATTAAAGAGAAAAAAACAATACCGAGACTATGATTCCTAATCCGATTTTGCGTTTCGAAGTTAAACTTGATATGGATTTCTCCTGAAATTGTATAAAATAGAACCCCAAGATTTAGGAAGTTTTTAGTCAATTTATAAAACAGGGAATTTATTTTCTAGCATTTTTTTTAAACCCTACTTGTCTCTTTTAGATTCAAAAGACTTACAATTCATAACTTCAACTTATAAATCAGTCCAATAACCGGCCCAAGATTTTCGGTGCCCAAGAGGTCTATGTCATTAAAAATACTTAGGTCGATACCATTTTTCTTGTTTATTTTATAACTAACACCAACTTTTGGTCTGAGTTGATCTAAAGTTCCGCCAATTTGGAAAAAAAAATCGTTGGAAACATAAGGCGTAAACTTCGATTTGGTGTCCAACGAAACCTCAATTTTGTCTCGAATATAACTTGCGTCAAATTCCGTTACACCGTCGTTGTCTTTGAATTGGTGTTGGTATCTTAGCCTGTTTTCAAATTTTATCGCTCCAAATTTTTTGCCATAGCCCAAGTCAGCATAGAATCTATGTCTATTTTTAAATTCCTTGGTTTCGTCTTTTCGTCTGTTCACAAATCTGTAGTAAATCGCTGCATCAAAGGCTTTAGAAATCTTATAAGCTCCGCCCAGTTCGAAAAGGTAAGTTTGTAAGTACGAAATATCCCCATTAAACCTGAGCTGCCCATTAGCATTCAGCGTGATTTTTTTGGTTAATTTCTTCTGCAAATTCACTCCACTTCGCAGACCAACACCATCTTGTGCGTTTCCGTAGGCATATACCAAAAGTAAAATGGCGACAAAATATATTTTTTTCATGTTCAGTTTTTTCAGTTTTCGTAATAAAATATGGTTATTTGGGTGGCATCTTTCAGGAAGTCAATCTCTTGAATATCTACTCTGTGTATGTTTAAGCCAGTTCTTTGTCTCAAGTCTAACAAAAGTTCTTCTCTTCTATCGGGAGTAATTAACTGAATTTTATCATAGGTAATGATTTTGGTATTCTCTTTTTTCATCAGCCAGCCACCTTCGAGTAAGGCTGTAAGTGCTAAAAGTATTAAGCACATGATGCCGAGGTCGTCCCAAGAACCTTTGCTGATGGCTGTTATAAGGCCCAAGGCAATTGAGAAAAACAAATAGGTCATGTCTTTGGCTGATATGTTTTCTGTGCGGTATCTGAGCATAGAGAAAACTGCAAAAAGGCCGAATGCTGCCCCCATGCTCATCTCCACTTTGTTGAGGAGATAGGTTATCAAGAAGATTATGATGTTAAACCCGAAAAAGGTTAAGAAAAGGTCGGTGCGGCGATAATGGCGAAAATATATAAACCTGGCTAGGATAAATACAGCCACAATATCTACCAAAAACCGTGATAAAAACTTGAAGGATACCTTGTCAAACCATTGGAATGTCTCGGTATCAGATGCTAGCTCTTGCAAAAGAATCATATTGGGTTATTATTTTTTTTAAATGTAAAAATTTGGTCTTGAAACGGTTATGTTTCACTTCTTGGTCTGTGCTCATTATGCCAAGGCAGTATTTGCTGATGGAGCCAGCACGTAAATTGTGTTTTTTGAAAATATCAATTATAGGCGATGCCCCTAGTTTTTCTTGTTTCACCTCGGCCACTACCAGTTGGTTATATACCACTTCGTTTTGATTTTTTATAAATGTCAAATCCAAGTCCATCGTTAGCCTTTCCTTAGAAGTATTATTTACCAAGGTCATCCTTTTATAGTTTACCAGCAGGTTGGCTTTGAGTTCATTGGCCGATAGTGGGGTGGTTTTTTCTAAAAACTCAGCTTTTTCTATGTTCAGGACTTTCTCAAAAGTATTGGGTTGTTTTATTCTTGTTTTTAGGGTTCTGCCTTTATTGTTTTTATGCTTTATTTCAAAAAAAGATAGGTTTGAATCCACATAGTTTCTGAATCTTACTTTGTACCTATTCAGCCTTCCACTTTGATGAGAATGATAAAGTTGATAGTCTTCGGTGTCGTAATATAGGGTTTCGTAAGAGCAAAGACGTTCGTTATTTATTTCCAATAGTTTGTAATGCTCTCTAGCATCGTGGAGTACAATTGGCAGAAGATGCAACGGAATCAGGTATTTTACATCTATTCTGTCCATGAGTTTAACGCCTTCCATTTGGTCCAGCGTAATCTTCTCAAAGAGCCAGGCTTCATCATTTATTTTCTCTAAAAAAATATCAATGTTCATATTGGTATGTTTTGGTTTGAGTCAAGTAACCCTTAGTGTTTCTTGTCTTTTTTCAAACACTTATTATTAAAACTGTACACGGACTTACTCACTAAACTGTTATGGCCGTTGAATACATTTTCTTTCTACGTCTTCATTTTACTTGTTGGTTTCTTAACTGCTCTGCTTGTCCCTTGCATTGAAACTTACTTTTCTCGCTGATATTGTTGTTTTTAAAGATAGTTCGCTCCTTTATTTTTTCGAAATTATCCAATTGTATTTCTTCTATGACTTAACCATTTTTGTCGTATTTTAAGAAAGTATCTTCAAAGGTTTTCCTTCTTTGATTATGGTTTCTGTTACAGATTTTACTTTGTTGATTGGTCAAAAGAAAAAATACCATTAAATACCCTAACGAAAGTAGGAACAGTTTAAATTTTAAATTCCAAAGACTTAGTTTAGTTTGTCTTAATTTAGGTTAACCTCAGATACGAAAGTAAATGATTATTGTTATCATAATCCTAAAAAATTAACTCTTAGCCAATACTTTAACAGCAGCTACAAAAGCATCTAGCTCTGCAGTAGAAGTATAAATATTCGGAGTAATTCTACATCCAAATACACTTTGGCCTTCAATGCCAACTGTCCATATTTTATGATTGGCCAATAATTTTTCAGCCATTTCGGTCGGTTTCATGTTTTTTAGTCCCACATTACCTATTCCACAAGCCCTAGCGTCGTCATTTGGGGTGTTTATCATTACGTTTGGCACATCTTTCAGCCTTTCCATCCAATAATTTCTTATGTATTTTAAGCGTGCTTCTTTGCGTTTGATTCCTATGAAATTTAAATAGTCGAGAGCATTCATAATGCTGATTTCGGTATGTACAGCTGGGGTACCCGTATGAACCACCCTTCTGATATCATCTTGTGGATAGCCATTGTCGGCAAACATGGCCCAAAGATTTTTTATTTTGTCTTTTTTAATATACAAAAAACCAGCTCCGAGTGGTGCTGAGAGCCATTTGTGGAGACTCGTGGCGTAATAATCACAGTTGAGGTCTGATATTTTGTATTCAAACTGACCAAATGCATGTGCACCATCCACTACCACATCTACGCCATGCCTGTGGGCCATGTCACAGATTTTTCTGACTGGCAGTATTTGTCCAGTAATATTAATGATGTGGCTTACCATCAAAAGACGAGTTTTGGTTGTAATAGCAGACTCGTACATTTTCACTATTTCGTCGTCGCTTTTTGGGTGCATTGGCACAGACAAAATCTTGTTGGTCATTCCGTATCTCTGAGCCATCAGTTCAAAGTGCTGAATCATGTAGGGATAATCCTGCTCGGCCATAATCGCCTCGTCGCCGGGTTTCCAGTCATATCCCGATATCACAGTGTCAATGGATTCCGTGGTGTTTCGGGTCACTATTATTTCTTCGTAGGTACAACCCGCGGCCTCAGCTAGTTTGGCTCTAACTTTTTCATTATCAGGGAATCGCATCTTTCGCATGTAGTACGACCCCAGTAAATTAACTTCGTCTATGTTTTTTGTAAATGCAGTTTTTATTGGCGTAGGACTTATGCAATAATATCCGTTTTCAAGATTGATAAACGCTGGGTTTAGCTTATAATCCGCCCTGATTTTCTTCCAAAAGGTTTCATCTTGGGCTAATTCTTCTGCCGAAACATTTTCTTTTTCGGTGATTGTACTATGAAAAGATTTGCTAAAAACAGGCGTAGAAAGTGCCGAAAGTCCAATAGTTTTCAAGAATTGCCTTTTATTCATGTTAGAGGTTTTGAAGGGCAATTTAATGAAAAATGGACAAGATTCATCTAAAATTGCGAGAAACACATAAATTTGAGTTTAAGATGCAACATTTGTCTCGGTTGAACGATTTTTATTTAAGGCTTTAGAGAATACTTGAAAGTGCGGTAGCGTAAGGATAGAAATCCCTATAAAAAGTAAACTGACAATTTGTGGTGTATTGCGACCATTATATCCAATATATATCAAAATAGCCAAACCAATGAATGAAAGCAGTGAAAAAGGTAACGCTTTCTTCATTAACTTCAGCCAATCTTCTGTGGTGTTTTCAAGATGTAGACTTTGTAGAATTGCTTCAAATGATAAAAGGGAATGCCATATTCCAAAATAGAAAGCAAAGGCCAAATAAAAGGGTAAAAATTTTGTGATTAGTAAGATAAAGAAGGTTTGATTTATAAGTTTAAAAATTAAGTTCTTGATAGATTTTGTAAGTAAGTGGACAATATTTATTAGAAAGAATGAGATAAAGGATATAATCAAAATCCATTCTGAAAATGACTTACCCAATGGTATCGTATTTGATGATATTTCTATTTTTGGTAGTAAATAATGCAATATTTTTATCGATTCTTCTGAGTGGCAAGCGATAATGTATACAATTATAGTTAAGCCATAAATGGAGGAAAGATACCAAGGTACCTGAGCTTGACCTTTGTTTACAAAGTCTATTTCTCCAAAATGAAAGGCAGAAATGAAGAGAAAAAATAGTACTGATAGAAATGGGGAAATGTACCAAACCATACCAAACAATACCATATTCAATAGATAATTGAAATAAAAACGTTTATTTGAAAAAGCTTGATTATACCAAGTTTGGTTTTGTTTTGCTAAGTAAAAATCCAGTGATCCGTGAGGTATGCCGGTCAGAATTATGGTAATTCCAAAAATAATCATTTGTGTTTCCTCTGGAATTTCTAAGAAATAATTAACTATAACTAGAATGATACCAGAGGCCAATATTTTTGCTCTCAATCTATTATGTTTTTTTGCATTGAAACAACTTCGGTTTTTTGCCAAAAAGTAAAAGCAGTTTTTATTGAACCCAAATATCTTTTTATAGTAAATTTTATGGGTGCTAAGTCAACTAATTTACTCTTTATTAGAGCTTTAATGAAAGTGCGTTTTGGTAAAAAGTAAAATATTCTTAGGTCTTGTACTATACTTGTCCTTTCGTCTAGAAACATTAAAATGTTTTTTATCGAATTGTTTTTAAATAGCAGATAGAATATTTTTTTTATTTCCGATTGCTGATTTTCTATAATCCAAAGCAACAGCTTATCATAGAAAGTAAAGCGTGAATAAGCATATTTTGGCCTTTTATTATTACCCTGTAAGTATCCAATTATTTTTGTTGTATGTTCTAAATTTCTTGTAAAAGAGTAACCTGTGCTTGCTTTTATACATCCTGCCGCTGTGCCAATTGGAATTATCCTTTTTGTTATTTCAGCATTTATCTTTGGCATCATTGGTATAGTACCTCTTTCTATTTTCGATATGGTGTAGTCGTTGCTATATTTTTTTTCAAGGTAAGATCTTAATGAACACTCAAACGACTCTAATGCGTATTCTTGGGTTGAAAATACGGTGCATTCAACAAGAGCCCTTTTTTCTGTAAAAGGAAGTATATAAATAAACCTGCCATCCTCATTTTTGTCTACATCAAAATCCATCAATGTGGCTTTCTCAGTATCGAAACTATTTTCTGATGTAGTTATTTCCCATCCAAGAAAGTGCTGCCAAACTTTGGGTTTAAGATAAGGTTTTTCTTGTAAATGCGGAACACTATTATAAACATACTCTGAATGATAAGCTCCATTTTCGCATTGAACCAAACAACCATTTTCGGTTTCTTCAATTCCTGATACGGTTTTGTACACTATAGTTAATCTAGGGTCTTTGGCAAACAATGACAAGTGATGAGATATAAAACTAGTGCTATCGATATACTGATATGTTTGATGCTGAAGTGGGAGGTTTTTTTGGTTTTGGTAGGCTTTGAAACCTAGTGAGTGCCATTCTTTTTCAACTAAATGTCTGTAAGGATGTGAAATTGTTGACCAAAAACACCAAGATTTCGGTGCGTGTACTTTTGAGGATTCTATGATTAGAATTGACCGAATGCTTTCTTTGGGTAGTTCCAACATAGTTTTAGCTAATTGAAAACCTGCACACCCGCCACCAATTATAATATGTTGATATTCCATTTTAAAAAAAAAATGAGTACCAGTTGTGGTACTCATTTCATTGCTATGATTATTCAGCTTTTCTGCTCAACACGTAAATCACCAAACCGAAACCGATTTTGTTTACTGCGTCACCGATGTTGTAAACGATGTCCATAGCATGCGATGCTGCTGCAGGATCTGCCACTAGTTGCATTCCGAATAAACCACCTTTGGTTCCTAAAATGTAACCTAGAGGGTAGATTGCCCAACCAACTAATACAAACCAGCCTAAGGTTTTAACAGCACTTGCAACCGCTGTACTGCTTGATGCCGCAAGTTTAGCAACATCACCATACCATACCAAGTAAACAATGTAGAAGTAAGCTGCACCTGAGATAGCACCCCATACCCAGCTTTGCGTTTCAGTAGGGTAGATAGCCTCTCCAACGTAGCCAGTTACTAACATGACTACCGAAGCAGCAATTAACTTCCAAAGTAAGCTTGATTTTGCACCCGCTTTTTGTGTTATTAAATAAAATTCAACACACATCAACGGAACAGTTAACAACCAGTCAACATATCTGAAGAAAGTTGGTGACTCGCCTGTTTCCAAATTGTACCCTCTCATGTAGTAGTAGTGAACCGCTGCAATGAAGGTGATGATACCAGAAATTAAAACTGACGTACGCCATTTGGCAGAGGTATTACCTACCTCCATGAAGAAGAATACTGCTGCTCCCATCATGGCCATAGTGCCGATGAAAAACGTGAATGCAACGTAATTGTCTGTTGCGATTTTGAGATGTTCCATAATTGTTGTTATTATAAAGGTTAGAAAAAATTTTCTGCAATTATAACCTTTATATCTTTGAATTGTTAAAAAAAAAACAGAAAAAATTAAAAAAAATATTTCTGACGTCCAAATAACTAAGAAAAATCCACTATAACTTTTTGAAAATTAAGCACTTTTAGGTTTGTTTTAACATAAAGTGGGGTATTTTTATTGTAACAATATCTGTCGTCTTAGTTGTTTAATATCAATTATTTATGAAACAATCACTCTGTTTTTTACATTTACTGAGATACTAAAAATTAGAAATTTTCTCGATGTGCTGTTTTTTTAAATTTTTTTTTGCGATGGCATTGAGGTTGAAGGTTGGAAATGTATTTTTGATTAATTTTCTTTCTATTTTGGAGCTTACCGCTTGTGTATCAAATCGGTTATGTTGAGGAAAATTCTCATTTAGGAGGTTTATTCAAACGTTCATCGATGAAGTTTTTCTAAAATGCCGCACTGTATTCAATATTGGTAAGGGGAGTCTAAATTTTGAGTACTATGCATCCGAACCTATAATTTTATCCTTCAGCATTTAGTTTATTTTATGGATTTTGAATGAATTTATTTTATACTATTTCATGTAAACCAACATACAATCAACTAAACATTCCACCAGTAAGTGAATTTCAACACAATAGCCCTGTTTTTGGGTGCAAATGTATCTGCGAAATAGTTATCGGTATATACCAGATATAAATCGGATGCTGGGCTATAACGCCATTGGAAGCGGGTGTTGATATTAAAGTTGTTGGTTTGATTATTGTACTGCATGAAGTTCGTGAAAAATATTTTGTTAGACAGTGTAACATCCAACCTTGGTCCTAATAACCAGAGGTTATGGGTGGTGTTTCTCAAGACTTCTGGCAAGCGTTTGTCTTCCTCAAATGTCAATTGATTGAAATTGCCTTTTAAACCAATAGAAGCATAAGGTTGAAATCTATATGCCACCTCGGCATCAAGCTTTAGTCGTTTTCCGTCAGCATAATATCCTCCGTATCGGGTTTCAAAACCATAGGTAAAAACCGACTGTGGTTTAGAATTAAACATCGTTCCCCACGCTTTCCATTTGTGTACTTGGGCAGAGTCTAAATATTCTTTTTTGTAGCCCGTTGGATCAAACTTGCCTGTAAGTTTTACGAAATCTGTTGCCGTCCAAATCGTAAACGTTCCTTGAGTTCGGAGGTTAAATTTGTAGAAAATCACGTTTGTGTTTTCGTTTTTATCTAACTGATTTTGAGAAAAATAATACGACATCATTATGCTAGGACCGTGAGATAGGATTTTTCCTCCTTTCGGAAAAAACAAGTAGGTGGCCTCTGTTCTGGAATGCACGTAATTGTTGCGACGTACAAATCCTACTTCGTTTGCTTTTACGTCCATATCTACAGACTCCGCAGTGTATGATAATATATATTTTCTATTGGTTCTAGAAACATTTACGGAGGCTACATTATTTCGACCTTCAATTCCCGGTGAAAAAGTCTTGAAAGCAAAGGCTTTGCCTAACCATTTGTTGTCAGCGGAGGCCAAATAATACTCCAATCCAAAGGTTCTATTGAAGTCCGCCAAGGTGTTTTTTGGGTCTTGGCCTTTTTTAAGGGTGGTTTCTCTATCTACAAAAATGGCACCGATGTAAGACCTCTTGAAAACTTTTCTTTGGGTTGATAGAACGGTGTAGTTTGACCCAGCTACTCCATTAGAGTTTTTTCCCGTTAGCATATTCATTCCACCAATTCTCCAATTTTCATTGAGTTTTCCTGAAATTTTAGATCCGTAATAAATAGGTGCATCCAAGCCCACTCTTCTTGAAAAAAATGGACGCAGGCTGGCCGAACCAAAATTGTTAAAAATATCTCCATTTTCTATAAAAAATTGTCTTCTTTCAGGGAAAAACAATTCAAAACGATCCAAGTTGGTTTGCTGAACATCGACTTCAACCTGTGAGAAATCGGGTAAAACCGTCAGGTCGAGGTTAAGTGAAGAAGTTAGTCCGAATTTTGCATCAAAACCAGCTCCAAATTCGCCTTTAGCATCTGTTTTTGCTTGATTATTTTTGTTGATTCCACTGGTTATGAATGGAATAACGCTAATATTGGCTCCTGGCGATGGGGGAGGGGTGTCCCAAACCAAATTGCCGGTAAAAGCCAAGGATGCCGTAGGGAATTGCCTCGGAATGGGTGTCCAAGACGATTTTTCAGTCGTTTTTAGGTCCAAACGGCTAAAGTTTAAACCCCACGTATTTACGTTTTCTTTGTATCTCAAAGTTTTAAAAGGAATGGCAGCTTCCCATGTCCATTGGTTTTCATCAAAACTTACCTCTGATTGCCATTTGTTGTCCCAACTCAAATTTATCGAAGAGCCTCCAGACATCAAGCCGTCCCATTGGCCACCACGTGCATTGGAGCCAAATGAAAAACCAGTCGTAAGGTCGTTGAAAGTATCTATAAAGAGCAAATCATTATCATTTTTTCCAAAACTCCAATCGCGTTTCATTGACTCCACGATGTTGGAGCCTTTTATGTAGTTATAATTAATAAAAAGTACGTACAGGTTTTTGTCGTCATAGCAAAACTTTACATCGGTTTTTACTTTGGCCATGCTGGTGTCCATGGGCAAAACCTGATAAAAATCCGTGGCAATTTGTGCATTTTCCCATGCCGCGTCATCAGATTTTCCGTCAATTTTTATTTTGCTATCAATTTTTTTTATGTAGTAGTTAAAGTCGTTGTTTTTCTTTTGTGCAAAACTTTTAGAGACCAACAAGAAGAGCATTAAAAGTCCTAAATAATTTTTTGACATAAATTTATTCGTAGTTTTGCTTAAAATTTCAAACCGCAAAGGTAGCTTAATATTCTTTATTGGTGGAGGGCTTCATCTTTAAAAATCGTATTTTTATCTACTTTTAAAAAATCAACAAAAAAATGCAAATATCTGAAAAAAAAGTAGTTACGATTACCTACGAGCTGTATATTCAGAGTGAAGAAGACGACTACGAAATAGTAGAAGTGGTGGGCGAAGATCAACCTATGGTCTATTTGGCAGGTCACAGTGGTCTTCCAGTAGATTTTGAGGTGAAAATGGCCGGCCTAAAAGTAGGCGAAGAGTTTGATTTTCAATTAGACCCACAAGAAGGATTTGGCGACTTTTCGGAGGATGATGTCGCTGATTTTCCTTTGGAAATGTTCAAGATAGAAAATGGCGAAGTGCCGGCTGATTTGTTAGAAATTGGTAATTTCGTGCCTTTTACCAACGACGACGGAAGCCAAATCACCGGTAGAATTTATGCTGTTGAAGGTGATACAGTGCAAGTAGATTTTAATCATCCACTTGCGGGGAAAACGCTGAAGTTTGAGGGAAAAGTGATGGGCATTAGAGATGCCACTGCTGAAGAACTTGACCATGGACATGTGCATGGTGAGGGTGGTGTGCAGCATTAAAATAATACTGGCCAATAGCTTTTTTGAAAGTTATTGGTCATTTTTTGAAAACCAAGGAAGAAATCTGTTGGTTCTTTTTTTATAATTTTCAAAATCGGGGTTGCCTTCATATTTTTTCTCCAACATAGGCACTCCCGAGACATAAAGTATCAGATAATGGATGGTAAGTGGGCCAATGACTCCCCAGAAGTTTTGTAAGTTAACCAGACTCATCAGCCATATCCCCCACCAAAGCAATACTTCTCCGAAATAATTGGGATGCCGTGTGTATTTCCACAATCCGCTTTCAATGATCTTGTTTTTGTTTGATTTCTTGAAAATGGAGAGCTGGGCATCACCGATGGTTTCAAACAAAAAACCTATCAGCCAGATGGTTGCACCTATCCATGTCCAAATATTGTTTTGTATTTCTAAAGTGTTATTTATAAAGAAAATAGGGCTGCTGATGACAAACAAAAAAAGTCCTTGAAGCATATAAACTTGAAAAAACGACCTGAAATAAAACCACTTGCCCCATTCGTTCCGCCAGGCCAAATACCTGAAATCCTCCGTTTTGTTTTTGTTTCTTAAAAAAATATGCCACGATAGTCGGATTCCCCAAATAGTAACTAAGGTGTTTGCAAATAATGAAAGAGGGGTTTTGGTAACCGAAAAATAGTAGGAACTCCAGGCCATCAAAATAAATCCTAATCCCCATGCTACGTCAGCGATGTCGTTTCTGTTTTTGAGGTAAGCTATTAGAAAACAGCTGCTCATGTACAAGAACAGCAGAATGGCTGGATAGGTGAAGTGCTCCATTAGTTTATTTTTGAAGCTATAAAAAAAGTAGCTACACTCACAGAGGCCGACAAAACCATGCCCCAAATCAAATCCACAATAGTTACAGTGAGTGGCCAGTTTTTTATGGTGGCCAAGTTGGTGAGGTCAAATGTTGCGTAAGTTACGAGTCCAAAAAAAGCACCATATATCATGGCGTCTTTCCAATTGTTTTTTTCTACAGCTGGGACAATTACAAATACGGTTAAACCTGCTAAAAAAATAAGGTAAAATATGATAGCAGCTGTCCAGTTTACTTCAGATTTCATCATAAATCCTATTTCCTTGGCATAAAAGCTTTTCGCCACCAAGCCTAGCCAAAGCATATCTAAAATGAAGAAAACAGGTACTGAAATAAAAAATAGTTTCTTAAACATAATCATTTAGTTTTTAGGCTGAAAAAAATGTTCAATATACTCTAAATTAACTACTTCTGTTTTAAGATATGAAAGAAACTTTCCAAGGGATTTTAAAAACGGAAGAATTCTTTCCTTACAAAATGTTGTTTGCAAACTTTAAAGAAATTGCTAAATTGAACTATCATTTCCTCTTTATCTCAAATTCCACCCTACGGTTTTTGGCTTGGCCTTCCGTTGTGGCGTTGGAGGCTATAGGCTTTGATTCGCCAAATCCTGCACTTTTTACCCGGTCTGTAGCTATTTTTTTCAAAATAAAATAGTCTCTAACGGCATCGGCTCGTTGTTGCGAAAGCCTCAAGTTGGCATCTTCTGAACCCACGTTGTCGGTGTGTCCTTGAACCTCAATGACCATCGTTGGGTTTTGGTTCATTACGGCTATCATTCTGTCAAGTTCAAAAAACGACTCTGGCTCAAGTGCAGCTTGGCCAAATTTGAAGAAAATATTGTAGAGCTGCACGGTGACACCTGTTTGTATGGGAGCAATGGCCAAATCCAAGTCTTTTATTTCTTTAAATGCACCTTGTATGGTCAAATCGATGTTTTTTGAGACTGGTATAAAATCCTTGGCTTCTGCTCTGATAGCATATCTATTGCCATAAGGTAGCGAAATTTTGTATTCTCCAGTTACAGGATTAGAATCAGCCACACCGAGTTCTTCGCCACTATCGAGATCTTCATAAATGATTCTCGCTTCTGCAGGTTTGCCTGTTTTTTGGTCTTTTACCACGCCGCTGAGTAAGATGGTTGGAGTTGGAGCCAACACTGGTACTTCGTCTTTTTTATTGCCATTCTCTTTGGTTTCTGCATTTTTTGAAGCCGTAAGTGCAGCATCGTCGGATGCTTTTTTAACTTCTTCTTTTAGCCTAATTTTAAACAAGTCAGATTTACCAATTGCTTTGTTTTTGCTCGACATATAACCAAACTCTCCAGAAGCTTCTATCGAAAAATACATCTCGTCTTTGTCGGAGTTTATATCTCTTCCAAGGTTTATCGGTTTGTTCCAGCCCGTCCAAGATTTGCCCTTTCGTTTGCTCATCCAGATATCAAAGCCTCCCTCGCCTCCTTTGCGGTCTGAAGCAAAATAAAGGGTACTGTTATCAGCAGCCAAAAAAGGCGTTGTTTCAGAAGCCGATGTGTTCAAGTCGCCGCCCAAACTCTCAGGCTTAGACCATTTTCCTGATTTATCTAAAAGGCTGAGGTATAAGTCGTCTTCTTTTGAATTCTTTTTTTCACTAAAGGCCAATATCAAGACCTTGCCGCTGTTGCTCAAAAATGCCGTTAAGAATTGGCCTTTTATCATGGCATCGAGTTTCGGGATATCCAGTTTATTGGGTTGTCCCCAAGTAGTTCCTTTTTTTTTACAAATCGAAATTCCCACTTCGTCAGTTTTACGGCCGTTGGCATATACACCACGTATGAGAGCGGTGTTGCCGTCTGGAGTTATGCTAAATAAATCATTGTAACGATCTTTATTGATAGTGTTGGCCATTTTACGAGCCACGGCCCAGCGTTTATCGCTCATTAGGTCTGAAAACCACACATCGTTGCTGCCGTCTTTACCAAAGTTGTTAGATGGATGGCTCACACGCACAAAATAGAGGGTCTGGCCATCAGGAGCAATTAATGGGTGTATTTCGCTGTACTCGGTATTCACGGCACCACCAAGTGTTTCTACTTTCTGGGCGAATGACGCTAAGGTATTTATGAAAAAAACTAAAAGTAATAGAACTCTCATGAGTGAATAGGTAATGTAAAGTCCGTTTTTAACAATTGTTTAAAACAAAAAAACGAATATAGTTTTAAAGTATCAAACGGAAATTTCTCGTAAAAATTACTTTAGAAGGCTTTTACCGTTTCTATGAAGCATTTCACCTTTTCAGGATCAGTGTCGGGATAAACACCATGGCCAAGATTAGCAATGTATTTCTGTTTTCCGAAGGCTTTCAACATGGTTTTGGTATGTTTTTCAACCTCGGACATTGGAGCATAAAGAACGCAAGGGTCAAGATTGCCCTGCAGTGTTTTGTTTGGAATTATTTTTCGAGATTCTGCAATGTCCATGTTCCAGTCTAGCCCAACTACGCTGCAGGAAGTCTTGCCAATTTCTTCTCTCGCAAAAAACGCCCCTTTGGCAAATACCGTTATGGGTGCTTCTTCGATGGCGTCACAAATTTGGGAAATGTATGGCAAAGAAAATACTCGGTATTGTTCGGGCGAAAGAATTCCTGCCCACGAGTCGAAAATTTGAACAATGTCAGCTCCATGCACTATTTGTGCTTTCAAATAAGCTATGGTGGCGTCGGTGATTCTTTGGAGTAAAGCATGAGCTAATTCTGGCTCTGAATACAGCATTTTTTTTGCTTTAGAGAAGGTTTTAGAACCATGACCTTCTACCATATAACAGAATATTGTAAACGGTGCACCTGCAAATCCAATCAAAGGCACTCGGCCGTTTAATTCTTTTTTTACAATATCTAGTGCATCCATAACATATACCAAATGGTCAACTGGATTGCCTTTTGAAAGTTTATCTAAATCTGCCTTTGATTTTATCGTTTCAGGAAAAATCGGTCCTTTGGTTTCTATCATTTCATAAGGTAAACCCATGGCTTCAGGTACTACCAAAATGTCTGAAAAAATGATGGCGGCATCCACTCCCAAAATATCTACTGGCTGAAGAGTAACCTCAGCAGCCATTTCTGGTGTGGTGGCTAGCTTTATAAAGCTACCAGCTTGTTCACGTACTTTTCGGTATTCTGGCAGAATTCTACCCGCTTGACGCATCATCCATACCGGAATTCTCTCTACTTCTTGGCCTTTAGCGGCTCTTAGCAATAAATCGTTCTGTAATTTCATGTCGCAAAATTACGCACATTATTGTCTTTTGGATGTTTTTTTGTTGGAAAAGATGTATGACAAGATAAAAAAAATGCCCCAATAGGGGCAATGATTTTTATTATACGATTAGTGCTTTTATCTGTTAACAGCTAATCCATCTTGCATGCTTACAGGGTACAAGTTATGCTTGGACTGTATTTTCTCAAGTTCTTTTTGCAAATATCCTGGAGGATAAAAACCTTTAAATTTCCCTATTTGACCAGTTTTTGGGTCAAAAACTATCATTGTCGGAAAAACGTCGATAGCGAACCTGTCAACTATTTGCATACCATCGAAGGTGTCAATGTCTACTTTGTAAACTATGAAATTTTGGCTAAGATAGTTTCCTAGTTGTCTGTCTGAAAATGTTTCTTTGTCTAATTTTTGACATGGAGCACACCAGGAAGCCCAAAAATCTAGGATTATTGGCTTTTTATGTTTTTTGGCTTCTCTTAACATGTTGTCGTAAGTACCTTCGTAGAAATCAAATCCCTCTGATTTTATTTTAGAAAATGAAGATAAACCGATGAAGGTTATGGTTACTAATAAAAAAGCTACAAGTTTGTTCATTTTTTTTGAATTTTACTCATTAGCCATTTGCAAAATCCATGCCATAAGCAGAAAAAAAAGAAGAAACGTATTAAGTTCTAGTTTTAAATTTGTAATGTGTTGATAAGTAGCAGTTTATGTATAAAAAAAAGTCTAATAATTTTCATATTAGACTTTTCTAAAGTACTCTAAATCAGCTCTTAAACCTTCCAAACCCAACCGAAAGTATCGGCTACTTTTCCTATTCTGATATCATTGAGAGAGTTTTTGAGTTTGCTTGAAACTGAATTTTCGTTGATTTCAGGTAAAACATAATCTTTGCCTTCAAAACCAATAGCTGCAAATGGGGCAACCACTACAGCAGTACCTGCTCCAAAAACTTCAGAAACAGCTCCATTAGCTATGCCTTCAATTATTTCAGCAACTGGCACTTTTCTTTCTTCCACTTCTATGTTCATCGATTTGGCCAATTGTATTAGCGTGTCTCTGGTGATACCTTTCAATATAGTGGTACTTACTGCTGGTGTTATTATTTTGCCATCTTTTACAAACATCACGTTCATGGTGCCTGACTCCTCAAAATATTTGTGCTCAATGGCATCCGTCCAAAGTAATTGTGTATAACCTTGTTCGGCAGCCAGTTTAGCCGGGTAAAGAGACGATGCATAGTTACCCGCACATTTTGCATAACCCACACCACCTGGAGCAGCTCTAATAAACTCAGTTTCCACTTTTACTTTAGGTGGGGTAGAGTAATATTTTCCTGCTGGACTCATAATAATCATGAATCTGTAGTTTAACGATGGTCTTACACCTAAATATACATCACTTGCAAACATAAATGGTCTTAGATATAGGGAGTTATCTTCACCTTTTGGTACCCAAGCTGCATCTATTCTAAGTAATTCTTCCAAGCCTCCTATGAAGATTTCTTCGGGAACCTGTGTCATGCACATTCTTTCGGCCGAAATATTGAATCTTTTGAAATTTTCTAAAGGTCTGAACATCAAAACTTCATTCTCCTCATTTTTAAAAGCTTTCATGCCTTCAAATATAGATTGGCCGTAATGTAATGACGCCAGAGCGGGATTGTAGGCAATGTCGCCATAAGGTACAATTTCGGGAGTTTGCCACACGCCATTGATGCAATCTGCCACCAGCATGTGATCGGTAAATAGTGTACCAAATGCTATATTGTCTGGGTCTAATTGATTAACTCTGCTTTGTTCAGATTGCCTGATTTTGATGTTCATTGTCGTTGTTTGCATTGTACCTTGTTTTATTAAGAGTTTGCAAGTTATTTATTTTTTTTAAATTAGTTGTCAAAGCAAGTAATTTTTCTAAAAAAACAGGGTAAAAAAAATGCCTGAATTTGATTTTCAAGCATTTAATTTTGGTTTTTTATTTTTGACTGGGTAATTTATCGATAAACATATCCCTGATTTCATGTTTGGGATTATCCAGCGGATAGGCCGAATTTAAAATATCCACTTTTTTCGTTCCTTTTAATCTGGCGTTGGCATTGGCTGTGCTTGCCGAAATACCCGTTATTTGTTGAATAGCAACCGAGAGTAAAGTTTCGTTTTCGTCACCAAACGGCCTAAATGGAATTGCATTGTCTGTAACTTTAAAGTTTGCAATAAAACCGTCTTTGCCTCCAAATTCTGACTGACCTAAAGAATTAACAGTTCTCAGAACGATGGGCTGCATTCCCCATTTCCATCTTTTTTTGTCGTCTGAGAGCGTTACAGACCCAACATTTTTACCGTAGGTATTGTCTCCAATCAATACAACATCCATGTATGGTTTCAGGTTGTTTATAACCAACTCACTGGCAGAGGCAGTAGCTTTAGACGTCAAAACAAAAACTCTGTTGAGTGTTCCCAAATTGTTAGATTCATTTAGCCATTTGGTATCAAACACATCGTTGCCATATTTGGTTTTGTATGCCTTGGTAAGCTCTGTGTTCCATTCTTGTTTACTCATTAAGGTTCCAGGTTTTAGGTTTTTAACTATAAGTGAGCTTAGTATATCTGAGGAAGAAATAAAACCTCCGCCGTTATATCTCAGGTCAAGCACTAATTCGTTCACTCCTTTTTCCTTAAATTCTTTGAATACATTTCTCATGTCAGTGTCAAACTTGCTAAGAAACTGAAGATAAACCAAATAACCGATTTTCTTGTTTCCTTTTACGATGATGGTGTCCATTTGTATAGGATTGGTTTGTACTTCAGCTTTTACAACATCAAGGGTCTTAGCGTTTGCTATGATTTCTGTGCCGTTGTAGTCTCCCATTGTAAACTTTAGATTGTCTGAGGAAAACGCCGCACTGTAATTTTCGGGAGTTAATTCGCTTCCATTTACTTTCACAATAAAATCGCCTCTTTTAATTCCCGCTTTGTCTGCTGGTGAGCCTTTCAAGGCATAGGCCACAGAAAGTGCCACTTTGGTTTTTGCGGTATTGGAAAAAAAAGGTGTAAAACGAATACCTACTACCTTGTTTACGCCTTGAAGCGATGCGGTTAATTCCGCTACGTCCTCTTGAATCCAAGAAAACCTGTCCAATTCACCTGGTTTTATAAGTAATGACTCAAAATAATCGGCTGGTAGCAACTTGTTGTCGGTGCTTGCTTTAGCTGTCAATTGGTTTTCCCAAAGATAGTAGCTTTTCATGGTGTCATATATCCATCCATTTACTTCGGCGTTTGGGTTTGTGGTATTCGTAGGCTCTTCAGTTTTTGGAAAAACTTCTGTCAATTTTTTGCACGAAAACGAGCCCGATAACAATAAGATAAAACTCCAATATTTGATTTTCATTTATTAAATGTGTTTTTTCCATAATACGTAAATCTAACATCAAAAGTTGTTCCGTCTTTAAGTTAAATCGAAAATTAGAAAAAAAACGAAACAAATTCAAGGTCTTTAGGTAATTCTCCTAGTTTTTAACTACAAAACAACGTATAAGTTTAACTTTGTGAAAAATATTGTCCAAATATGCCTTTGCTTGAACCTCTCTATAATATTGTGGAATTGTGTGCTTTACACGGAATCAAAGATGCTATCATTTGTCCAGGTTCCCGCAGTGCAGCTCTGACTTTGGCTTTTGCAAGAAACTCTAAAATTAGCACGCGGGTTATTGCTGACGAACGTTCGGCAGCTTTTGTGGCGTTGGGAATGGCTTTACAGTCAGGTGAAACGGTTGCCTTGGTTTGTACGTCAGGCTCGGCTGCACTTAACTTTGCCCCAGCGGTTGCTGAGGCGTTTTTTCAAGAGATACCACTGTTGATTCTAACGGCAGACAGACCACCGGAGTGGATTCATCAGTATGACGGTCAGACAATTTTTCAAAAGGACATCTACGGTCGACACGTGAAAAAAACATTTGATTTGCCCGTAGAATATGCCCATAAAGATGCCAAATGGCAGGTAGATAGAATAACCAATGAGGCTGCTGCCCTGGCTCAGATTTCCCCCAAAGGGCCGGTTCATATTAATATACCGATCAGAGAGCCATTTTATCCTGAAGAAAATGAGCGAATATTTCCTATTGTCCATAAAGTGGAGTTCCTGCAAAAAGACACAGTTCTATCTCCCGAAATTTGGTCAGATTTATTGGAAATTTGGCAAAAATCAGATCGAAAATTGATAGCAATTGGGCAAAATTCTGAGGATTTAGATGATGAATTGGGCGGCTTGGTGGCGGAAGAAGGAGTGGTAGTTTTAGCAGATATTATTTCAAATGTCACCATAGATGGAAAAATAGCTTCTCAAGATGTTTTCTTGGGTAAAGTGGATGATTTAAAGCCAGATTTGCTGATTACGGCTGGTAAATCTTTTATTTCAAAGTCCTTCAAAGAATTTATCAGAAAAAACAAACCAACTTATCATTGGCATATTCAGGAACATGCTGAGCTCATCGATCCAACACAATCAATCAGTCACAAAGTAGAGGTTTCGCCCAAGTATTTTTTCAAAGAAATACTAGAGACGCTAGACCTTAAAAAACTAAAAGCAGGAGATGAGGAAGAAGAAAATGATTATTTTTTGGAATGGAATAGTTTAGAGGAAATCTCAGTAAGATATTTAAATAAATTTCTAAATAATGTTGATTTTGGAGAACTTAAAGCGACTTCGATGTTGTTGGAGAGGCTTTCTTCGGAATTTGTGCTGCACCTAGGTAACAGTATGCCGGTTAGGTATGCCAACCTCTTGGGTGGATTCAATAAGCAAAAGTTTGAGGTCAGTTCTAACAGAGGCACAAGCGGAATAGACGGAATTGTGAGTACAGCTATAGGGCAAGCTTTGAAAACTGAGAAAACAGTGGTTTGTTTGGTGGGTGATGTCTCATTTTTCTATGATAGTAATGCCTTGTTTTTTGGCGAATTACCTCAAAATTTGCGGATAGTAATGATTAACAATAGTGGAGGTAATATTTTTAGAATCATTGAGGGGCCTTCGAAACAAGAGGAATTAGAAAGTCATTTTGTGACGCATCAAATCCGTAATGCAGAAAGCTTGGCAAAGGAGGCAGGAGTTAAATACCTGAAAGCAACCAATATGATTGAGATGGCCGAGTCCTTAGATATTATGTTTAAGGGCGACCAAAGAGTCGCCCTTGTAGAAGTTTTGACCGACGGTGAAGCCGACGCCGAAATATTTAGGACGCTCAAAGCTGGATTTACTTTATAAACGAAACTCCCTGAGTTGGGTTTTCTAAAATCCATTCAGTAGCTACTGCAGTATTTCTTTTGTCCTTGGTGTTGATGTAGTTTGATTCAACGGGTACCTTTACGCCAAGTTTAGTTTCAATGTATTTCTTGTGATCTAAAGTATGGGTAATGCCATTCACAATCCATATTTCTCTTACCAACAGCCCGTTAGATTTGTCAAAATAATATTCTCTTTTGATTCCAGTTTTTTCGATGGTCAATTTCGAGATTAATTTGCCGTCGATGGTAGCATCTTGTGCTCCTCCTACCAATTTGTAGCCTTTGGCTTCATAATTATAAAAAGGCATAAGACCATCTATTACCTCAAGCATCAAATCGCCTTTTTCCTTCTCGTTGAGGTCTTTTGTGGTGTAGGTAGGAGCTTTGTCGCGGCTTCCCATTGGTATTTTCAACCATCCGGCATTGCCATTCAATACATAATAAAAATCACGCTCAAGAATTGACTTCTTTCTTGAAAACTTGTTTTCTCCAGTTGCCATGGTCACTTCTTCGTTGTAGTCTGTGGCTGCATTGGCCTTATAAGACCTTTTGTATTGAAAAGCCTTAATAGCTGATATTTTGTCTTCACCTCCGGCAGCGGACAAAAACTTGTCGACTACTTCAGCAGCGGTTTGAGCTTCGGCCAATAATGGCAAAATGGCCACCAAAATCAATGTGCTTATTTTTTTCATTTTTGTTGTATTTTTTGTTCAAATGTAATGGCAATAAGCCAATATACCTTTCCTAAAACTTCTTTTAACTTACTGTTAACGCAATTTAAATTCAAGATATTGGCAAATGACGTTTCAAAAGAAAGAAAATCTGGTTCTTTGAGTTTGTCTAAATCTACCCTATTTATAGCAATGGTCTGATAATATTTATTAAATTTGGTTGGATTTATTTCAAAACTTAATCCTAACAAAAAATGAAAAAAACCATTATTGGCGTTTTCGTCGGAGCTATCATTCTGTTTATTTGGCAATTTGTGTCTTGGGCTGCTGTAGATCTTCATGGCAACACTCAGCAATACACCCCTAAACAAACCGAAATTTTGAAATATCTCGGAGACAACCTCGAAGAAGGCTTCTATTATTTGCCCG
>CAMCYZ010000032.1 GCA_945885545.1 Spirosoma fluviale
ATGTCCAGTTTCACAACGTTGTTGGCGGCTTTAGCCCGCCCTTCGAGCGTAGTGGAGGCGTAGCCGGAACGGAGCTCGAAGGGCGGGCGTGAAAAAATTTGAATACTTTTGTTCTACTAAAAATAAAAATATGGGACAAACTTATCACGCTAACGCCAAGACAAATGTAACTATTCGTACTTTAATAAAAAATAGTACGGAATCATCTGAATCTTTATCTGCCCGTTTTGGTGTATCTATTAATACCATTAAGAAGTGGGAAGGTAGGATTCAATTGACTGACAAATCTTCCGCTCCTATTCATATCGAGTATGCTCTAAGTGAGCTTACCAGAGCGTTGATAGTTGGCATTCGATCTTCAACTTGGCTGCCTTTAGATGAGATTCTTGACATGGTCAGTACCGACGAAAATCCTATTTCTCGCAGTTCGACCTACAGATTATTTGTAAAAGAAAAAATAAACACTGTACCTCAAGAAAAAAAGGATAAAGCCCATAAATTCAAAGCATATGAACCTGGTTATTTGCACATAGATGTAACCTATTTGCCTAAATTCAATGGCTTAAACTCCTATCTCTATGTGGCAATAGATAGAGCGACTAGATTAATGTATTTTGCTGTCTATCAAAACAAAACAGCTGAAAACGCACAGATTTTTATGGATAATTGCTTAGATTTTTTCCCATTTCTAATCACACATGTACTAACCGATAACGGGCTAGAATTCACAAATAGGCTAATAATGAGCAAAAAAGGTAATTTGTGCACAAAACCCTCTTTACTTGATGTGAAATGCAAAAAAAACAATATCGATCACCGTTTAACCAAGCCTTCGTCTCCGAAAACTAATGGCATGGTAGAAAGAGTAAATGGAACAATAAAAACCAATACAATACTTAAAAATGAGTATCAAAATACAGTAGAAATGAACAAAGATTTAATCGCATTCTTATGTTTTTACAACCTTTACAGAAGGCATGGGTCTTTAAGAAAAGAATTAAAAGTAAAAACACCGTTGAATGCAGTCCAAAAATGGTACGATTTAAAACCTGAAATATTCAGAGAAAAACCTGAAATTTTACATCAAAAATTAATAAATTTACAAAAACAAAATAATCAAATTTTAACAACAACGTTGTGAAACTTGACACCTAGGTACTAATTCCTGCATCATTTGTAATGATTCTACCGCTTTTCTTCAGTTTTTCTATCTATTTCTACTGTCATCCGCTAAAATCAAAAACAGGTAAAATAGGCTTTGAATAGCCATTATATCAGGCATTTTAATGGTGCTAATCCTCATATAAGAAGCCAAATACCACCTTAAAAACTCAGGAATACGATTGTAGTTTCCATCACTTAATATACTTCTTGACGACAATTTTGGCATTCTTACAAATAGCGATTTGTTTTCCAAGAACTGAAGGTTTGTACAAAAAATATTAAATGAATTACACTTGATTATGACGATATGAGGTAATGCAATGAATTGTTTTTGGGAGGTAAGTGTTTTGTAGTAAGCATCACTTATAAAATCATTTAACCGTTTGCTCTGCAAATCATCAGAATGAATATGAATATCTTTGTAAGGATTGGCAATTCCCTTTTTTGTTTTTTTAGCTAAAGATTTTTTTTCGGCGTAAGAGGTCAATATCAACAATCGATAGGCAGCTATCAATTATTTTTTTCAACAAACTTCAAATTAGGCTAGTTTAGGTCGAATGAAAGTTTTCTTTTATTTAATTACTACTTTGATCTTCGGAAAATTACCTCCAGTACCACCCGAGCCAGCATCTATCCTTATGGTGTTAACTCCTTTAGTAGTTAATACTCTTTTTACAGCAAATGCCCTCTTATTATTTAACTTAAGGTCTCCGGTTTCCGAATAGGCAATTATCTTAATTTGAAGATTAGCATTCTGATTCATCAATGTAGCAATGCTATCGATAGTGTTGATGGACTGGGAAGTCAGATCAAATGTTTTGTCGATATATTGGATGCTTTTAAAATCAAATTCTTCTCCCTTAGCCTTGGTATTATCTTCAACATAAATTTTAAATAAAGAAAATTCAGAATTATTAAGTGTTCCACTTTTCCCTGCATCCATCTTATTAACAGCATCCAGAGAATCCGTTGCTAAATTTGCCAAAGAATCAGCAAACAACAGCTCTTCATTCATAGATTCAACGGGAGTTTCCTCTTTGCTAAAAAAACTAAAACCCCCATTATTTGCCCATAAAAAATAAAAAATCCCACCTAAAATGATGAATACTCCTAAGCCTAAAAGTATTTTCTTATTAAAAAATGTATCGGATGATTCTTCTTCGTAGTTGGTACCACTTGAAGCGGAAATAGATGGTAACTCAGACTCATCACTTGATTGTTTAATGCCTGAATCGGTTTTTTTAGTTACTACAATTTTTGCATTAATTAACTCCTGAAGCCCAAGAGCCGGTATCATTTTTTCCATCAATGACTCAGGTGCTTTTTGAAGAAGAACCTCATGATGTTGCCTTAAAAAGTTCACCATTCCCTCTTTATCCAAGTCCTCAGAGGTTACTTTCTTGCCCAACAAATCCACCAATATAGAAGCTGTCAAACCTGAAGTTATCACTGTAACATTTTTGTTTGTTCCCGCATAGGACCCAATCATGCTGAGGAGCGGGCTTTTGTAAGCAGGAAAAATCTGACTTATTATTTTCGAGCCATCTTCTGACACTTTCTCGATAAGTCCCTTTTGCGAAAAGAGTTCCATTTTATCTTGAGGTATCGAACTTTTGTTGTATTTCTCTTTTATTTGATTGTAAAGCATCCCGGAACTCATGTCGCTATTCGTACGCCTAATCAAACCTGCCACCAATGTATAAAAAACACCTTTTACTGCCACTTCTATATCTCCCAAGTTATAGTTGATATGCGATTTTAATTTTGCAATAAAATCGTCATTGATAATATCTTCAAAGTTTTCGAAAAGATTCATTTCCTTGATAAAGTTTAAATTTTGCCTGCAAAAAAACAAAAAAAACGTTGTTTTACCTATATTTATGCGGGCTATTTATAATTTTACTGTCAAATAATATTCAATCAATAATGAAAAACGACAACAAAGATAATTTGAGGAGCAAAGATTGGTTTGGGAAAACCGGAAAAGATGGTTTTATATACCGTTCTTGGTTAAAAAACCAAGGCTATCCATCCCACCAATTTAAAGGAAAACCTGTTATTGGTATTTGCAATACATGGTCAGAAACAACTCCTTGTAATGGACATTTTAGAGAAATCGCTCAGTTCGTAAAAAACGGAATTTATGAGGCAGGTGGTTTTCCGCTTGAATTTCCGGTGATGTCACTTGGTGAAACTATCATTAGGCCGACTGCTATGCTTTACCGAAACCTAGCAGCAATGACTGTAGAAGAAAGTATTAGAGGCAATCCATTTGATGCCGTGGTACTTTTGACAGGTTGCGACAAAACCACTCCTTCGCTAGTCATGGGTGCCGCAAGTGTAGATATACCGACCATAGTAGTACCAGGTGGCCCCATGCTTAACGGAAAATTTCAGGGCAAAGACATAGGTTCGGGAACTGATGTTTGGAAATTCGCTGACGATTTCAGAACCGGCAAAATGTCTGCTGAAGATTTTGAAGAAGCAGAGGCATGCATGAGTCGTTCGGCGGGACATTGCTCCACAATGGGCACAGCCTCCACAATGGCAGTTATGTGCGAGGCTTTAGGGCTTACATTACCGGGTATTTCGGCAATACCGGCTGTAGATTCTCGCAAAAAAATGCTAGCACACATGACCGGTATGAGGATTGTAGAAATGGCCAAAGAAAACCTGAAAATCTCAGATATTCTGACAAAAGGAGCTTTTGAAAATGCAATAAAAGTAAATGCAGCAGTTGGTGGTTCTACCAACCTAATCCTGCACCTGTTGGCCATTGCCGCCCGAATTGGCGTAGATTTAAAACTAGAAGACTTTGATGATTTGGGTAGTAAAATTCCTCTTTTGGTAAACCTGATGCCATCCGGCAAGTTCTTGATGGAGGACTTCTATTATGCAGGAGGACTACCCGTTGTCATAAAAGAAATGTCTGAAGTTCTGAGAAAAGATACTATAAGTGCCAACGGAAAAAGTATTATTGAAAACTCAGAAAAAGCAAGAAATTGGAATCAAGAGGTAATTTTACCTTATAAATCTCCACTCAAAGAAGAAGCAGGTATAACGGTAGTGAAAGGCAACCTTTGCCCTGATGGATCAGTTATAAAAGTTTCAGCGGCAACAGATAAACTACTGACGCATAGAGGGAAAGCGGTAGTTTTTGAGACCATTGAGGATTATCATGCTCGTATAGATGACCCAGAACTAGATATTGATGAAAACTCGATTATGGTTTTGAAAAACTCGGGTCCTAAGGGTTACCCAGGCATGCCTGAGGTAGGAAGTATGGCTCTACCGAAAAAAATATTAGAAAAAGGCATAACCGACTTAGTTAGGATTTCTGATGCCAGAATGAGTGGTACTGCCTTCGGAACAGTATTCTTGCATGTTTCCCCAGAGTCTGCAATTGGTGGCCCCTTAGCTTTTGTTCAGAACGGCGATATGATTACTGTGGATGTTCCAAACAAAACACTTAATCTTGATATTACGGATGAAGAAATGGAAAGCCGTAGAAAGAATTGGAAGCCTATTGACCTTGGATATTTGAGAGGATACGCAAAAATGTACATAGAATCTGTCAATCAAGCACATTTGGGTGCTGACTTTGACTATTTGGTGGGCAAATCAGGTAGTAAAGTAAACCGAGAATCACATTGATATGTCAGAATTCCGAACTTCTCTTGAAAAAATAAAACCAGAATTTTGTTTTAGTTTAAACGCTAAAATTCTAACCCTAGGTTCTTGCTTTTCAGATGTTTTAGGAAAATATTTAATAGAGAACAAAATAGAATGTGTCGCAAATCCATTTGGGAATGTCTATAACATTCAATCCATAGCGAATATTGTTGAAGGAATTGTAGAAAAATCAGAGCCAAATAAAGACGCCATTGTCGAAAACAATGGCGTCTTTTTCCATTATAACTACCATTCGGAAATCAGAGATTATACCAAAAATGGCCTTCTCGAAAAACTAAGACAAATCAATATTTCAACAAAAAAATTTCTACAAAAAACTGACTATATTATACTTACACTCGGCACGAGCTGGGTTTACGAAAATATTGACAATCAGAACATAGTATCAAATTGCCACAAACAAAATGCTCCACTTTTTAAGAAAAAATTACTTTCAGAAAAGCAACAATTAGACATTTTTAAAAAAATCAATTTACTCTTCAAAACCTTGAATTCTAAGATAAAAATCATTCTGACTGTCAGCCCAGTGCGGCACATTAAAGATAGTTTAGAGCTCAATAGTGTTTCAAAATCAATGCTTAGAACCCTCTGCTACAACATCACAGAAACTCACAAGGATGTATACTATTTCCCATCGTACGAAATTATGATGGATGACCTGCGAGATTACAGATTTTACAAGGCAGATTTAATACATCCCAACGAACAGGCCGAAAAATACATTCTAGATATTTTCTCAGAAACCTATTTTGCCGAAAACCTAAAAATCTTTATCAACGATTGGAAAAAAATCAAAGCAGGCATGGAACACAGGCCCTTCAACCCCAAGTCCGAAAGTCATCAGGAATTCTTAAAGAACTTATTAACCAAAATACAATCATTTGAAAACCAGATAAATATTTCAAAAGAACTAGAATTTGTACAAAACCAGATTATTTAGATTTTTGTAAACCCGAACTTTAAGCCTTTTGACAATGTTTCTTATTTTAGTACAAAATTATACATGGGAGAATTTACAGTTACAAAAGAAAAATTATTACTCGCACTCGGCACGGTTGAAGAGCCCGATCTAAAAAAAGATTTGGTGACACTCAACATGATTTCAGACATAGAGATAGGTGTAAATCAGGTCACATTTACGGTAATTCTTACCACACCGGCCTGTCCACTCAAAGAACTGATCAAACAAAGATGTGTCGACGCTATTCATAGAGATTTGGGTGAAGATTTTGAAATAAATATCAACATGACTTCGAATGTCACGTCTATATTAAATAAAAACTTGCTTCTTCCTCAAGTCAAAAATATCATTGCCATATCTTCAGGTAAAGGTGGTGTGGGAAAATCGACAGTTACGGTCAACCTCGCCATGGCACTGAAAAAATCAGGTGCAAAAGTCGGAATTATAGATGCCGACATCTCTGGACCTTCCATACCGATTATGTTTGGGGCTGAAGATATGCAACCTTTGGTTTCGGTTAAAGACGGCAAAAACTTCATTTCACCCATCATGCAGTATGGTATAAAGATGATTTCAATTGGCTTCTTAACCCCACCAGACAGTGCGGTTGTTTGGCGTGGACCCATGGCCAGCCAAGCCCTAAAACAGTTTTTTGGCGATGTAGATTGGGGAGAGCTCGACTACCTATTATTAGATCTCCCTCCAGGCACCGGGGATATTCATCTTACTTTGGTACAGACAGTGCCCGTTACCGGAGCAGTGATAGTGACTACGCCACAAAAAGTAGCACTGGCAGACGCTACCAAAGGAGGCTCGATGTTTAGCCAAGCCAATATTAATGTGCCCATATTAGGTATTATAGAAAACATGGCTTACTTCACACCAGAAGAACTACCTGATAATAAATATTTTATATTCGGCGAAGGCGGTGGACAACAATTGGCCGACAAATTTAATGTACCGGTTCTTGGACAAATACCTTTGGTACAAAAAATAAGAGAAGGTGGTGACTCTGGAAGACCTATCATGATGGACGAAAGCCAATTAGTTTCTTCGGCATTTTTCTCCGCTGCCGAAAATCTTGCTCAGCAAATTGCAATCAGAAATGCGAATTTGCCCAAAACGGAGCCTGTTAAAATGCGATAAATTTATTCTATTATTTTTCCAGAAAGACTTCCCAACCGGAAGTCTTTTTTTGTTCGTTATATTTTTACAAAAAAATCAAGAAAATTCTTACCTTTCTGATTGAAAATTCAACCTCAATCAAAAATGAAAAATTCTAGAAGACAGTTTGTTAGAAACGTGGCTTTATCAAGCCTCGCATTTCCGAGTATTTCAACCGCCCTCGCTCATTCTCGAACCAAAAGTGTGGCTCCTTCTGACCAAATGAAAATTGGTTTGATTGGCTGCAAAGGAATGGGCTTCTCCAATCTCCAACGGCATATAAAAAACAAAGGCATTGAATGCATTGGGCTCTGTGATGTTGACCAAAACGTCCTTGACGAACGCTCAGCTCAACTAGAAAAAATGCAAGGAAGCAAAGCCAAAACCTACGGTGATTACAGAGAAATGCTTGACAATAAAGAGATTGACTACGTAATAGTTGGTACCCCTGACCATTGGCACTGCCTCAATATGATAGGAGCACTAGATGCAGGTAAGCATGTGTACGTAGAAAAACCAATAGCTCACAACATGGACGAATGTAATTTGATGGTGAAAGCGGCCAAAAAATACGGAAAAATAGTGCAAGTGGGTCAATGGCAACGAAGCGGCCCACATTATGAAGAGGCCTTTAAAATGGTAAAATCGGGCATGTTAGGCAAAATCAGGCTCGTAAAAGTGTGGGCATATCAAGGCTGGATGAAACCCGTCAATGTATTGCCAGACAGTGCTGTTCCGAAGGGCGTAAACTACGATATGTGGCAAGGCCCAGCCAAGCGACACCCATTTAATGAAAACCGCTTTCACTTCAATTTCAGGTGGTTTTGGGACTATGCCGGCGGATTAATGACCGACTGGGGTGTTCACGAAATCGACATTGCCTTACATGCCATGGGTGCTAAAGCTCCTATATCTGTTATGGCTTCTGGTGGAAAATTTGCTTATCCTGACGATGCCTCAGAAACCCCAGATACACTACAAACTGTTTTTCAATACGACGGCTTCAATATGCTATGGGAACACGCCACGGGTATAGATGGAGGTAATTATGGTAAAACCGAAGGAATAGCATTTATAGGAAACAACGGCACATTGGTGGTTCACAGAGGCGGTTGGGAATTGATTCCAGAAACTTACACTGAAAACAAAATCAAGAAAACCAAGGTGGAGGCACTCCCCACTTTCACGAAAAAGGCCGAAGATGATTACCTATACAATCATGCCGAAAACTTTATAAATGCCATCAGAAACAATGACCCAGGCTCGTTGAAATGTGGTATAGAAACCGGAAGCATAGCTGCCATAAATGCCATCATGGGGAATATATCCTACAAGCTCGGAAGAAAGGTTTTTTGGGATGCCGCTGCAGGAAGTTTCAAAAACGACAAAGAAGCCAATGCTTTGATGAAGTCCGACTATAAAAATGGTTATACATTGCCAAAAATTTAAGAATATTTACAGATAATTGCAAAAGGTATTTTCGTTAAAGATGAAATTGGAAATTGGAACAATATTTAATGAGTAATATACAAATTGCCCTAAAAATCAAATGCGAAAATACCTTTTGATACTTTTTACCGCTGCAGCCATGTCATGTGGCAATGCTCTTTCACCAGAAGAAGAGACAATTTTGACTTCAAAAGAGGAGTTTTTAAAATATGTAAACCAAGCCCGGGCCAAAAATCGCAAATGTGGAAGCCAAAATTTTGCGGCTGCACTCCCCATAATTTGGAATAGTAGCCTCGAAAAAGCGGCGTATTTGCATAGCAAAGACATGTTTGAAAATAAATACTTCTCTCATATTTCTAAAAACGGTACCGATCCAGGTGCAAGAATTCTAGCTCAGAATTACCCATTCAAGTTTTATGCCGAAAATATTTATGCAGCTGCTGGCTTTAAACCTTCGCCAGCAGAAATCATAGAACAATGGTTAAACAGCCCAATGCATTGTGTAAACATCATGACTTCGCACTTTAAAGAAGTGGCCGTAGGAGAATACAATAACTATTGGACACAATTATTTGGCTCAAAATGAACAAATACGGGTCGAATATTGTAATATTGTAAGAACTTTAACCTTGCAAATGGACGAATTAATAGAAAAAGTAGAACTCGCTCTAAACAATATAAGACCTTACCTGATTGCAGATGGAGGAAACGTCGATGTGTTAGAAATCACCCCTGACTTTACTGTAAAGTTAGAATTTACAGGTTCGTGTGGCTCTTGTCCAATGTCTTCGATGACCTTCAAGGCGGGTATTGAAGAAGCTATTCTGAAGAATGTACCCGAAATCAAAAAAGTAGAAGCCATAAATATGGTTGCCTTTGGTGCATAATATATAAAAAAATCCACTCCTTACTCCCAATTTGTCTTTTTGGCAAATTCTTTTTCATAACTTGCACATTATTTTCATATCTACATGTCCCTAAATCACTATGGATAACAAAATAAAAGTTGGTATTTTCTTTGGCGGTCAATCTCGAGAGAGAGAAATATCGTTTTTGGGTGGTAGAACTGCCTACGAACATATAGACAGACGGTATTTTGAACCCATAACCATTTTTGTGGATAGCATCGGTAATTTCATAAAAATTGACCCACAGATGCTCTACGAAGAGGATATCAGGAGCTTCTATCCATCTAAAAACCAAAACAACGGATATAAAGTCTACATTGAGTCTTTAGGCCCATTAAGAGATACCCAACTCTACAAGCTTATATACAAAATAGGGACTCAGATAAAAATTGAGGAACTCAAAGAACATATTGACTTTGCATTTGTGGTTATGCATGGCCCTTATTCTGAGGACGGTAACATTCAAGGCCTCATGGAGTGGCTCAACATACCCTACATGGGACCAGGCATACTTGGATCTGGAGTGGGCATAGACAAACCCGTACAAAACCGCCTCATGGAGCTGGCGACTGGCCAAACCAAAAAATATAAAACGATTTCAAAAGACACTTGGGAATCGTCGGATAAATCAAAACTCTTTGCCAATCTAATTGCCGAATTGGGCTTCCCTTTGGTGATAAAAGCCCCACACCAAGGCTCGTCTATCGGAGTAGCTATTGTAAAAAAACGCAGTCTTGAGGAGTTTTCGAGAAGCATGAGTCAGTGTTTTTTCGAAACTCAGATTCTCAAAAAAGATTGGGTAAAACTAAGCCCTAGACAAAAGAAAAATTTGATGGAAAAAACATCAAATTTAGACGAAGGAATAGGATTTCCTGTAATTTTAGATGGCGAAATCATTTACCACCCTGCCGACTTACTTAAAAAATTAGACATTTATCTAAATTTTAATGAAAGTGCGACTATCAGCTCCACAAATGCTGAAGACTATGTGCTGATTGAAGAATTCATATCGGGCCAAGAGTTCTCCGTAGGCGTAATACAAGACGACTTCGGAAAAGCCTATGCCCTACCACCTGCCGAAGTCTATGGCGACGTGCAAACCTTCGATTTTAAATCTAAGTACAAGTCGAATGTCAGTAAGAAGCGTATTCCCGTAGAAACCAAATACGAGAATCTCGAGAAAATACATGAGAATATCCTGAAGGCATTTGAGATAACAAGCATGAGCGTTATCAGCCGCATTGATGGCTTTCTTACGGCAGACGACGTGGTCATATTGCACGACCCTAACACAATTCCGGGTATGTCGCCCTCCTCATTTATTTTCAAACAAATGGCTGAGATAGGCTTCGGAATAACCGACTCCATCACTTATCTTATCAGACAATCCATCAGAGAAAGAATCAGGAGTGGGAAAAATGTATTTAACCTCAGAAATTTACTCAAAGACGTTGACCTGAAGATAAATACAGCCAAAGGTAAACCTAGAAAAAAACTGGCTATTTTGTTCGGCGAAAACGAAGAAGAATACAAAATAGCTCGGGCGAAATTTGGTCAGTTTGGAGGAAATGAAGAATTCGAACCGGTGGCTATTTGTTCGGCACTTAACGGTGGGAAGTACAGAATCCCTCTAAATTTGATGTTTAAGCCCGATATTATGGAGTTCGGGATGTCTATTGGTAAACCTAAACATCCATTTATTCAAAAAAACATAGAAAGTACGGCAGCTATACGTCAATTTTATGTGGGTGATGTTGATTTTGCTGTTTCAAAAATATCAGAGGAGGCTTTTGTAAATGATTTTGTGGCCGTGTTTGACTGCAAGACTCAGGACCTTATTTTAGCATAATATATGGCCAAGAAAGTCAAATTTTATGCGGTTTGGACAGGTAGAGAAAAAGGCGTTTTTAGTTCATGGGATGAGTGCAAAAAACAAGTAGAGGGCTTTGAAGGTGCTCAATACAAGTCTTTTGAGAGCAAAACCGAGGCCGAAAATGCTCTTAAAAGAAACTATTACGCAGTAGTTAATCCAAAACCCACTGCCGCACAAGCAAGTATAAAACAGCCTTCGCCAACCATAGCCGCTTGGGCGGTAGATGCAGCTTGGAATACCAAAAGTGGTGACATGGAGTATCAGGGTGTTGACTTACAAACAAAAACTTTGGTATTCAAAAAAGGCCCATTTTTTGACGGAACCAACAACATCGGTGAGTTTTTGGCTATAGTACACGCTTTAGCTTTATTAAAAAAACACAATTCTGAAGTACCCATTTTCTCCGACTCCAAAACGGCCATTTCATGGGTAAAAGCAAAAAAATCGAATACAAAACTGGACCCAACGGGGAGAAATGCCGAACTTTTCGAACTTATAAAAAGAGCGGAAGATTGGTTGAAAGACAATACCTACAAAAACAAAATACTGAAGTGGGAAACCAAATGGTGGGGCGAAAACCCCGCTGACTTCGGCAGAAAATAATGTTTAGTTTTAAAAAATTCAGTATCAAACAAGATCGTGCTGCGATGAAGGTTTGCACCGATTCTTGCCTCTTTGCGGCCTTGGTTTCTGTCGAAAATAAAGAACGAGTTCTTGATATTGGATGCGGCACTGGACTTTTGAGCCTCATGCTAGCTCAAAAAAATAAAAATTTACGAATTACAGCAATCGAAATAAATGCCGATGCAGTTTTAGATGCCAGCGAAAACATACAAGACAGTCCTTTCAGAGATCGGATAAGCCTAGTTCATCAATCTGTTCAAGATTTTTCAAAAAAATCAGAAGAAAAATTCGATTTGATTGTTTGTAATCCACCTTTTTATCAAAACAATCTTAAATCCGACAAAAGTAGCAAAAACATAGCCCACCACGCCGATGAATTAACTTTCTATGACTTAGCATATTGCCTTAAGCAGCTTTTAACACCCGACGGCAGTGCATGGCTACTTTTACCGCCTTTTGAAATGAACAGTTTCTTGAAACTTTCCTCAGAAAATGGTTTTTTCCCGAAAAGAAAATATCTGGTAAAACACAGTGAGAACAAACCCGTTTTTAGAGAAATAGTTGAGCTCCAAAGAATAAAAACGGAGCAAGTCGAAATCTCTCCCATAAATATTTATGAAAACCACCAATATAGCCCTATTTTTGTAGAGCTTTTAAGAGACTATTATTTGATATTTTAAGAAACTGAGTATGAGCAAAGTGGATATTTCTGTTGTTATTCCTTTTTACAATGAAGACGAGTCACTCGCTGAGCTGCACGCTTGGATTAAAAAGGTAATGGACGAAAATGCCTTTTCTTACGAGGTACTTTTGATAGATGACGGAAGTAGAGACGAAAGTTGGAACATCGTAAAAAAACTCAAAGAAACTAATCCAGAGGTAAGAGGCTTTAAATTCTCAAAAAACAACGGTAAAACTGCTGCCTTGCAAGTTGGATTCAACGAGTGCCAAGGAGAAGTAGTGATTACAATGGATGCCGACTTACAGGATAGCCCAGACGAAATACCTGGCCTTTACAAAATGATAAAAGAAGAAAAGTATGACATAGTGTCGGGCTGGAAACAAAAACGTTATGACCCTATCACAAAAACATTGCCAACTAAACTATTCAATGCCACTACTCGCTACATATCAGATATTTACCTTCACGACTTCAACTGTGGACTGAAGGCTTATGACAGCAAAGTGGTCAAAAATATCACCATTTATGGAGAAATGCACCGCTATATTCCGGTAATAGCAAAGTGGAATGGTTTCTCAAAAATAGGAGAAAAAGTAGTGCAACACCGCTCCAGAAAATACGGAACGACAAAATTTGGCTTAGAAAGATTCCTGAACGGATTCTTGGATCTGCTTTCCATCACATTCATCAACAAATTTGGAAAACGACCGATGCATTTCTTCGGCTTATTTGGTGTAATTTCCTTCTTTTTGGGATCGTTCATGACGATTTTCCTAATAGGCGAAAAAATAATATCTATCTATAACCGTCAGCCATACAGAAACGTAACCGATAATCCCCTATTCTACCTGGCCTTGGTGGCTATCATTATTGGCTCTCAGTTATTCCTAGCAGGGTTCTTGGGAGAATTATTTGTAAAACAAGGCGTTAGCAAGGACGACTATTTCGTTTCTGAAAAAGTGTAATCAGTTTTTAAACACAAATTTAGCTTAAAAGAATAAACCGTTTTTTATTCTTCTAGGCATTGTTTGACTTGGGTGGGCGTCATGTTCGATATAAGACGATGTAACGCCATTGAGCTTAGTTGGCACCTACAATTTAGAGACTATCGCTCTCAAAACCAAGGTAGTGGATGAGGCATTAGAAGAAGAAAATGAGAATGTAACCTCACAGAAAATGTACTACACTTTCAATGCTGACGGAACTTACAAAACCAATGCCTACTGGTCAATTGGCCAAATAGATACTGATGGCACGGTTTCTACAGGAAAATATACGGTGAAAGGAAATACTTAGAACATTATCTATCAAGACGAAGATCTTGGAAAAGAAATGACGCAAAGAATGCAAATCAAAACCAAGTCTGATACGCAGTTGGTGGTTTTTATTAGCCTCGACGAACTAAAAGACAGCTTCAAAGCAGCAGGAACAGGCTTAGACCCATTCACTAAAGCCGTTTTAGAGTTAGCTTTGAGCCAAATGGTTCAGTTTGAATATACTTTGACTTTCAAAAAAGCATAAGGTTTGAATTACAATTTCGAAGAAAAAGGAGCTTTCGGGCTCTTTTTTTATTAATAACCATACCAATCGCCCCACCAATTCTGTAAACTTCGTTTGATTTCGTTTTCACGAGCATTATTACTAGGTTCATAGAGTTTTTCGCCCTTTAGTTCATCGGGCAAAAAGTTTTGTTTGGCAAAATTTCCTTCATAATTGTGCGAATACTGATAATTTTTGCCATATCCAATCTCTTTCATGAGTTTGGTTGGAGCATTTCTCAAATCGACCGGAACAGGCAAATGAGAAGTTTTCTCGGCCAAAGCTATGGCCATATCTATCGCCACATAAGAAGCATTTGACTTTGGTGAAGTGGCCAAGTAAATGGCAGTTTGCGATAAAATTATTCTACCCTCGGGATAACCAATTTTCATGATGGCGTCCATACAGGAGTTGGCCACCATCATGGCAGTCGGATTTGCCAAACCTATATCCTCGCTGGCCAAAACTAACATTCTTCGGGCAATAAACTTAGGATCTTCACCCGCAATGATCATCCTCGCCATCCAGTATAATGCTGCATTAGGATCAGAACCACGGATGGACTTTATAAAAGCCGAAATAATGTCGTAATGTTGCTCTCCAGATTTGTCATAACGGGCCAAGTTCTTCTGTACCACTTCTTCCACCAAATCGTTGCTGATGACCACTTCAGGCTGACCCACTTGTGCATTCACTACCAACTCCAAAAGATTCAAAAGCTTGCGACCATCGCCACCAGATATTCTAAAAAGCGAATCTGAAGTCTCAACTTTTATGTTTTTATCTTTCAGCCAAGCATCTGATTTCAAAGCTCTTTCTAGCAATAACTCTAACTCTTTTTTTCCAAAAGCCTCCAAAACGTACACCTGACAGCGAGAAAGCAAAGCTGAATTTACCTCAAAAGAAGGATTTTCGGTAGTAGCACCAATAAGCGTAACATGACCTTTTTCAACCGCTCCCAAAAGCGAATCCTGTTGAGATTTGTTGAAGCGGTGAATCTCATCAATGAACAAAATGGGAGGAAATAAACCCGACGGTTTTGATAAAACCTCACGCAAATCTTTCACACCTGCACTGATGGCACTCAGGCTGTGAAACTGGCGTTTGGTAATCTCGGCCATCATCAAAGCTAAGGTAGTTTTGCCAACACCAGGAGGGCCCCAAAGAATCATAGAAGGCACCAAGCCCGACTCAAGTGTACGTCTTAGTGGCTTATTTTTACCCAAAATATGCTCTTGGCCAATATATTCGTCTAGATTTCGAGGCCTAAGTCTTTCAGCTAATGGTGCGAAGGGTTCCAAGTATTGTTTTTATTTGCAAATGTATTTATTTAATGAATATATTTGTTTTAGAATTCAGGAATTTCTGGAATTGCTAAAAAAATAATAATTTTCTAGAAAATGGAAACATTGATAATTTAAGCCGAAAATCAAAAAATAAAAGCCCTTAAAACGTTGCTAACCACATTTGGTGTTAATTATAGGGTTGCTAAAAAGAGTGAATTAGACACAACTGATTACCTTCTTAAAAGTAAGAAAAACAGAAAAGCCCTATTAGAATCCATAGAAGAGCTTAAAAAAGGGGAAATCATAAATCGAGAATTATTAGAAATATGAATCTCTCTTGGACACACACAGCTTGGAAAGAATACGTTGAATGGCAAGACATTGATCGGAAAATGGTTAAGAAAATCAACGAACTAATCAAAGAATGCATAAGAACTCCATTTGAAGGAATAAGAAAACCATAACCTTAAAAAATGAATTATCTGGTTATTGGTCGAGACGAATTACTGCAGAACATTGCCTCGTCTATGAAATCACGAAAGACAGTATTTGCATAATTCAGTGTAAATACCATTATTGAAACTTACGTAAATGATTGGCTAAAAATACATTATACTTCAACATCAAGACTTAGACGAAAAACTATTTGCTCCGAATGAATTATTATTTGTTTTTAAAATCAATAATAGAAAAACAACTACTGACATTCGAGATAAATAAATACTAATGGTTCATTATATCAGCCAGCACTGTTTGAACACAATCAAAATTCTGTTCTCGAGAATTCTAATTTTGAAAGAGTATTTTACAGAATTTTGAGTATGTGAGTTTGCTGGGTGCAGTTTTTTTTGCTTCGTTTTTTTTCGAAAAAAAATGAAGGCCCCGCTGGCGAGGCGACGAAAGTGATTTCCGAATTGAGATTATTAAGCTGTTTTCAAAGTTCCACCAATTTTGATAAAAAGCTACATTTCCTCCAAAAACTACATCATCTAATATCTTAAAACCCCCAATTTTTACTAATTTTGAAAACTCAACCAAAACAAATAAATGAATTTTAGAAGATTCGGTAAAACCAATCAAAATATCTCAGAAATTGGCCTTGGCACCTGGCAAGTGGGTGGCAAATGGGGTTCAGCATTCGACCACAAATTAGCCGACAATATCCTCAATACAGCAGCTGATAGTGGCATCAACTTCATAGACACCGCCGATGTGTACAGTGCGGGCGAAAGCGAAAAAGCCATCGGTAATTTCCTCAAAACACGCTCAGAGAAGTTTTTTGTGGCTACAAAATGTGGTCGCCAAATTAACCCTCACACCAGCGAAGGTTACACGCCAGCCGTCTTGCGAAAATATGTGGAAGACAGCCTAAAAAGACTTCAATTAGAAACACTAGACTTGGTTCAACTCCACTGCCCTCCTACTCAGGTATTTTACAGACCCGAGATTTTCGGCCTTTTCGAAGACCTCAAAGCCGAAGGAAAAGTACAAAACCTAGGCATAAGTGTTGAAAAAATAGAAGAAGCACTGAAAGGAATTGAATTTGATAACGTGGTTTCGGTACAACTAATTTTCAACATGTTTCGTCAGCGACCGGCCGAGTTGTTTTTCGAACAAGCCAAAAAGAAAGACGTAGGCGTAATTGTAAGAGTTCCATTGGCCAGCGGACTTTTGACGGGCAAATATACCAAAGACACGAGTTTCGAAGCAGGCGACCACCGCTTTTTCAATCGCAACGGCGAAATGTTCGACAAAGGCGAGACTTTCTCGGGCATAGACTACAATACTGGCTTAGAGGCAGTTGCAGAACTCAAAGAATTATTCTCCGGCCAGTTAAATTTGGCAGAAATAGCTTTGAGATGGATTTTGATGTTTGAAAACGTGAGTACCGTTATACCGGGAGCATCGAGACCTGAGCAAGTAACAGAAAACCTCAAATGCTTACAACAGCTAGCATTGAGCGACCTACAAATGAACCAAGTAAAAGAGATTTACCTTAAATATTTCAAAAATACAATACACCAGTGGTGGTAAAAACATGTACATAGCAGACGAAAAAAGATACGAACAAATTAGCTACAGACGTTGTGGCAAAAGTGGCATCAGATTGCCAGAGATTTCATTGGGCCTTTGGCACAACTTCGGAGGGGTAGATACCTTCGAAAACTACCGAGCCATTCTCCGAACGGCCTTTGACAAAGGCGTTACTCACTTTGACCTCGCTAACAACTACGGCCCACCTCCAGGCTCGGCCGAGGAAAATTTCGGCATTTTGATGAAAAAAGACTTTGCCGCCTATCGCGACGAACTCATCATATCATCCAAAGCGGGTTACCTCATGTGGCCTGGCCCTTACGGTGAGTGGGGCTCAAGAAAGTACATCATAGCAAGCTGCGACCAAAGCCTCAAACGCATGGGATTGGATTATGTGGACATATTTTACTCTCACCGCCCAGACCCTGACACCCCGATGGAAGAAACCATGGGTGCATTGGACACGCTCGTGAGACAAGGAAAGGCACTGTATGTGGGCTTATCTAACTACGACGCCGACCAAACCACAGAAGCCTTGGCCATACTCAAGCAATTGGGAACGCCTTGCCTGATACACCAGCCAAAATACTCCATGCTCGTACGTGACCCAGAAAACGGACTATTGGATGTTTTGGGTGAAAATGGCGTGGGTTGCATTCCTTTCTCACCATTGGCACAAGGTATCTTAACCAACAAATACCTCCACGGCATACCGGAAGACTCAAGAGCCGGAAAATCAACCGGATTTTTGCAAAAAGACCAGGTGACCTCAGAAACGATCAGCAAGGTAAAAGCCCTGCACGAAATAGCCGAAAAGCGTGGCCAAAGCCTAGCCCAAATGGCCATTGCATGGCTACTAAAAGACCATAGAGTAACCACAGTATTGATAGGTGCCAGCCGAGTAGAACAACTGCTAGACTCACTCAAAGCCGTTGATAACAAACACTTTGATGCTTCTGAACTGGAGGCTATTGAGGGGATTTTGGGGTGAGTCTTTCCCTATGACCATCCATTTGAATTAAAGATTAGATTGTGATTCAGAGTCCCCTAAAAGGAGACTCTGAATAAACACAAAGCTTGAAATAAAAACTATATCTAGCGTGTCAGACCTCAGCCACACTCAGTCATAACTTCTTCATAGTAGCTCCAAAAGCACTAAAATCCACACCCATTTAAGACCAAAGGATTTGACCAAATTAAGAGCCCGTTGGGCAAATTAAATCTCAAATGAATACTTGGAAATTAGGAAATATGAACAATATATTTGACATTTTAAGACATAAAAATCAAAACACAGATATTATCATGAAAATATTACCGAAACTCCCTAATTTTTACAAAACACTCATTATTAGAAAATCAATAACAGAATCAAGTAAAATTCAATAAAGATATTACCGAAACTCAAAAAATGAGTTTCGTGTACATACTCGTTGGGAGCAATAATAACAAAATTCGACTTACATAAGGGAAACGCCATTTCAAACGATTTACAAAAGATGTAGTCAATCTAATTTTAGTTACAACTTCATTTTATGGAATTTTGCAGTGTTCATTAACATTTAAACATTCAAAAAAATGAAAAAAGTAATTTTAATTATTGCAGTCTTTATGACTTCACTTGCGGTACATGCACAAAGCAAAAAAAAAACAACCGCTACAAAAAGTACGTCATATTATTCTTTTGCTTGGGGACTTTTCAAGTCCAAAAATTATCCCAAAAACAAAACAGCAGTAGTTAAGGTTGAAAAACAAAAAATTTTAACTTCATCTTATGCTATGCCATTAGATTCGAAACAATACGAGAAAAAAAGTATTCTTTGGGGAGCAATCCAATGGACTGAAAAGAATAATACATCTATGAAATCCCAAAGCAATGGAAAGTAATTTTATAGAAAATGCTTCCTTAGGTAAAAACAAGTGGTGGCATTATGTTTTAAGTTTATTATCAGCAGTTGCCGTTATTGCTTTGGTGAATGTTTTAATTGGTTTGGTTCTTCCAAATATAAAACAGTTGTTCCCAGACAACGACTTTGGAAAAGGACTTTTCACATTTAGTCTTGTTTTGTTAATATTTGGATTAGCTCTATTTGCTTTTCTATTTGTGGCGAGCAGACTACATCAAAGACCCATAATGTCAGTTATTTCTAACAGGCGTATTTTTAGTTGGAAACAGTATTTTATTGGTTTTATGGCTTGGGGAAGTCTATTATTTATTGGCTCTGCTATTTTTGATTACCAAAAATTAGAGAGATTTATTGCAAATTTTAATCTCTATCAGTTTACTATTTTATTTCTCTTAGGTTTTGTAGCCATTGGAGTTCAGTCTTTTTTTGAAGAATTAGTCATAAGAGGTTATTTTTTACAAGGTCTTCATTTACAAATTAAGAAAGAGACATTAATTGTTATCGTGAATGCTCTTATTTTTGGGGTGTTACATTTTGGGTATGGCTTAGAGAGCTTTCTTTCTTCTTGGGCTTTTGGGGTAGCTTTTGCAATCATTGTTATTCTTCAAAACAGAATAGAGTTTGTTTCTGGAGCCCACAATGCCAATAATCTATTACTTTCACTTGTATTCTTGGATTTGGACGAAGCTACTAGTGAAAAATTTACGTGGGCAATAAACTGGGTTGATTTCAGTATTCATATTATTACTTTGCTAATTCTAGTTGGGTTAGTTTACAAATTTTTTAGGAAAACGGAATGAAATTAAGAGTATTATATCACCTTGCATTTTGGTGCTTTTTTATTTTTCTATTTTGGCAACAAAATCCTGATGCAACCACGCAAGAATATCTTTCATGGTTTACAGTACTTGGGGTTGCTGGATTGGTAGTTTATACAAATCTATATTTACTTTTTCCAAGGTATTTTTTCGAAAAAAAGTATATATTTTATTCGTTATTTCTTATTGTGACTATTAGTTCGGGGGCTTTCATATTAAAATTACTATTTCCCTCTGGCAATGCCTCTTTTACTCTTCCAGTTTTTCAGCATTTTGTCAATTTATTTTTCATTGTTGTCATCACAAGCTCATTTAAGCTTTTTAGAGAGTATTCACGCAAACAAGAATTATTGATAAGAGTAGAAAACGAACAACTTAAAACAGAACTTGACTTGCTCAAATCACAAGTCAATCCGCATTTCCTTTTCAATACATTAAACAACCTTTATGGACTCATTACCCAAAATCAAAACGAACAAGCGGCAGAAATTACCCTCAAACTATCCGATTTGATGCGTTATGTCTTGGAAAGTAGCAAAACAGATAAGGTGAGCCTGAATAAGGAAATCAAATTTTTAGAGGATTATTTGGTTTTGGAAAAAATCCGATTGCCAGCAAATGCAGATATTCGTTTTGATGTTTATGGTTTAGAAAAGGATATTTTTGTTGCTCCTTTATTGTTCATTCCATTGGTAGAAAATGCTTTCAAACACGGTTTACAAAGTATTTCGGAAAATAACTTTGCTCATTTTACGCTTTCCGTACAAGGCAATGATTTATTTTTTGAAGCTAAAAATTCCATAGACAAAAATCTACAAAAAGTAAAAAGTGGAACAGGTTTAGAAAACCTATGTAGACGTCTGAAACTAATGTACCCTGAAAAGCATCTTTTGGAAGTAGAACTAAATCAAGGGATTTTTAAAGTAATTTTACAGATAAGTATATGAAATTTAACTGCTTAATTGTAGATGACGAGCCAATTGCTCAACAAATCTTGGAAAAATACATCTTGCAAATCGAGGCATTACAATTAGTAGGCAAGGCAAATAATGCCTTTGAGGCATTGAATATATTGCACCAAGAAAAAATAGATATTTTGTTTTTGGATATAAAAATGCCTTCGCTTTCAGGGTTGGATATGCTCAAAACCTTGCAAAACCCACCCAAAGTTATTCTTACCTCTGCTTTTTCGGAGTATGGCGTAGAAAGCTATGAATACAGCATAATTGATTATTTGCTCAAACCTATTGCTTTTGAACGGTTTTTGAAGTCAGTCAATAAAATCTTAATACCCAAAAGTGAAGAATTATCAACAGGAGGGCTTGATAAAAAGGCAGAAATAGAGCCCACATTTATATTCTTGAAAGCCGATAAAAAAATCCACAAATATTACTTCGCAGACATTCTTTTCATTGAAGGAAGCGGAAATTATGTGAAAATTTATACGCCTAATGAAAAGCCATTAATGGTATTAGATAAGCTGACAGAACTACAAGAAAAATTACCTGCAAAACAGTTTATTCGGGTACATAAGTCATTCATTATAAATATTTCGCATATTCAAAAAATTGAGGGGAATATGATTAATCTAAAAGACAAAGTAATACCAATATCAGCTACTTTTAAACCAAATTTAGAAGGACTAATTCAAGATAACCGATGAATTAATGCCAACATTTAGTAATCTAGAAGAAAGACCCACGAAAGACCCTCCTACTTTAGGGTCTTTTTGATGATTGGAAGCCTCAACGCTTCTTCGACGAAACTGATACGGAATAAAAGTCGGCAAAGTGGCTACTCAGGTGATTTCGGTGGCGTTTTCTGTAAGTGTATGCCCCGTTAAAAATCATTTCAAATATCAGGTAAATTTGTAACAGGTAAAGAGTTGGTTTTTATGATTCTGAAAACCCGATTTCTGAAAAAAGGGAATTAGCGGGTACATATGTTGAGTATCCTTCATCGTCAGCTCAGTTTTTTGAAAAGCTTAAATGGAGTAAAAATCACTCATTTTAAAGGCTTTTCTTTAAAAATAAATGAAACAGGTTAGATTTGAGTAAAAATTCGAGTCCTCTCTTACCTTTCAAAACATAAAAAAAACCGACTCCACTGAGTCGGCTTCATATTACTTTTTAGATTTCGGTGCTATAATCACGTTCAATCTTTTACCTTCTAATTTCGGTGGTGCTTCTGGCTTTCCAAGTTCTTCTAAGGCTTTTACAAACTTCTCGAGAAGTTTAAATCCTTGTTCTTTAAAAACTATTTGGCGGCCAATAAACTGCACATAAGCCTTTACTTTTGAGTTTTCTTTCAAAAAGTTTTCGGCGTGCTTTAGCTTAAACTCGTAATCGTGGTCATCGGTTTGTGGACCAAACCTGATTTCCTTTATGACCGTCTTTACCTGCTTAGCTTTAAGTTCTTTTTGTTTTTTCTTTTGCTCGTATTTAAACTTAGAGTAATCTACTATTCGGCAAACCGGCGGCACAGAGTTCGGAACAATTTCTACTAAATCCAAATTTTGCTCTCTCGCTATTTCTACGGCTTTGACGAACGGATAAACTCCGACTTCTATATTCTCTCCTACTAACCTTACCTCTGCAACACCTCTAATTTTTTCGTTAATCCTGTGTTCGTCTTCTTTTCTAACCGGTGGACGATACGGTTTTTTCATGTTTTTTGCCATAAAAGAATTTAAATATGAGATTTTAAGCTACTTACAACTTAAAATTTCATCAAATTTATTATTTACTTTTCAATTTTTACCAAAAGTCGGTATATTTTTATTTATTTCTGCTTTGGCGAATGCCACAAATTCATCAACAGTGAAACTACCCAAGTCACCCTCACCCTTTTTTCTTAGCGATATTTTGCCTTCAGCGGCTTCTTTTTCACCAATTATGAGCATCAAAGGCACTTTAGCTACTTCTGCGTCGCGAATTTTCCTGCCAATTTTTTCGGAACGGTGATCCACATATCCTCTGATGTCATGCTCCTGCAAACTCAAAAACACGTCGTTTGCGTAGTCCTCGTATTTCTCTGAAATTGGCAAAACGGCAATTTGCTCCGGTGAAAGCCAAAACGGAAAATTACCGGCCGTGTTTTCTATCAAAATGGCTATAAATCTTTCCATCGAGCCAAACGGTGCTCGGTGAATCATGACAGGTCTATGTTTCTGATTGTCAGCCCCAGTGTATTCAAGCTCAAATCTGTTAGGCAACTGATAATCTACCTGAATAGTACCCAACTGCCACTTGCGACCCAAGGCATCTTTCACCATGAAGTCAAGTTTAGGCCCATAAAAAGCCGCCTCGCCATATTCTACAACCGTTTTCAAACCTTTCTCGTCAGCAGCCTTTATAATGGCCGACTCGGCTTTGTCCCAGTCTTCGTCAGAACCAATATATTTCGAACTTTTCTCTTTACTTCTCAGCGACACCTGTGCACTATAATCATCAAATCCGAGAGATTTGAATACATAAAGCACCAAATCAATTACTTTCATAAATTCGGCCTCCACTTGGTCGTTGGCACAGAAAATGTGGGCGTCGTCTTGTGTAAATCCACGCACACGCGTTAGGCCGTGCAACTCACCACTTTGCTCATAACGATAAACTGTACCAAACTCCGCCAAACGCAAAGGCAAATCTCTGTAGCTACGAGGCTTAGATTTGTAAATTTCGCAGTGGTGCGGGCAGTTCATGGGTTTTAGCATAAACTCCTCCCCTTCCTCTGGAGTTTTGATGGGCTGGAATGAATCCTCGCCATACTTTTCCCAGTGGCCTGACGTAACGTAAAGTGCCTTACTGCCGATGTGCGGAGTTACCACAGGTAAGTAGCCAGATCTCAACTGAGCTTTTTTCAAGAAATTCTCCAAACGCTCTCTCAGCATGGCACCTTTTGGTAACCAAAGCGGAAGGCCTTTTCCAACTTTCTCTGAAAACGTAAAAAACTCAAGCTCAGCCCCTAGTTTACGGTGGTCACGACGTTTGGCTTCTTCCAAAAGTGTTAGATATTCCTCAAGTTCTTTGGCTTTAGGAAATGTTACGCCATAAATACGGGTAAGCATTTTATTGTTTTGGTCGCCTTTAAAATACGCCGCAGCGGCATTCATTATTTTGGCTGCCTTTATAAATCCAGTATTTGGAATATGTGGTCCACGACACAAATCAGTGAAATTACCTTGTTGATAAAGCGTAATATTACCGTCTTCGAGGCCTGAAAGCAAATCTAACTTATATTCATCTCCTTTGTCACCAAAGTACTTCAAAGCATCGGCCTTGGTAATCGGAATTCTCTTAAACTCGTTTTTTTGACGGGCAAGTTCCAACATTTTGTCTTCAATCATCTTAAAATCGTCTGAAGAAATACTTTTTTCGCCTGTGTCTATGTCGTAATAAAATCCATTTTCTACCGGTGGGCCTACCCAAAACTTTACGCCTGGATAGAGAACTTCTAAGGCCTCAGCCATTAAGTGAGCAGATGAATGCCAAAATGTAGACTTGCCTTCGGTGTCGTTCCAGGTGAGCAATTGTAGTTCCACACTTTTTTCCAAAGGCGTGTTTAAATCAACTACTTGACCGTCAACTTTGGCCGCCAACACATTTCTGGCCAAGCCTTCGCTTATAGATAAAGCCACATCCATTGGAGTGGATCCCTTTTGATATTCTCTTTTGCTGCCATCGGGCAAAGTAACGCTAATCATCATATTCTTAATTTCTAGTGGTGTCTTTACCTATCGTAATTGGACTCCGTTTTTGTATTTTTTCTATATTTCCGATATTAAATATTCTCCTTTGTGGCTCTTGTTCAGTGGCTTCTTCCACCCTTTTCTTTTTAGTATTGGTATAAAACTACTGAGTATTGTCCGTAAATGGATTAACTTTTTGTTCCAAAATGTAGTTTACTGACTTCAATCTCATAGCCAAAGCTTTATTGTCTGGCATTTTTTCTACCGCACCTTCCAAATACGTTTTGGCATTGATATAGCGTTCCTGAACTTCGTAACATAATGATGCCTGGAGATAGGCTTTTTCATTATCTGGCACGGCTTTACTCCATTTGTCATAAATCAAAAATGCTGCCGCATAGTTTTTTTTACGCAAATAAATATTACCCACTTTTTCTAAAACATCATAACGTGCAGGCTCCAACCTCAGAAAAGCCTGATAAACCTTAGTGGCACTGTCTAAGGCACCTACATTTTCGAGAATTTGAGCCTTGTTATAAACCAATTCTCGGTTTGTTGGAAACCGCTTCAATGCTTTTTCGTTGTAGGTCAGTGCTGAATCTACCAGATGAGCTTTATTAAATATTTTTATAAGATGATCGTATGGCTCAAAACTGTGCGGCCGAAGTACCAATGCTCTTTTATAGTTGTTTACCGCAGTGGCGGTGTCATTTTGCATGGCGTAGTACTTACCTTTGATTAGAAACAACTCTGAGCTGTAAGGATAAATGGACTCGGCTTTTTGCATATATTGCTGAGCCATTCTAAAATTCTTTTCTTTGAGGTACAAATCAGCAATGAGCACATAAAGCGAAGGAGAACTGAACTGCTGACTTTCGGCATCAAAAGCATTTTTCAAAGCTCCCTTTTCGTTCAATACGTTTTGAATTTTGGCTTTTTGAAACAAAAACAAACCCGAATTGGGGTTTAATCTCTCTGCTCTCGTGATATCTACTAAAGCGTCGTTATAATTGCCCAATTCATATTGAAGAACCGCCCTTTTGTAATAATTGTCAGGATAGCTCGGATTATTTTTAATGGCATCCGAAAGTATGCTCAAAGCCGCCAAATGTTGATTTTCCTCATTATGTTTTTGACCCACAGGTATATCATAACCCTCCCGAGAGTGGTCGGCACAAGCAAAAAGTGTGAGAAAACACAAAACCAAAACGTACCTCATAAGGGGAACACTAAAAATTGAACGACAAAAATCCGAATTTTTTAACAAACTGGGAA
>CAMCYZ010000033.1 GCA_945885545.1 Spirosoma fluviale
ATTCCTTTTCCCTTTTATCACCTCGGCCCAAAATGTTAAAAATATCGGGTCGATGACCGAAATGGGCAAAGAAAACTTTGCAGCACACATAAACCTAAATTCCATCGCCAACAAAAAACATCTTTTTGGCATGGGACCTTATGGTAGAATGCAAGGTGAAATAAGCGTTTGGGATGGTGTGCCTTACTTCAGTGAAGTTGGGCAAAATGGTGAAGGTATTGTTTCAAAAAACTGGCAAATGGAAGCTCCTTTTTTTGTTTATGCCAATGTATCGAAATGGCGAAAGTATAAAGTAAATCTAAATTGCCGAAACCTAGAGGAGCTTCAAAAAAACATTGAGAACATTGCAAAAGAAAAAGGATATCGCACTGAAAGGCCTTTTGTGATAAAAATCAAAGGTGAATTTAATCAACTAACCACACATATCGTAATGCCTCGCTCATCAGATATTCCAGGTTATCAAGCAAATAAAAAACAAGCCGATTATGATTTTGAGCAAATAGAAGGCGAAATACTCATTTTCTACTCTCAAAAACACCAAGGAATTTACACCCACAAGGACAGTTTTATTCATGCCCATTTTTTGAGTAAGGACAAGAAGACTATGGGACATATTGACAAAATAAATACGAACAGGAAAGTGGAAATGAGCTTTTCTAATGAATAAAATAAACCTATAGTATTTCTAACAAATACTTTAACTCCGAAATGTTTTCCGAGTTATTTTCCTCAATTTCAGGGTTAAAATAAATGGTGCGTAAACCAGCATTTTTAGCACCTTCAATATCTGCTATCAGATTGTCGCCAATCATTAAGCTATTGCCAATGTCTGCATCTGCTTTGTAAAGTGCAAAATCAAAAATAGCCTTTTCTGGCTTTCTGGCACCTGCGATATCGTTGGTGATGATTTGATTAAAAAAATGATAAATACCGCCGCTTTTCATTTTTTTGATTTGAATATCCTGGTAACCATTGCTGATGATATGCATTTTATAATCTCTTGACGCCAAAACCTCTAAGGTATCAAATGCATCATCCATGAGGTGCTGCTGATACGGTAAAATATCTAAAAGCATTTGGTTGAGTTCTAAGGAAAATTGCTCGTCTATTTCTATATCCAGAGCCTGAAGGACTTTTTGAAATCTGAAAATTCGTAGATATTCGTGGGTGATCAAACTCAAATCGAGCTGATTCCACATGGCTGAATTGATGGTAGAAAATTTCTGAAAGAAAGCCTCAAATCCTATTTCTGCTGGAAAAATAGATTTGTGTTGCTCATAGATTTGGCGAATACAAATCTTGGAGTTTTTCTCAAAATCCCATAGTGTATGATCGAGGTCAAAAAACAAATGCCCGATTTTCAATTTATTATATTTTGCATTTTTAATGTATTGCAAAATAGAATAGAAAAATCAGGCACCAAAATAATATCTGCAAAATTAACCTATTACCAAACGCTCTACAGGCTCGTTGCCCACCAAGTGCTTCTCAATAATCTCATTTACGTCTTCAGGAGTAACAAAGCCATAAAACACACCTTCGGGGTAAACCACCACCGATGGGCCCTTGCCGCAAGTATCTAGGCAACCCGATCTTTGAGCTCTAATTTCAATATCTAATCCTTTGGCTTTCAAACCTTCTTTAAAGGCATTTACCAACTCCATTCCTCTCTCGCTTCCGCAACATTTCTTCGGAGCTTCTTTATCGTTTGTACAAACAAATACGTGTTTTGTATATTTCATCTTTAAATAATGAATGATATTTATCTAATTAAAACCCTTTCAATTCATACTAATAACTACTGCATCAATTACGTCTAATGCATAACCGCCTTAATGCCTCTATGCCTTTTGCCTCAATGCCTTTTGCCTTAATACCTCTGTGCCTCAATGCCTTTCGCCTCAATGCCTTTGTGCCTAAATGCCTCTGTACCTCAATGCCTAAAAAATCCTCACGAACTCCAAATCTCCCAAGATTTCTCTGCCTGATAAACCAACATATCGTAACCATTGATAACTTTAGCTCCGTTGGCCTTGGCTTTTTGCAGAAATTTGGTTTCGGATGGATTATACACCAAGTCGTAACAAAAATGCCCTTGTCCGATATTTTCATAATCCAAATCAGGAAAACTGTTCACATTCGGATAAGTACCTAATGGAGTACAGTTTATAATTAACTTAGTTTCGGCTAGTAATTCATTAGCTTTCCTATAATTTATGGTATCATCTGCTACTCTCCGTGAAACCAATTTGTATGCAATCCCCATATCTTCTAAAGCCACACAGACTGCTCTCGCGGCTCCGCCATTACCCAAAACTAGGGCTTTTATGCCTTTCGTATTATCCAGAAACTCTTCTAAAGATTTACGAAATCCGAAATAATCCGAATTATAACCTTTCAGTGTTTTATTTTCTAAAACTCTTATCACATTCACAGCCCCAATACGCTCGGCGGCTGAGTCTATTTCATTTAAAAGTGCCTTAACATTGAGTTTGTGTGGAATAGTGACATTTAGACCGGTCAAACCTTCCGTATTTTTAATGATATTTTTCAGCTCATTAATATTCTCCATCTCATACAAATCATACTGATGCGTATCAGCAATACCCAATTCTTGAAACTTTTCAGTAAAATATTTTTTAGAGAAAGAATGCGAAAGCGGAAAACCAACTAAGCCAAATTTTTTCATGCTTTATTCAGAAATTTAACCTTGAAAATCCCCCAAAGCATAGGCAAAACAGAAACGAAAACTATTCCCAAAACCACTTTTTCGAAATTGGCTTTCACCCATACATTGTTTCCTAACAAGTAACCCACCATGGTTATACTTGTCACCCACAACACCGCACCAATTACACAAAACAAGATGTATCTTGAATATTTCATACTCGCCGCACCCGCTACAAACGGAGCAATAGTACGAATGATGGGCATAAAACGAGCAATTATTACTGCTTTGGGTCCGTGTTTAATATAAAACTCCTCTGTTTGTGTTATGTACTCTCGTTTAAGAAAAAGTATTTTGTCTCTTGACTTTATAAAATCGCTGAAACGCCTGCCCACAAAATAGTTGACATTGTCGCCCAAAAGTGCCGCAAGAATTAGCAATGGAATAACTATCGCCACATCTAGCTGACCAGTGGTGGCGGCCAATAAACCCACCGCAAAAAGCAAAGAATCTCCTGGTAACAAGGGCATTACGATAAAACCCGTCTCTACAAAAACAACCAGAAAAAGTAAAGCATATGTAAGCTTGTCGTATTCTGCCAAAAAACCTTCCAAAGTAGTGAGAGGGTCTTTTAAAAACTCCATTAAAAAATGTATCAATTCCATATACTAGTCGTCTTGTCTAATGCGGTCATCTTGGTAATATCTTCCCAGTTTATACTTCTTTTTTACGTCATCAGTCAGAAAAGTCGCAAAAGTATCTCCCCTTAAACCCAAACGAATAGTTTCAAGAGGAATAATCTCATTCGGGGCAATGTTTCCGAGATTGACGTTGGTTCCCACCAATTTTACAAAATATACTTGTTGCGATTTTTGCGGGGCCTCCCAAATGATTTTCTCAGCCGAAATAGCATGAATTATTTCGTCTACCAAACCTTGTCTTACTTCACCTGAGCTACGGTAAAGGCCGATGTTTCCACCTTCACGAGCTTCACCAATTACTTTCCAAGCACCAGCTTCTAACTCAGCCTTCATCATTTCTATCCATTTGTATGGAGCAAAAATCTTTTCGGCATCTTTAGAACCCACCTCAGAAAGCACCTTGCCTCTTTTTGCTAACTCTTTGATATAATGACACTTTTCCTCATGTGGCAAAGTTATGGAGCCATCAGAAACCTCAGCATATTCCAAACCAAACTGATCTAAAACACGCATGTATTCTTCAAACTGACCACGCACTACAAATGCTTCGAACAAGGTACCCCCAAAATAAACAGGTATATTGGCGGCTTTATAAACAGCTAGTTTTTCATGGACATTTGGTGTAACGAAGGAGGTTGCCCAGCCTAGTTTAACTATATCAATATAATTTGATGAGATGCTCAGCATATCTTCGGCTTCTCTAATGCTCAGGCCTTTATCCATAACCATGGTAAGGCCTTCATTTCGAGGTTGAACCGTACGCTCGGGCACTTGCGAAAGCGAATAATTCATTTCTTCTGTATATTTTTATATTCTACAATAAAATGCAAAAGTACAAAAATGCACCGTTGTATTTATGACTTACGACAATTTAATGACCTCATGAGCTCAAAAACCGTGATTACACAATAGAATCATGCTTTTTTCACATTGGCTTATCTGAAAATCAATGACCACCGCCAGACATCGAGATATTACCCATCTCCACTTTTTTATCAGTTTTTATAAACATTGTAGCCAAAGCAGAAATCAGTAACAAAACGCCAGCAAAAGTAATCGCCTTTCGAGGGTCATTACCAAGGAAATTCTTTAAAATGTAGCCAAAAGAAAGTGTCTGAATCAGCATCGGTATTACAATCATCATATTGATAATTCCCATGTAAACACCATATCTTTCCTTCGGTATGGAACTAAGTACTATCAAATAAGGAATGCCCATCATACTTGCCCAACCGATACCAAAACCCGTAATGGCAGGAAATAGTAGGTATTTGTTCTCAATCATCGGGAAAGCCAAAAAGCCAATCCCGGCTAAAACCAAGCAAAAGGCATGAACCATTTTTGGAGAATATTTTTTTGCAAAAAATACCAAACTAAATGCCACCAAAAACATCACGATATTATACCAGCCATTTACTAAACCAGACCAACTTACTGCTTCATTATAAACTGGATTATCCTTATAAACATTGGTTTTATAAACCGACTGAGCAATACTTTTGGCTGAATTTTGCCAATAACAAAACAAAGCGTACCATTGAAAAAGATATACTAAAGCCAACTGCCACATGACTTTTGGCATTTCCATTATTGCTTTAGGTATCTCTTTGAATGGTGTTAAAAGACTAAGTGGAGAAGTTTTCATCTCCGCCAATTCTTCCTCACTTGGGGGAATTTCCTCGGTGGTTCGCATACTCCACCAAACTGAAACCAAAGAACAAACAGCACCTAAAAAAAACGACGCATAAACCCATGTGGGCAATGACCCCTTGGTGCCAATAAAAATCAAGGGGAAAACAAAAATGGACAAATTGACCAAGGTTTGACCTAAGCCAGTAAAGAAACTTTGAGCCTGAAAACCCGTTGGTTGCTGCGAGGCATCGAGCTTATCTGCTATAAATGCCCTGTAAGGCTCCATGGCAGTATTATTGCCCACATCAAGGAGCCACAAAAGACCAGCGGCCATCCAAAGCGAACTGCTAAAAGGATAAAGGAACAAAGCCAAACTACACATGACCGCACCTATCAAAAAATAAGGCTTTCTTCTTCCAAACTTCGGCGACCAAGTTTTATCAGACATTGCTCCTATGATAGGTTGAATCAACAGACCCGTCATTGGACCAGCGAGATTCAAAATCGGAATTTGGTCAGGACTAGCTCCAAGCATGTCATAAATGGGATTTACAGCACTCTGTTGGAGGCCAAAACTATACTGAATGCCGAAAAAACCGACGTTCATGTTGATGATATTAGCGAAAGTCAGTTTTTGTTTAAAGTTCATAGTCATAGGTTCAAGTATTAGTATTTTTACAAAACAAATTAAAAAAATTACATTCCAATTTATTAATTTAAACAATTATTGAAATTTAATTGCCTAAGTTTGTGATTTGGCTTGTAGTGGAAAAGATTTGAAGGATGAATATTGGAAGCATAATTAGCAAAATAAGTCTTGTTTTGATTGTATTATTTGGTAGCACCCTAAATGCCCAAAACCTTCTTAAAATTAACAAAATAGAGGTTTCAGGCAACTCCAAGACCAAGGAAGAAATTATACTTCGAGAACTGAATTTTAAAACAGGAGACAGCTTATCTGCCACCGAAATCGAAAAATATATAGAAAAAAGCAAGCAAAACCTCAACAACACTAACCTTTTTCTGACCGTAAATATTCTTTACGACACCAACGCACAACTCACAAATATTTACATAGTCTTGAAAGAAAGATGGTACTTAGTAGTGCTGCCAGAGGTCCTACTGGCAGACCGAAGCTTTAATGAATGGTGGTATGAACGCAACCGCGACCTCACCAGACTGACCTATGGTATCAATGCCAAGCACTTCAACCTTTCGGGAAATAACGACCAACTAAAAGCTAAAATAATGGGTGGTTTTGTGCCTTACTTAGAGCTATCTTACGCCAAACCTTACATAGACAAACGTAAAAGAATTGGCATTAGAGCTGGCGTATTTTACTCCACTCAACGCACGATGGCCTACCGCACTTGGAACGATAAATTAGATTTTTTTGCAAGTGAAAAACGCATGAGAGAACGCAAGGGAGCCATTTTTGAACTTAGACTTCGCAATGCCCTCTATCATTTTCATTCTATAAACCTAAGCTATACGAACACATCAATAGCCGATACCATTAATAAACTAAACCCCAACTATTTTGGAACAAACACTTCCAATCAACAGGTATTTAGTTTTACCTATGACTACCGCTTTGACCAACGAGACAATCGCCAATATCCTTTAAATGGCAAATTTATTTATACACAATTCAGCAATTTTTTTGTAAGAAAAGATTATAATCAAACCAACATTTTTGGGCTTTTTTCTTATTACAAACCGCTTAACAAATCTATATATTGGGAAACAAGCCTTAGAGCTAAGATCTCTACACCACGCCAACAACAATATCCATTAATAACCGGACTCGGTTTTTCTAACAATTTAGTGAGAGGTTACGAATTATATGTGATAGACGGCCAACACTACGGGCTTTGGAGAAACACAATCAAATACGAATTATTTAAAAGAGAATTTAACCTTAAAAAAGTCATAAAACTTTCTCAATTCAGCACACTTCCTTTGGCCATATACCCCAACCTTTACTTCGATAGTGGTTACATCAAAAACTACTTCCCTATTTATAGTAATTCTAAATTAGCTAACAAATTTTTAAGTGGTGGTGGATTTGGCTTGGATATTGTTACGTGGTACAATAGTAACCTGAGAATGTATTATTCGATAAACCAAATGGGAGAAAAGAAATTCTTCTTTGGGATTTCGCGAGATATGTAAAAAACAAACCCTAGTATCAACAAAATACTTCTTATTAGTTCTTTAGCAATGATTTCAACAAACCCATTAAATAAAAATTGAACACACTAGCCTTAACTTACCCTAAAAAGATGAGGGTTAATTCAACCATCGAAAAGCTAACAAATAAAATCTTTGATTCCGTTGATGGAATTTTCCGAGGTTTTTCATTTGGCCAAGACCTAGACGAAATTATCTCGAAAGAACGATTTAAAGTTTTCGAAAGAGAAAAAGACTACGTATGTGTTTCTTTTACAAATTCTAAAATGGAGACCATTGATATCTTGTACTTCAAGAGTGTTTTTAATAAGCTCGAAAAAATTCGAGTGGATGTCTTCATGAACACAGAAAAAGATTGTGACAATGTCTTTAATGCTATCTTCGACAAGATTTTCGAAAAAAACGGCTATCCTATTCCAATCAAAGATGGATTTTGTTGGAACAGAGCATCCGAACCCAAAGTATCGCTTAGCAAAGTGAAAAATAAATTAGAACAGGGCGTTTTATTGTTTTTTGAAAATAAGAACGGCTTATTTTTTGAGCATTCCTAAATATCTTCTGTTAGCAATTCGGAATTTCCTCCCAAATTCCTGACCTTTGCCATTTAATTTTTAACAAAAAGTAAATGGACGTAATAAGACTTCTTTCAGACTCGATAGCCAACCAAATAGCCGCAGGTGAGGTGGTACAAAGGCCTGCTTCGGTGGTGAAAGAACTTATGGAAAACTCCATTGACGCCAAAGCGACTTCAGTTCAACTTATAATAAAAGAATCTGGAAAACAGCTCATTCAAGTCATAGACAACGGACTTGGCATGTCACCAACCGATGCCCGCATGTGTTTTGAAAGACACGCCACCTCTAAAATAAAGGAATCAGCTGACCTTTTTAATATCCGAACAATGGGATTTAGAGGTGAAGCCCTTGCCTCTATAGCCGCCGTAGCACAAGTTGAACTACGAACCAAAAGACCCGAAGACGAACTGGCAACCCTTATAAAAATAGAAGGCTCAGACCTCAAAACTCAAGAGTTTGTGCAAAGCCCGCAAGGCACCAATCTCTCTATTAAAAATCTTTTCTTCAATGTGCCGGCGAGGCGAAATTTCCTCAAAAGTAATCCCGTAGAAATGAAGCACATCATTGAGGAGTTCCAAAGAATTGCCCTCGCCCATCCTGAGGTTCAATTTTCGCTTTTTCACAACGACATTGAAATCTATAATTTACCAGAGGCTAAACTCAGCAAACGTATAGTGGATGTGTTGGATAAAAGCTATAGGGACCAACTTGCTCAGTGCCAAATCGACTCAAGTTTTATAAAAATAAATGGTTACGTAGGCAATCCACAAACGGCAAAAAAAGCACGAGGTGAACAGTATTTCTTTGTAAATAAACGTTTTATAAAAAGTAGCTACTTGCATCACGCAGTCACAGGAGCTTTTGAGTCCACCATACCCCAAGGCACACATCCATTTTATGCATTGTTTATAGAAATAGACCCGTGCCATATTGACATCAATATTCACCCCACCAAAACAGAAATTAAATTTGATGACGAGAAAGCCATTTATGCTATTTTGCGGTCGGCAGTCAAACAGGCCATCGGTGTATATAACCTTACACCGAGCATTGATTTTGAGGCAGATATAAACATCGGAAACTTTATAACACAAAAATCTCCTTCGCCAAGTTTTGAAACACAAAATGTCAGAATGGATGCCAGAACTGCCATGTCGAACTTCGAAAGAGAGCCAAGAAATTTGAGTGAGATAAATGAAAAAAGTAACCGAAGTAACTGGGAAAAGTTATTTGAGGGTTTCGGTTCAAAAATAAATCAAGAAGACGAAGAAAGCCAACAAATTGTCTTTAGCAGTAAAGCCAACAGAGTAGAAGACTTAGTACAATTGCCCAAAGATGGCAGCGATATCAACGCAATACAAGTTCATTTTCAATACATTATAGCACAAGTAAAGAGTGGACTGATGCTAATAGACCAGCAAAACGCTTACGAACGTATTTTCTATGAAAAATATCTCAAAGAAATAAGCACCCAACCGAATGCCTCACAGCAACTTTTGTTTCCCAAAACGGTAACTTTAACCGCCATAGACTATGCCATGAGTTTTGAAATCATCGATATGATTCGAAACATCGGCTTTAATGTGGAGGAGTTTGGGCAGAATACCTACCTCATAAATGGTGTTCCGAGCCAATTTATGGACGAAGACGAGGGCGTGCTATTCAAGAGCATCATTGAACAATATAAGATCAATGAAAACAATCAGAAGGTCGACAAAAAAGAGGCTTTGGCTAAGACTTTGGCCAAAAGAAATGCCAGTAAAATGGCCAAATTCTTGTCAAAACTTGAAATGTCCAGCCTCATAAACCAACTTTTTGAAACCTCCATGCCTTCGGTCAGCCCTGACGGCAAACCAGTAATGAGCATCCTAAGTTTAGAAAAAATAGCTAACTTGTTGCTGAATTGAAAAATTTTGAACCAATTGCACTTGAAATTTCTTTAAATATCAAAAACAAAAAATATGTTTGATAGAATAACACCGATTGTGAAAAACCTTTTGATTATTAATGTGGGAGTGCATATTTTTTCGATGCTTTATTCCGTAAACTTTATACATCAATATTTTGCTTTTTTTAATCCTCTATTGCCCAACTCACCTGAGCTGTTCAACCCTCTCTTTAAGCCTTGGCAGTTTGTTAGTTATCAGTTTTTACATGGCGGAATAGGTCATCTTTTCAGCAACATGTTTGGTTTATTTATTTTCGGCTCGGCTCTCGAAACATTTATGGGTTCTAAGAAGTTTCTAACGTATTATATCGTTTGTGGCGTTGGGGCGGCTTTGTTAAACTCGGCATTAGATTTTTACGAAATGTCCAAAATATCCATTGATAGCTTGGAATACCTAAGGCAAGCACAAATCCCAATGGTCGGAGCTTCAGGTGCTATATTCGGCATACTGATGGCCTTTGGTTTTCTTTTTCCAAATGTAGAAATGATGCTTTTGTTTTTCCCGTTTCCAATAAAAGCGAAGTATTTTGTTGCATTGTATGGTGTTTATGAATTGGTTCAAGGCACAGCAGGCCTACAATCGGGCATTGCCCATTTCGCACATTTAGGTGGTTTGTTGACTGGATTTATTTTATTAAAGTTTTTTGGCTTTTCGAAAAGAAATTATTCTTAAATTCGTATTCGTTTTCGTTCAATAACATTGCTGATGAGAAGTGTATTTTCGGACATATTGAATGCTTTTAAAAAAAATAATAATCAGGTCATACAGTTGATCCTGCTTAACATTTTTGTGTTCCTTTTTTTAGTAGTTCTAAAATTTAGTCTCACTTTTTTTGCTGACCCAAGTATTTACCAAGTCTTTTTTCAAAAAAATATTTACGTAAGTTCCTCATTTATAGAACTAATCCAACGCCCTTGGTCACTCCTCATCTTCCCATTTACTAACTCCACTATTTTAGACGTATTGTTTAACGGACTAGCTTTATTCTGGTTTGGCAACATATTGGTTGACTTTTTAGGTGGACGAAAAACCATGATTGTGTATGTTACGGGTGCTATCTTTTCGGTGTTTTTTTATATGGGTTTGTGGGCTATCTTGAATATTTTAAATAGAAATCAAGCCAATACAACCCTTCTTTACGGTGCCTCGGCTGGTATTTATGCTGTAATGTTTGCCGCAGTGGCTCTATTGCCAGAATACGAACTCATGTTTTTCAGGTTTTTTATCAAACTACGAATCGTAGCGATATCTTTTCTGATACTTTCTTTGTTGTTTAATCCGCACGCCGGAGTTTTGAATCTTGGAGCGGCGACCTTTGGTTATTTACAGATAAAATTCTTGAGAACAGGACTGAACATTACCCAACCTATTGAACTTTTCTTTGCTTGGTTCTCCAAACTTGGCCAACCTAAGAAAAAAGCCGTTGTGAAAAAATATAGCCCTGTTGGAGAATACAGTAGAGGTCAGTTTTTTGATGATAGGAATACACCAAATCAAGACGAAGTAGACTTTCTTTTAGATAAAATAAATAAAGGTGGAGGCTATGAAAGCCTAACCAAAGAAGAAAAAAACAGATTATATAAAGCTAGTCAGCGAAAAGACTAGTCGACGGAAACTAATAAACATTTTGGCTTTGCAAAAAGTTAGAATTAAATAATTAAACGCATTATGCTAATAACCCAAGGTGATCTTCTGAAAGACATAAATTTGCCGGAAGATTTAAAAAAGCTAAGGCCAGACCAGATGCATCAGGTTTGCCAAGAGTTGAGACAGTACATTATTGATATGGTTTCGGTTCATGGTGGACATTTTGGAGCTAGTTTGGGAGTAGTAGAACTTACAGTAGCCCTGCATTATGTATTAAACACACCCGACGATCAGCTCATCTGGGATGTGGGTCACCAAGCCTATGGTCATAAAATCCTGACTGGTAGGAAAGATAAATTCTACACCAATCGTATCTATGGTGGTATTTCTGGTTTTCCTAAAAGAAAAGAAAGCGAATATGATTCTTTCGGAGTTGGTCATTCTTCTACTTCCATTTCTGCGGCTTTGGGCATGGCCATGGGGTCATTGCACAATGGCGAAAAACACCGACAGCACGTGGCAGTTATTGGTGACGGAGCTCTTACTGCAGGTTTAGCATTCGAAGGAATGAACCACGCGGGCTCAATCAACGATGCCAACTTGTTGATTATTCTGAACGACAACTGCATGGCCATTGACCCCAATGTGGGTGCCTTAAAGGAATATTTGACAGACATCACCACTTCCAAAACTTACAACAAAGTTAAAGACGAAGTCTGGAATTTATTAGGCAAAATGAGCAAGTTTGGCCAAAGTGCCAGAGACATTGTAGCAAAAGTAGAAAACGCCATGAAAGGTGCCTTGCTCAGTCAAAGCAATTTCTTCGAAGCATTAAATCTAAGATATTTCGGCCCTATAGACGGGCATGACATAGATCATCTTGTGGCGGTATTGAAGGATATGAAAAATATTCCTGGGCCTAAAATCCTTCATGTACTCACAGTAAAAGGTAAAGGATACGGACCAGCCGAACTCGACCAAACCAAATGGCATGCACCAGGCCTTTTTGACAAAGTAACGGGTGAAATCAAGAAAAAAATTATTACTCATCCAACTGCACCAAAGTATCAAGACGTTTTTGGTCATACCATTGTTGAATTGGCCGAGAAAAACTCGAAAATTGTAGGCATCACACCCGCCATGCCTTCAGGCTCTTCTTTGAATATCATGATGAAAGCCATGCCAAACCGAGCATTTGATGTGGGTATAGCAGAGCAACATGCCGTTACACTCTCTGCCGGAATGGCTACGAGAGGTTTGGCCGTTTACTGTAACATTTACTCCTCGTTTATGCAAAGGGCTTATGATCAAGTCATTCATGACGTTTGTATTCAAAATTTGCCTGTAATTTTCTGTCTAGATAGAGCTGGATTTGCTGGTGCTGATGGCCCAACACACCACGGTGCTTATGATATAGCGTTTATGCGTTGTATACCCAACATGGTAGTGGCATCACCCATGAACGAAGAAGAATTAAGAAACCTCATGTTTCTGGCCCAGTCGGATAGTTTTCAAGCTGGTGGCGAAGCTATAACGCTCAGATATCCTCGCGGTGAAGGTGTTACGCCAGATTGGAGGAAACCCTTCTCAGAAATAAAAGTAGGTGAAGGACGTAAGTTGAAAGATGGTGACGACTTGGCGATTTTGAGTTTTGGTCCAACTGGTAACGAAGTTACCAAAGCCATAGATATTCTAGAGCCTGTATTCAGCGTAGCCCATTACGACATGCGTTTTGCCAAACCACTGGACGAAGCCCTGCTTCACGAAGTTTTTGAGAAATTTGATCAAATAATTACGGTAGAAGATGGTTGTTTACAAGGTGGAATTGGCTCAGCTATTTTGGAGTTTATGGTTGATCATGGCTATTCCGCTAAAGTAAAACGCCTAGGAATTCCTGACAGATTAGTGGAACATGGCGAGCAATATCAATTGTACGCTGAATGCGGATACGATGCTGACGGTATTGTTGAAGCTGCCCGTTCTCTTCAAACTCAAAGGCAATTGGCATGATTTTACAGAGTTTTGGATTAAGAAACCTACCTGAAACGGAGGAATTTCCTTTTAATCTCGAACTAGTAAAAAATCTGGATTACATATCTCTCAAAAAGTCCGTTACGTTTTTTGTTGGGGAAAATGGCTCAGGAAAATCGACACTTCTGGAAGCCATTGCGTATGCCTCAAGTGTACCCACTGCCGGAGGAATCAGTATCACAGACGACCCTTTAATGGAACCCGCACGTGCTTTGGGCAAAATGCTCTCACTGAAATTTATTGAAAAAACCAACCGAGGTTTCTTTGCACGAGCAGAAGATTTTATAGGCTTTGTAAAAAATATCTTAAGAAGTATCGCAGAACTTGACTCAGAAATAAAGGAAATTAGAGAAACTTGGACGGGCGGAGACATTAACTTGGCTCTTAGTCCATTGCTGAGTGAAAGAAAAGAAATAACCGACCGCTACACCGAAAACCTGGACGCTATGAGCCATGGCGAAGGTTTTCTAAAGTTTTTCAATACCCGCATTACTGGCAAAGGCCTTTACCTCATAGACGAACCCGAGGCTGCCCTCTCCCCTGCCCGGCAGTTAAGTTTGATTGTCTTGATTCAGGAGGCAGTAAAAAACAAAGGTTCACAATTTATCATCGCCACCCATTCGCCCATCATTATGGCCATGCAAGAAGCCCAAATTCTGCATTTCGAGAACAATACCATTTCAGAAATAAATTATACCGATACACCACATTACCAACTCACCAAGGCTTTTATGGATAATCCTGAACGGTATTTGAGGGGGTTGGAGGAGTAATTCGCGATTTGCAAATCGCGAATTTACACAATTTACCTACAAAAAAAGCCACTCAAAACTGAATGGCTTCATCTATAAAACTATGTTCAGAGGAATATTACCCCACCTCCACAATATGATTCTTTTTCCCTTTACCTATCAAAATATACTTGTCAGAGAGCAGGCTAATTTCAGAAACAGGCATTTTTTCGTCTTGTGTTTTTACTTTGTTTATACTAACGGCATTGCCTTGCAAGGCTCGCTTGGCTTCTCCTTTTGATGCATATATTTCTCCATTTGTACTTATCGATATCAAGTCGAGCAGTGATGGGCAAGCGTCAAAATCCGCTTTTAAGATAGTAGTTTGCGGTACTCCGTCGAATATCTTTTTGAAGGTATATTCATCCAGACTTTGTAAGGTTTCTAACGTTGCCTTTCCATACAATACTTCTGAAGCTTTCACAGCCAATTCATATTGTTCTTTGCCATGAACACGGGTGGTAACATCTTCAGCTATAGCCTTTTGAACCAATCTCAAATGTGGAGCTTCTGTATGTTCTGCTTCTAGTTTTTCTATTTCTTCTTTGCTTAAAAGTGTAAAAACTCTCATAAGCCTCTTGCAATCTTCGTCAGCTTGATTTATCCAAAATTGGTAGAATTCGTACGGGCTAGTCATGTTTGGATCCAACCAAACGTTTCCACCTTCAGACTTTCCGAATTTCGTACCGTCAGCCTTAGTAACCAATGGCGTGGTAAGTGCGTAAGCCGAATATTCTACATCGCCTTCGGCATCAGAGCCGTCGTTGCTTTCTTTTCTACGAATTAGTTCAGTTCCAGTGGTGATGTTTCCCCATTGATCCGAGCCGCCCATTTGTATTTTTACGCCTTTGTGCTTATACAAATGATAAAAATCGTAACCTTGAAGCAATTGGTAAGTAAATTCAGTGTAAGAAATACCCGTCGTTATTCTGTTTTTTACAGAATCTTTGCTCGACATATAATTTACAGTCAAATATTTACCTACCTCTCTCAAAAACTGCAAAAAACCAAAATCTTTGAACCAATCGTAGTTATTGACCATTTCGGCACTGTTAGCTCTCGAATTGAAATCTAAGAATTTCTCCAGCTGCTTTCGTATCCCTTCCTGATTTTCTCTAAGGATATTTTCGTCTAAAAACTGTCTCTCAGCAGATTTGCCCGATGGGTCACCCACCATTCCGGTGGCTCCACCCACCAAGGCGTAAGGCTTATGCCCTGCCCTTTGTAAATGTACCAAAAGCATAATGGTGGCTAAGTTGCCTATATGGAGTGATTTGGCCGTTGGGTCGAAACCTATGTAAGCCGAGGTCATTTCTTTGTCTAATTGCTCGGCGGTGCCAGGCATCATCTGATGAAGCATGCCCCGCCATTGTAATTCTTCTATAAAACTCATTTATAATTAATTCTTTTTCTTTACGCCGAATTTCTTTTTCCAGAGATAATACTCTGAAAACGTATAGGTTACAGATAACTGAACGCTTCTATTTCTGAAGTCAAGCGGGGTAAGTCCTTGTTTAGAAGTACTCACATTTTGGAGACCGTGGGTATAACGAATATTTAAACTAAACAAAGAAACCATGTCTAACATGTTTATTCTTGTACCTATTATCAAACTTTTATCCGTAGCTACGTCTGGACCGTAGATAGTGAGACCATCCTTTTTGTATCCTGTGTTTAAAGCCCAACTTGGCTCATAACCCGCCTCAAAATAGATACCTTTTATGGGTGTATAACCCACAATAAGAGGTGTAGAAATGTATTTATAAGAATACTTGGCCTGTGTGGGAGCTGTGGTGCTACCTCCCTTAACCTGATAAACCAGCTCAGGTTGTAAACTCAAGGGCCCAAAGTTAAATCTCGTAAAAATACCCCCTTGATAACCTATCGATAGTTTCTTTTTAAACGTTACGGTGTCCAATGTAGCTATGCCGTTCACCAGTAAACCGGCCTTGGGGCCGAACTCAAACAATCGCGGTTTGATTTGTCCTAAAACCGGAAGACACAAAAAAGAAAGAATAAATATACGAATGGAGTGCATTTTTGTTTTATTTATGTTTGAAACGTCTCCGCAACGCCAAAAAGTCTGCAAATCTACTAAATTTTAAGCCTTTATTTGAGTTAAAAACAAAAAAATCCTGCTTTCGATATTCAAAAAGCAGGATTTTGGATTCTCATATTTATTATTTTTTCAAAGAAAACTTCAAGGAAGCATTCACCCCGAATTTCTTTGGAGGCACTAAATAGGAAGCCTGCCTAAACGGAAACTCAAAATACGGCGTCATCTGACCAACGAAACGTTTGTACTGATACTGCACGCCCATTCCGTAGAATAAATTACTAAAAATATTCGGTTTATACTGATTTTCGAATTTGTTGTAATCCAATGAACCATCGATTTCCTGTCCTTTAAATTTGACCGTTTCTATAACCGAAAGGTCTAGTTTAGTGCCTGTACTGAACATAAAGGCCAAATGGTTACGTAATGGAACATAATAACTTAGGTATATTGGCAACTTTATACTAGATATTTCTATCTCGATATCTTGAATTTTCCCAGGTTTAATAGGAAGATACGGCTTATATCTATCCTCAAACTTTTTACCGGTAATCATGTTAAAATCCTTCAAAAGTTTATACTCAAACTCCTTTTTACCTGTAATCAGAAGACCAGTATTAATAGCAAATCTTTCACCCAAAAATACTTCGACAGCTGGCCCAAGGCTATTAAAATTTCTGCCCATATAATCGCCTGCAATACCAAATCTGGCATTTATTCGGCTTAAATCTATCTTCTTGGCCTTCTTTTGATCTGTGGGAAGCGTCGCCTTGCTTTCTGGAATAATTAATTCTTCAACTTGCTTTTGCTGCTTCTTAGGTTCTTCTTCTGTTTTCCCAGAAATATCTTCTACTTTAGCAGCTTTCGATTTTTCATCCGAAACCTCCGCTACAACCCTATCTACTTGTTGGTTAGGCTGAAAGGCCAAGTTAGTTTCAGCCAAATCTTTATCAGAAACCGCCCTTTTGACCGAAACAGCCTTGCTCGCAGCTATATTATCTAGCAGATCAGTTTCTGAATCATTTGATTTATTTTTGGCAATTTTAGATTTGAAACCCAACACTGACTTATCCTCTGCACCTCCCTCCTCTTTAACTTTTAGCTTGCTTTTCTCGGCTAAAATCTTATTTTTGTTCTTTGACCTCAAGATATCATCTTCCACGTACTGATCACCTACTTGTATATATCGTGTGACATAACGCGTGGCATACACAGTGTCATTTTGCCGAACATATACGGTGTCGGTTATGATTTTAGTTTCTGGCGAGTTGTTTATAGTAGAGATTTTATCATTCAGTAATTTATTTTCTTTTCTAATGCTTTGATTATTGTACTGTGAACCTAAAAAGGCCACTGTTGCTAGGCCTCCGAATAGCCAACTGCCGTAATCTCGCAGAAAACTCACGTACCACGGGATGGGCAGAGAACGTTTGAGCTTCTGCCAAGCTGCCTCGCTATACGCTGGCCGTACAGATTCAAGCTTTTTTCTTATGTCATCATCAAAATTATTCTCAAACATGATTATTTTGATTTATATTTTCATCTAAATATAGCGTTACCCATTCTTGCAATTTGTGTCTTGCTTTAACAAGATTCGATCTTGACGTACCTTCATTGATATTGAGCATCTCGGCTATTTCGGCATGAGAGTACCCTTCAACCGCGTAGAGCGAAAAAACCATTCGATAAGACGGAGGAAGTTTTTGGACCAACTCCAATATATCTTCTGCCGACATCCGCTCAATAAGCCCATCATTACTTTCGATTGGCGGGGCATTTTGGATGTCTATCAAACTTACTTTTGGACTGTTACGCCGATAATAATCTATGCAAGTCCTTACCAAAACCGTCCGAAACCACGCCTCAAAAGACTGATTGGCGTCGTACATTTTTATTTTAGCAAAAACCTTCAAAAAACCATCGTTCACCATTTCGTCGACTTCGTCGCTCGACCCGGCGTATCGCAAACATATCCTTTTGGCCAAGACATAATATTGTTCGAAAAGACGCTCTTGGGCCGACCCGCTGTCTGCCCTACATCCTTCCAACACTTTCAGTAAGTCAAAAGATTTGTTTCTTTTAAATATCACAAAGGCTTTCTTTTATATTATACTGGAATTCTCTTTTGTACAAATGTATACGCAATTGCAGATAGGAATCGTTGCCAAGGTAATTAAAATATTTTTTTTCAAGCCTAGGCAACATAAAAAAAAACAAACCGTATAGTATTTCTGAAAGGCCATTAAACCTTTTGGGATTTTTTAAATCAAACCTGTATTCCATGGTAAAAATTTACTTGTAAGAAGTTCTTACAGTTTCAACATCAAATCATTTTCTATTTCTTATGAAAAATTTAAAAGTATTAATTCTAGCTCTTTGTAGTGCATTGGTAGGTTTTACATCATGCGAAAACCTCGGACTATCACCAAACGAAACTTCTGACGACTCTGCTTATGCCGATTTTATGTTTTTGGCCACTGCCGATAGCTCAGGCCATGGTGGCAAACATGGACATGGCAAAAAGCACGACATGACCGAAATAGAGGCATCAGCTTTACCGGCAAGTGTAACCTCTTATATTTCAACTAACTATGTTGGTGCCACTATCAAACGTGCCGCTCAATCAGACTCTGGAAAAATTGCAGTGCACATTGTTTTGACCAACAGCACCCACAAGGGTTTATTATTTGATGCTGCTGGAAAATTTGTCAGAGAAGTATCGGGTAAAGGCCACGGTGGTGAAAAAATAGACATAGCTACGCTTCCAACGATCGTAACTTCCTATATATCTACCACTTATGCTGGATCTAAAATTAGCAGTGCTAGAAAATCAAGCGACGGAAAATACGGGGTATTAATAACCAAAGCTGATGGAACAAAAGTAATGTTAGGTTTTAACTCCTCGGGCGTTTTCTTAAACGAGCTTACCATGAAGGGAAAAGGTAGAAAAGGAAAAGGAAAGGGCAAATGAGCATTAAACGTATAACTTCTGGAAGGTAAAATATCCAGAAGTTATTTTTCCTGATATTAAAAATACATGTCACCCATGAAAATACTCATAAAAGAAAAAAATACAAAGGAGTACTTGCGGGAATTGGTAGATATTAACGGTAAATTTGAATTGACCAAGCTACAAATAAGCAAAGGGAACATCCTTCAGCTTCAGTATGGTAATAAAAACCTATCAATTATACTTTAGAAAATAGAATATTATGCCTTTTAGTCATTCCCTTGTTTTTTTTATAGTTTTGCAGACCAATTTTCTACAAATTGATTTAAGCAAAGAAAAAACAAGAATGGCCAACCAAGAAATAACCCTAACAAACAACGGAGTACCTGTAAATCTAGACCCAATTTTTAAACACTCTACCGATGGCAAAGCCGCTGATTTTGAAACCAATGTTTCTCTAAAATCTGATAATCAATACCTACACATTACATTTGATTGTCTACAAGACGATTTTGTTGAGCAAAACAATATGACGGTTCACAACGACCCACTGTACAACCAAGAAGTTTTTGAGGTGTTTATTAGTCCGGGAAACGAAGACTCCAAACATTATCTGGAAATAGAAATAAACCCCAACAATGCTCTCTGGGTGGGCACCATAAATAACCCAAGCTTAGGAGAAGAAACCCAGACTTTGGAGGGAATGATTGTTCACGAGGATGCTGGAATCATACACGAGACGGCAAAATCTTTAAATTCTTGGAATGGAAAGTTATCTATACCATGGAAATTGATTGGCAAAGACGCCAAAGGACAATACAGAATTAACTTCTACCGCATTCGCTCAAATCAATCTCACGCAGATGCCAACTGGGCCTGCGATGCTGAAACTTGTGATTTTGTATGCTGGAATTCTACACTATCAGGCGAATCGCCAGCTTTCCATCGACCAAAAAGATTTGGATTCTTGAATGTGGAGTGATTTTTGGGTACACGGATTAAACCGCAGCGACGGTCGCACGGATTGTACCAAGTCGAACGTCTATTAAATAAGACCAAAAAACAAAGCAGCATGAATTTTACTTAAAAACATTCGTATTAGATTTCAAAAAAAGCTAAAGCAGAACTTTGACGAAATATATCGAAATGATCATATTGAAACATTTTTGACTGTGACTTTAGACACACCAAGAAATGATTATTTTTTGGCGTCTTTGTGCCTTAGCTTTCAATTATAGAAATATGATAAATTAAAAGCCTGTCCGTGCGGCCGCCGCTGCGGACCAATCCGTAAAATCCGTGTTCAATGAATATACGGGGTTCACCTCGGTTTCCAAGCAATCTCAGGGGCGTTTTGTTCTTGCGTGATTTTCCTTGAAAGCACAAAAAGATAATCCGAAAGCCTATTTAAATATTTAATAATCAAAGGATTAACTTCTTCGTTGTGAGATAAAGTTATAACCTGACGTTCTGACTTTCGGCAAACTGTTCGTGCCACATGAGCGAAAGAAACTAGAGAATGTCCACCAGGAAGGACAAAAGCTCTTAGTGTGGGGATCACCTCATTATACAAATCCATCTTTTTTTCTAAAACCTCTATGTCGCTTTCGAAAAGTTCAGGCAGTTTTTGCTTGTTTTGATCTGTCTCTGAGGCCAATTCAGCCCCAATCGTAAAGAGCCTGTCCTGAATTTCCTTCAAAAAAGCATTGCGTTCCTTATTCTCGGGTGCGTCAGCCAATACGCCAATCCAGGCGTTGAGTTCATCAACACTTCCGTAGGCTTCAATTTTTATGTGGTCTTTCGGCAGTCTCGTGCCACCAATTAGCGAGGTGGTACCTTTGTCGCCTGTTTTTGTATAAATTTTTGACATTTTTTCTTCAATTTAATAAATATGCAGGACCTTCTACCCTACCTTTGTGAAACATTTCGACAAGACAAAAGTTTAATTATAAAAGAATAAAATTAGATACATTTATTCGAAAGTCTCAATATGACAAATATATTTTTTAAGTTTTGGAGGGTTGCCTCCGTGATTATCATAACTGCCGTTATTCTTTTTTGTTACACAAACTTACCAGATTCCATCGCTATTGGGCACGACGACCAAGGCTACCCCAACAGATTTATCAACAAACAGCAGTTTTTTTATTGGACAGTAGGTGTTGTGTTTGCCATAAATATTCTGATGGATTTACTAAAAGGACTTCTTTTAAAAATCGATTTTAAAGGATTGAACTCTAGCAGTGCATGGGCCAACGAACCAACTGCTTTGCGAACTTTAATAACGGGCTGGTTTTCAGCTTTTTTAGCGTTTGTAAACACTTATTTGATATTTGTGATTTTAGGTTTGAACAATATCAATTCGCAAAAGGGCCAAATGTTAGACTTCAATTACAATTGGTTGCTTATTTTTGGAGTCTTTGTTCTTATGATACTTTTATTCTTCGTTCCGCTCCGATTACTTTTTTCTAACCCAACCCCAGAGGATTGATGCAGATCAAAATCTCAGATTACAGCTACGTATTAGACAACGAACGTATAGCCAAATATCCTGTAGAACCCCGGGATAGCTCAAAGCTTTTGGTTTATAATCAGGAAAACATGTCGCATCATCGTTTCAGTGATGTTGTAGATATATTGCCAAAAAACACCCATTTGGTGCTCAATAACACCAAAGTAATTCCCGCACGAATGTTTTTCAAAAGAGAAACGGGAGCGATTATAGAGGTTTTTTTGCTAAATCCTGTAAGCCCAAGTACTGTGATTTCTTTGGCAATGGAAGCCAAGAAAGAGAGTGTTTGGGAGTGTGTTATTGGTAACAAAAAAAAGTGGAAAACAACCGAAATTCTTGAAGCAGAAGTTGAAGTGAACAATCAAACTGTTTCGATACAAGCTTCATTTGCAAATCGAGATCGAGACGAGGTCAAAATAAGCTGGAACTCGGAAGAAAGTTTCAGCGAATTGGTAGAAGCATTTGGCAAAATCCCACTTCCTCCATACCTCAACAGAGACTCAGAAGAAAGAGACATAGAAAACTATCAAACAGTATATTCCAAAAACAAAGGTGCCGTGGCAGCTCCCACCGCAGGTTTACATTTTACCGATTCCGTTTTTGAAAAAATAGCAGAAAAAGGAATAGTGAAAAGTTTTTTGACCCTTCATGTGGGTGCAGGTACATTTATGCCCGTAAAAACCGAAAACGCCGTGGAGCATCCTATGCACAACGAGCAACTGGTTTTTTCAAAAGAATTTGTTGAAAGTCTATTAGAAAACCATGGGTTTGTGGTTCCTGTTGGTACGACATCCATGCGTTCGCTTGAAAGCTTGTATTGGTTTGGTGTAAAATTGATTGAAAACGAAAAAACCAATTTCTTCATAGAAAAACTATTCCCTTATGAAGAAAGAAACGAGATTACGACCAAAGATGCTTTAAAAGCAGTACTTTCATATTTTGAAAAGCATAATTTGAAAGAAGTAATTGGTCAAACTGAAATCATGATTTTTCCGAGCTATAGATTCAAGATTTGCAAGGCATTGATTACGAATTTCCATCAACCGTCTTCCACCCTCTTGATGTTGATAGCGGCATTTGTAGGAGAAAATAAATGGAAAAAGATATATTCGGAAGCACTAAATAACGATTACAGATTCCTGAGTTTTGGGGATTCAAGTATTTTAATACCCTAATTTTATGAAAAATATAGTTCCTGTATTTTTTATTTTCGGTCTAATATCTTGCGGACAAGTAAAACGTGTGGACACCGCTGAAGTGAAACAGTTGATGTCAGACTACAAAATAAAAAAAGTAAACCAAGAGGAAATCATTGACAAGGCCAACACTTTGGGAAAGTCTATTTCCGAAAAATTCAACGGCAACCTCAATATAGAATGTGGCGACAAAATCACATTGGAAGGCACTGAAGTAGAATTGATAGACTTGAGCTTGGTAACAGCAGAAGCCTTGAAAAATGGCAAAGTTGGAGAAATACTTGAAGCCTACAAATACAGCAAAGAACAGAAACAGATAATCGGAGATAATATACAGAAAGTCAACGATACGCTTTATTTATACAGTTTCCCAATCCAAGAGAATTCATTGGTTTATAAAAACTGTAAAAAAGACTTGGGTTTCATTATGATGTCTAAAAAGGCATTGGTGAAGTCGGTAAAAAAGTAAGGCTTCCTAGAAATATTAATTTTTGGCACATTTGTTGACTTTTTCTTTGAAGGTTTTGTACTTTTGTACTTCTAAAATGAGAAAAAACAATATCATATCGAAGATTATCGGGCTTTTAATGCTCGTGAGCGTGTTTTCAGCACACGTGGCTTCGGCTAGTTATGTTCCTCTGCCTCAGTCCGACTCTTCAGAAAAGGATAAAAAAGAGAAAGAAACTCCTATAATTCAGCAAATCAGCCACGAGTCTGTAGTACCTACGTATGATTTCTCTTTCGAGGAATTACAGTTGGTATTTGATCAAAACTTTATAATTGGCTACGAGCAAAATGCTCCGTTTGTAAAGCCACTCTTCGTATTTTTTAGAAATTCATATTTCGACAAACTTTTTGAGCATCACATTGCCATTAACGCACCCTGAAATTTATCTTCATTTCGTAATTCTTAGCTTTTAAATCATAAAAAGCACAATTTCCCAGTGTGCTATATTTTCAATTAAACATCCTCTTTTGGGAAAAGGATACAATCATTATTTATGAAAAACAGATTAGGTATATTAGTACTATTTGTTGTTTTCTCTCTAATAAGTGTTTATTACTTGGTAAGAACATGGAAAGTTAACGACATCAGAAAAGAAGCCGCAGCTTATGCAACAGGCAAAGATGGCAAGTTGGATGCCAGCAAAAAACAGAGATACTTGGATTCATTGTGGAAGCAAGATGTATTTCTAGGCTCTACATTAGAGGAATTAAGCAAGCAAGAACTTGGACTTGGACTTGACTTACAAGGCGGTATGCACGTGATTTTGGAGGTTTCTCCTACCGAAATCATAAAGACTTTGGCCAAAGGTTCGCGTGACCCAAGAGTAGCCATAGCGGTAGATGCTGCTAAAAAAGCAGCCGTAACTAGCAGCACAAACTTCGTAGATTTGTTTGTGACAGAATACAGAAAATTAGCCAAAGACACCAAATTGGCCTCTATTTTCTCTAATACCTCAAATAGAGACGTTCTAAACCTCAACTCATCTGATGCAGAAGTTATCAGATATGTAAAAGCTGAGGTTGACGGAGCGTTTGATCGTTCTTACAAAGTTATCCAAACAAGGGTGGACAAGTTTGGAGTAGCCAACCCTAATCTTTCTAAAATACCAGGAACCAACCGTATTCAGGTAGAATTACCAGGTATTGACAACCCAGAAAGGGTAAGAAAATTATTATCAGGAGCTGCAAAGTTAGAATTTTGTGAGGTGTACAGCCTTCAAGAAATCAATCCTTCTATGGAGGCATTGTCGGCTTTGTTGACCAAAATAGATCTTGAGTCAAAAATTAAGACTACAGAAAACAAAATAGCAGCTAAAGATACTTCAAAAAGCAGTTTGGCTTCGGCTTTAAAAACCAAGACAGACTCGACAGGAACCGATTCATTGGCAAATGCCAACTCAATGGCTAATATTTTCGTAGCATCACCAACAGGTGGTTTGGCTGTTAGATCAAAAGATACTTCCAGACTTAACGCGGTTTTGAAACGCCCAGATGCACAAGGAATTTTCCCTGCTAACTTGAGTTTTATGTATGATGTTAGTCCAGTAGAAAATCCTATCACAAAAGAAGAAGTTGTACCTGTTTATGCTGTTAAAGACCATGGAAATGCTCCAATAGAGGGAGATGTGATCACAAATGCAAAACAAGACTATGACCCAATGACTGGAAAACCTGACGTAACCATGCAAATGAACGCTCTTGGTGCCAGAAAATGGAAAACCATGACAGGTGCTAATGTTGGAAACAGCATTGCCATCATTTTGGACAACTACGTATATTCGGCTCCAAATGTAAACCAAGAAATCAGCGGCGGTAGCTCAAGCATTTCAGGTGGATTTAGTGTAGAACAAGCACAAGACTTAGCCAACGTTTTGAAAGCTGGTAAATTACCAGCTCCAACCAACATCATTGAAGAAGCTACAGTAGGTGCTTCTGTAGGTTCTGAGGCCTTGAGAGCAGGTATTTTGTCATCTATTATTGGTCTCATAGCAGTATTGATTTTTGTATTGGTTTATTATAGCCAGGCAGGATGGATAGCCAACGTTGCTTTATTGGTAAACTTGATTTTACTTTTAGGTGTTATGGCTTCTTTTGGAGCAACGCTTACATTACCGGGAATTGCTGGCTTGGTGCTTTCGGTGGGTATGTCGGTAGATGCTAACGTGCTTATTTATGAACGTATAAAAGAAGAAATGGCACTAGGCAAGAGTTTTATTACCGCCATAGCAGAAGGCTTTAAAAATGCCATGCCATCTATTATCGACTCCAATGTTACCACCTTAATCACAGGTATTATCTTGTTTATATTTGGTACCGGCCTTATCAAAGGTTTCGCAACGACCTTGTTAATTGGTATTTTCACTTCCTTATTCTGTGCGGTTTTTGTATCAAGATTAATCTTTGACAATTACGTTAGAAAAGGAAAAACTGTTA
>CAMCYZ010000034.1 GCA_945885545.1 Spirosoma fluviale
TCCCCTTCTTTCGGTTTGGTTATTGGGCAAATAACAGTATTTTCCATTCTTTTCATCTATCCCTAAAATAGCCAAGGACAAATTCGTCCCGAACTTTGAAGTCCCAAAACTCAATCAAACAGATTTATTACCTCTACAATCTGTTCAACTTAGCCTTTTCTAGGACTACAAAAACGTTTTATTCTAAAAAATATCAATTTACCAATATTTAATTTGGAATAAATAACTTTTTACTTGCTTTTACACAACAAATATTCTCTTTCCCCATCTTATTTTTGTGTTTTATTATCTTTGTTTTGAATTATTATTATTTGGAAAAACAAAACCATGTCTAAACAAAATCTTGAGACGTTATTTACCCAAGAGGTTCATAACAAATATTTGGTATTTAACACCCTCTTTTCGAGGTTGCCCTACGACAAAATGACCAATATTGGCACGCTCATGCCGTTTTTGTATGATAAAGCCAAACAAGGTTTTGAAGGTGGCCTTACACCCAAAGAAATAATAAATTCGTTTTTTGAGCGATATACCAACATCAAAACGGAGAAAGAAAAAATAGATCTTCTGTTCAGATTTATCACTTATATAGAACGCCAAGTGGTACTTTTCGATTCTGTGGAAGATGCAGCTTTTGAGAAGTTAAATGCCACCAACACCAAAGGAACTTTGGCCGCTATCATTGCCTTGGCCTCTCAGCATGGCAAAATAGAGGAAGTAAAAGAAAAACTCAAAAACTTTAAGGTAAGAGTGGTTTTCACAGCTCACCCAACACAGTTTTATCCAAATTCCGTGTTGAGAATCATCCAAGATTTGGAGGCCTGCATAGCCACAAATGATATAAATGCGATAGATGCTTTGCTACAACAATTGGGCAAAACGCCGTTTATCAATGACGAACAACCTACGCCAGTTCAGGAGGCTCAAAGTATTATTTTTTACTTGAGACATGTTTATTATGAGGCCATTGGACAATTGCACGATGTTATTTACAATGACATTTTAGACGAAGAAGAAGCTTTCAGATCTATCATTGACCTAGGTTTTTGGCCGGGTGGCGACAGAGACGGCAACCCTTTCGTGACGGCCGAAATAAGCAAAAAAGTGGCTCAAGAGCTTAGAACGAACATTTTAAAATGCTATTATAACCACTTCAAAGACATCAGACGGAGGTTTACGTTCAAAGGCGTTATTCCGCTTTTGGACAAAATCAACAACAGAATTTATACCAACATGTTTGGCCTGAACAATGACCTTACTGCCGCCGAACTTTTGGCAGCCTTGGCTGAAGTACGTGAGAAAATGGTAAGCAACCACAACTCCATGTTTTTGGGTGAATTGGACAAGTTCATCAGAAGAGTAAAGCTCTTTGGTATGCACTTCGCTAGCCTGGATATCAGACAGGATAGCAGCATACATGAAGCTGTTTTTCAAGCAGTTATAAGCAAATACAAGATTTCTGATAAACCTTACACAGAATGGTCGCATGATGAAAAAGTCGCCTTCTTAACGAACAATGACATCATAGTAAATGAGGACGAATTTGAAGATACATTGGTGAAAGATACCTTCAAAACCATCAAGGCGATACAAGAAATTCAAACCAAAAATGGCGAAAAGGCGTGTCACAGATACATAATTTCTAATTCCACTTCATCCTGTTCGGTATTAGAAGTATTGGCCATGTTTAAGTTCTGTGGCATAGAAGAAATAAATGTGGACATCGTTCCGCTCTTCGAAACCATCGAAGGCTTGGATACCGCCAGGCAGTCGATGAACGAACTTTACAATCTCGAATACTACAAAAAACAACTTAAGCACCGCTCTCATTTTCAGACCATTATGTTGGGCTTTTCAGATGGCACAAAAGATGGAGGATATATAAAAGCCAACTGGGAGATTTACAAGGCAAAGGAAAATCTGACAGCCGTATCGATGGAAAACGGTATAAATGTCGTCTTTTTTGACGGCAGAGGTGGCCCACCGGCTCGTGGAGGTGGCAAAACACACCAGTTTTATGCCTCTCAAGGGCCGAGTATTGCCAACAACGAAATCCAGATAACCATTCAAGGACAGACCATTTCATCTATGTATGGCTCAAAACCTCAAGCTATCTTCAACTTCGAACAGTTGCTTTCGGCAGGTGTTATCAATGACATCTTTACTGATGACAAGTCTCTGATTAGCAAGCAAGAAAGAGACTTGATAGAAGAATTAGCAGAAGTGGGTGGAAAAAAATATTTAGAACTCAAAAATCATCCACTTTTCGTTTCATATTTGGAGCACAAAAGCCCACTCAAATATTACGGAAAAACGAAAATCGGAAGCCGTCCGAGCAAAAGAAGCACTTCTAGTCAGCTCAAATTAAGCGACTTACGAGCCATACCATTTGTGGGCTCATGGAGTCAGTTAAAGCAAAACGTTCCAGGATTCTTTGGATTTGGCACCGCTCTACAGTCAAAAATTGATCAAGGAAAATTGGAAGAATTGAAGGATCTTTTTGAAAATTCATTGTACTTCAAAACCTTGATGCAGAATAGTATGATGGCTCTTTCGAAGACCTATTTCCCGCTGACCTCTTACATGAAAAACGACCCAGTTTATGGCGAGTTTTGGAATATTTTGTACGAAGAACAACAGAGAAGTATAAACAACATGCTTTTGGTTTCAGGCCAAAAACTACTGATGGAAACTGACCCAATCAGCATGATGTCAGTAGAATACCGCGAAAATATTGTATTGCCACTTTTGGCCATTCAGCAGTATGCCTTGCAGGAAGTAGAAGAAAACAGTGACGAAAATACCAAAATGATTTTTGAAAAAATGGTAACAAGGTCGCTTTTCGGAAACATCAATGCGAGTAGGAATTCTGCTTAATACCCTTTAGAGATAAATAAAAAGGACTAAGGAAATTTAATTCTCTTGGTTCTTTTTTGGCTAAAAAACTCTTAGTTTCTTATTGCCTCCATGTTAGTTCGAATCACCTCTAATACCTCAAAATCATATTCATTTCTCTCATCTTTCTTATAATGTTCCGATGAAACCGTCGTCCAGTTTTCGTAGGGTTTAAGATTAAAAAATGCATCTCCTTCGAGATTAACTTGTACTTTGGTGAGATAGAGTTTGGTTGCAAGACTCTCAGCCAAAGTGTATATTTTTTCACCCCCGATTATAAAAATCTCTTCTTTATCAGAGTCATTTTGGGCTAATTCAATAGCCTTTTCTAGCGAATCCGCCACAAGACAGCCCTCGATTTCTAAATCTTTGCTTCGTGAAATCACAATATTCAGTCTATTGGGCAAAGGTTTCCCGATAGAATCATAGGTCTTGCGACCCATAATGATGGCGTGGTTGGTGGTGCGTTTTTTGAAAAGTTTCAAATCTTCTGAAAGCCTCCACAACAATTGATTGTCTTTGCCAATTACACCGTTTTCGGCCACCGCCACAATAATAGAAATATCCATGAAATATTGAAATATTAGGCAAATATCCGACTAAATTTGTAAATAATTTCCAAAAGAAGAAAACATAAATTTCAAAAGAATTACATGACATAAAAGAGGAAATTCTTTGCGTCAAAGCGTCTTAGCGGTAAAAAAAATATAATGAAACGTTCATGACTAAGATTTTAGAAACATTGAGAAATGATTATTTCTTTGCGTCATAGCTTCTTAGCGGTAAAAAAATAAATAAAATGAAAAACAAAGTAGGTTTTATAACAGGTGGCTCGAAAGGTATTGGTTTAGGAATAGCCGAAGCTATGGTAAAAGAAAACATAAAAGTGGCCATAACAGGCAGAAATGCAGAGGCAGTCACTTCAGCGGTAGAGCTTTTGAACAATATAAGTCCTGATTCAGCCATCGGATTTGTGTCTGATGTTAGAAAACCCGCTGATTTGGAGCAAAATGTGCAAGAAATCATGGCCAAATGGGGAAGCTTAGACTATGTTTTGGCCAATGCCGGAGTTGGTCATTTCGGAAATATCGAAACCCTGACTGCCGAACAATGGAACGAAACCATAGATATTAACCTGACTGGAGTTTTTAACACGGTGAAGGCTTGTCTCAACGAAGTAATCGAAAGCAAAGGTTATATTATCACTATTGCGAGTTTGGCTGGAACAAATTTCTTTATAAACGGCTCAGCCTACAACGCAAGCAAGTTTGGATTAGTAGGTTTCACGCAAGCACTTATGCTTGATGTACGTAGCAAAGGCGTGAAAGTGACTACAATCATGCCTGGCTCGGTGACTTCTTATTTCAACGGCCATGTTCCATCAGATGCAGACGCTTGGAAAATCCAACCCGAAGATATTGGCCAAATGGTTATTGACCTGATAAAAATGCCAGCCCGTACACTTCCGAGTAAAATTGAGGTTAGACCTACTATGCCAGGGTGATTGGTTAATTGGTTAATTGGTTAATGAAAACTCACATCAAGTATTAGAAATTCCATGATTAACACACTCATAATTAACACATTAAATCTCACATCAAGCATTAGAAGTTCGATTATTAACACATTAATAATTAACTAATTAACACACTAAAATTCACTTACAATACTTATCCTGCAAGACTTTTGCTTTTTTCTGTTCCAAAAAAACCAATTGTTGGTAATCTTTGCAGGCATCATCTTTACGACGTAGCAGTATTAAACAAGCTGCATGTTGGTAATATGAATTGATATTTAAAGGATTAAAGTTAATTGATTTTTGATAGTACGCTTCTGCTTGTTTATAGGCGGCACGTTCAAAAAAATCATTCCCGTAATTATAGTACATTTTAGAGTATTCCAAAGAATCCACTACTGAGCTTGAGGTTCCCTCTGAGTAACTCAGGTTATAGTCATATTCCACCTCTACATTCACTTTCTCGCCCATGTATTCGGCAGGCTGCCATTTACCTCTAGTTTTATTTACCGCTGCAATGAGTTTGTCATTGTATTTATCGTTGGTAGAAGCCACTACGGCGACACCTTTTACAGCTCCAGTTTTAGTAACTACAAACCGAACCACAAATCCGCCTTTTCTGTATTCTGGAAACCCAAATTTCTCGAAGACAAAATCCATAACGGCCATGTTTTTATCCACAAAATAAGGCTCAAGCTTTCCATTGACTTGCTGATAAACTCGTTCGCCACTTTTTGAAACATACGATATAGGAGTGTAAGTAAGGTCAAACAGTTTTTTGGGCATCAATTTTAGACTAATTGCTTGTGTTTCGTCAGCAAAGTCAGCCTGGTCAAGTATCAATTCTGTTTCTGTAAGTGATTTTATCTTAAACACTATCTTATTGAAAACCAACATACTGTCTTTCAAAGTATAACTGTGATTGTACCTTCGCCCATTCGTAAATAAACTTAAGGAATCTTTAGAAAACACTTTTATATCGAAAGTAGAATTTACATACGTTTGGTCATAAAGTCTACTTCCATCTTTAGATCGAATATCTGTTTTTTTCCAATCTTTGATTAACTCTTTTGAGAAGTCTCTCTGCCCGAAAGACTGCAAAACGCTCATAAAAAATAGGAATACAATGTATGGCCTCATGTTGAAAGGTTAAATTTTATGCTAATTAAATACGTTTTTAGGCAAAAAATAAAATCAAACGTAAAAAATATTAAAAACCACCAAAATTGGCAGCTTATATTAACATTTCGGTATTTGACAGTGTTGAGATATTTGATCGCAAAACCAATCGAGTGAGCTGTGGTATCTTGTATTTCATGTTGGTATTTAAGCCCCAATACTTCCATAAAACTTAGTGGTATTGTATAGCTATAACCGAGCGACAAAGTCCATCTCCAAACATAGCATGGCAGTCCAAAGTCAGGCACTTCGACATCATCAAAAACCTCTGTGGTGTGAGTTTCCATAATAATCGTTTTGCTACTTTGTTTGGCTTCCAAACTAGGGTATCGGCTGTTCCTAAGGTATATTTATCAACTAAAATCACCACTTTTTGTGGGTTCAAAGGGCTTCTAAGGAAGTTAAAAGTTTTATCTGCCGCATTAAGGATAGATTGGTGGTATTAATAATCAAATGCCCGTATTTAAAAAACTCCGTCCATTCTTTTCAGAATAAAATATCAAGCACCTTGCATCCCTCACTCCTGCCGACTTCTCCTTTACTTTTTCCGAAAAAGCATCAAAGGCCTGTTTTCTAGCGACATTAACTTCCATGCTGTTAGCACCGTAGTTTTCACACACTATTTGGAAAAATTCAACAAGTTTTTCCAGGCATTTATATTCACTACAGGCGTTTACTTTGGCAGTACAAGCAATAAAAATACAATTCATGTCATATTAGAAAAATGACAATTTCACTAGAAAGCATTAAATGAAAATTTGTGCCGTAATTGTTAAAAACGAGAAAAATTACAAAAAGGTAATATTAAAAGGCTAATTTTCAAGGAATAACGCCATTTTAATCGACTTCAAGGTCGTCGCCACCGCCTAGCTCGAGGTATTGAATGGGAGCTATGGCGTTGCCAGCAATACCCTTTATGCTGCCATACATGTCTATGGTGTTTCCGATAACTTTTTCTATTTGTATTTCACGCTCTTTCCAGATTCTTTGCATGGCCCGCTTCTCTTTGTCAAGCTCACTTTTGAGGTTAGTAAAGCCATCCACAATGGCCTCCATCTGTTGCTTAAACTGGCTGCTGGTCAAGAAACTATACAACATTCCCATCTTGTCGGCTTTGTTGTCATTTACTGATTTGGCCATTTGGGTACGTATCAAAATCTCTCTCAAAACAAACACTAGACTCTTCACCTCATGAAAACCACAGACCCAAACGCCATCCTTTTCACCAAATCTTTCGAATTCTTTCGGCATAGTTTGGGTAACCAACACCGCTATTTCAGCTCCCGTTTCACGTTGGTCAGTCTTCAGTTTTTCTATCCAATCGCCTCCGAAATTCTGTGTGCGTTTGCTTTCAAAAATAATCTTGCCACACACCTGCCCAAACTCATTGATAACCGTCTGAATGGCATCCGCACCTCGCTGCCCTTTCTTTATTTCGTCTATTTGGTCATACGGGAAAGCCTGGGTTAGCATCGATTCTATGGCCAGTTCTTGCACTTCGCCTTGTAGCTGCATAGAGCCTTGGTCGGCTTTGCGTTTCATTTCGTTTACAAGATCTACTTGAGCTTTCAGTTTTTGTTCAAAGTCCTTTTTGACCAATTCAAACTCGTCGTCTTTCCGTTTTTTAGCGACTTCTTCTATCTCTTTTGTTTTTTCGAGCATCGTTTTTTCGAGCTGGATTTTCATCAATTCCTGCTCATTTTTCAGGTTTTGCTCTTTTTTCAAAAGCTCTATCTCCTTTTCTCTACTCAGAATTATCTGTTTTTGCTTCTGCTCATTGTCTTCTTTGAGAGCGGCCAGCATGGCTGCATTTTTTTCATCCGAACGTTTTTGGGCCTCGGTTTGGGCTATAGCCCACATTTTTTTCTTTTCTTCTTGTTCAAAAACCCGCTTCTCTTCCGCCATTTTGGTTTTCAACTCCTCTATTTTCAAGGCATTTATTTTTTCTTGGGCTTCGATACCTTTCTTGAGTTCTATCTCCAAATGTTTTTGCAAAGCTTCGCCAGCATCAAACTGATGGCCGCAGTTAGGACAAGTAGTAAGGTTTTGTTTCATTGGTTATTATTTTACCGCTAGGTCGCTATGACGCAAAGGAAGATATCTCCTAATGAGCCTTTAGACATTTCATTTATGATTCCGATGAGTTCTTGAAAAAACCCATTTTACAAAAGTAATGAAAATAAAAAACGTCTGGGAAAATGATAAGGAATTTAGTAGATGGATGATAAAATATTCCCTTGATTTGAATAACCAATAAAATTTGAGATATTTGTAAACGATTCTCAATATAATTTCACGAATGGATATCTTAAAAAATAATAAAAAAGCCCTTTCAGCATTATGTGAAACTCATAATGTGAATGAATTATATTTTTTTGGATCTGTCCTTACTGATAAGTTCAATAAGTCAAGTGATTTAGACATGCTGATTCAATTTGCAGATATAGATTTAAAAAACTATTTCGAAAACTATATGGACCTGAAAGAAAAACTAGAGGGCCTTTTTAATAGAAAAGTAGATTTAGTTGAGAATCAAGCGGTAAGAAACCCAATTTTCAGAAAAGTGCTGGATCGCGAAAAAATATTGGTTTATGAACGAAAAAGTGCTTAAATGTCTGTTCGACATTAAATATGCCATCGAAGAAATAGAAACCTTTCTTTCAGGTCAACCTAAACAATTTCAAGCCTATCAAAAGAATCTTCTGCTAAAACGAGCAATAGAAAGAAACCTTGAAATTGTTGGAGAAGCAATGAGCCGTATTTTAAAAGAAGACCCAGAAATTGGAATTTCAAATGCGAAAAGAATAATCGGCCTGAGAAATCAAATAATTCACGGATACGACAGTGTTTCAGACGAAAATATTTGGGCGATTTTGATAAATCACATGCCAACTTTAAAAGAAGAAATTGAAAGTTTAATAAAATCAATCATGATTTAAAAAACTTTCAATCCCAACCATCAACCCCAAGCCACAGCAGTCTGCATTTGCTCGCCAAGTCCTTCAATACCAAGCTTAACCATATCACCGGCTTTCAAATAAACAGGTGGCTTAAAGCCCAATCCTACACCCGCAGGCGTACCCGTAGAAATGACATCGCCCGGAAGTAAGGTCATGAAATTACTAAGGTAACTTACAATTTGAGGAATGTTGAATATGAGGTCGTTGGTGTTTGAATCTTGTATTTTTTTGCCGTTTAATTCTAACCAAAGGTTAAGATTATGCGGGTCGGTAACTTCGTCTTTGGTAGCCATAAATGGCCCCAACGGTGCAAATGTATCGCATGATTTCCCCTTCACCCACTGTCCGCCACGCTCTAACTGAAACTCACGCTCGGAGTAATCGTTGTGCAAAGCATATCCGGCCACATAATCCATAGCGGACTCTTCGGTTATATAAGATGCTTTTTTACCAATAACCACCGCCAATTCTACCTCCCAGTCGGTTTTTACTGAGTTTTTTGGAATAATAACGTTATCGTTTGGCCCACAAAGTGCGGTTGTAGCTTTAAAGAAAACCACCGGTTCTTTTGGCACATCCATACCAGACTCTGCAGCATGTTTGGCGTAGTTTAGGCCTATACATATAATTTTTGAAGGTCTTGCCACGCAAGAGCCCAATCTTTCGCTTTCTGAAACTTCCGGACATTCGTTGGTTTTCAACCATTTCGCCAACCTTTCAATGCCGTTAGTTGCAAAGAATTGTTCATTGTAATCTTCTCCAAAAGCACTTACGTCTAGTCTTTTGCCTTCCGCAGTTAATACACCCGGTTTTTCGTTTTCAAAAGCTCCAAATCTTATTAATTTCATATTTTTTTGTTTTATAACACCAAGTCGTTAAGGCACGAAGAAGTTAATGTCTCCAATCTGCAAAACTTGACTTTTTTTTGAATAAATGTATATTTTTCAGCGACTTACACGCCATTAATTGTTCAATTTCACAAAGCCACCGTCTATAACATAGTCGTTCCCCGTCACAAAACTTGCTTCGTCTGAGGATAAGTAAACCACCATGGCGGCTATTTCTTCAGGCTTGGCCATTCTGCCGATGGGCTGTGTCTGAGAGAGTTTCTCAAACATTTCTTTCTCTTTCCCTGGGTAATTTTTCTTGATGAAACCATCCACAAAAGGCGTATGAACCCTTGCAGGAGACACACTGTTGCAACGGATATTGTCAGCCACATAGTCACGGGCCACCTGCAAAGTCATGCTATAAGTAGCTCCTTTGCTCATCGAATACGCAAATCTATCCGGAATACCCACAGTAGCCGCAATTGACGCCATGTTGATGATTACTCCTCCTCCATTATTGACCATGAAAGGAATAACGGCATGCATACAATTATACGGCCCTTTGATATTGATACTATAAATTTTATCCATATCGGCCTCCTCCGTAGTTTCTACGGTACCAATATGAGCAATTCCGGCATTGTTTACCAAAATATTGATGGGCTGAATGGCATTAATTTTGGCCATTTTTTTCATCACCAATTCTTGGTTGGATACATCCACTTTATGACAATAGGCCATTCCGCCGCTGGCATTAATAAGATCCGCCTCACGCTCAGCAAGGTCAATGTTGAGTTCAAAAATATGTACCGTGGCCCCCTGCTTAGCAAATGCCCTGGAAATTTCGAGACCGATACCACTGGCTCCTCCAGTGACTACTGCTACTTTTTTGTGAAGTTTAAACATCCCAATTTTTTGATTTATAGAGAAAATCCAATTTTAGTCAAAAATAAGATAGTTTTTTCGAAGAAAAAAGTAAATAAAAAATCTATCACAAAATTTGACAGAATCATTTTTTTGCCTAATTTTGCACTCCAATTCAATACGGAGGTTATAGCTCAGTTGGTTAGAGCACTGGTTTGTGGTGCCGGGGGTCGTGGGTTCGAGCCCCATTAGCCTCCCCGTATTTAGCGAGTCTTTTTAAGGCTCGCTTTTTTTGTGCCTTTTTTTTCTTGAGTTTGTTCCAAAACGGATTTTGATGGATTAGTCACGGATTTATTAGCTTTTTTCTTGGATTTTTTTACAATTTCAAAAAGACCTACCCAACTTAAGTTTGCTCAAACACGAATTTTGTTGGATTGGGTACGGTTTTATTGGCTTTTTTTTCTGGTAGTCTGTCCATTTTACTTTTTAAGCAAACTTCAAATTAATTTGTCTCTTGGGAGCAAATCCCCTTTAAAAAGCCATATCTTAGTATTTTCTAACAGCTTGGCTTGTAATTCAGTGAAGAAATATAGATTTAGATTCAAAACATTAAATTGACTTTATATCGACAATTTGTGGCATTTCAATTAAAATTGATGTTTTTTCAACATATTCAATCAATTATTCTAAATAAATTGCATTTTTAAGATGCTTTGTTAATTTTGAACAAATAATAAAACCAAAGAAAAATGTTAAGTAGAGTTGCTAATTCCATCTATTGGATGAATCGCTACATTGAGCGAGTTGAAAATTACGCTCGTTTTGTAAGTGTCAATATTAACCTTTCATACGATTTGCCCGGTATGATTTCTGAGCAATGGGGATTGCTGCTTGAGGCTACGCACGACAGAGAAACCTTTGACAAACTCTATCCCGAAGAAACAGAAGACAAAATCATTTATTTTATAACTTTTGACCCACAAAACCCCAACTCTATCTATAATATTCTTGGCAATGCCCGTGAAAATGCCCGAACAGTTAAGGAAACACTTCCTAAAGAAATCTGGGAACATTTGAACAGTTTCTATTTGAGTTTTAAGCAGTTTTCGACCAACAAAAAACTTGACTTTGAAGAACTCCCGAAGTTTTATGAAAACATAAAACAGCAATGCCAACTCTTTGCGGGCATGATAGACGGCACTTTGCTAAGAGATGAGGCCTATTATTTTGCAAACATGGGCAAATTTTTGGAAAGAGCCGACAAAACCTCCAGGTTCTTGGATATTGGATACTTTAACTTTAAGTCGGTTTCTGATATTAAAACAGTAAATCCTCAGGATTTATTGGTTTGGTCGGCAGTATTGAAGTCTGTGAGTGCATTTAATATGTATCGCCAACAATACAAAAGTCTTCGTCAAGAAAACATCATAGAGTTTTTGATAAAAGACCGTGATTTTCCGAGAGCCATTTGCCACAGCATCAAAAAAGCCGAATATGCCATTTACAGAATTTCAGGTACTAGGCCACAAGACAGCTATTCCAACCAAGCCGAGAAAGCGATTACTCAACTTAAGCATGAGATTGATTTTACGGAAACCAACGAGATTATCAAATACGGCCTTCATAAGTATCTAAATGATTTTCAAGTCAAAAATAACATCATCGACCAAGAAATTTTCAAGGTATATTTTGCATAAATCAGGGTTTTAATAGACTGAAAAGACTAAATTTGCATCGAATCATTATTAAAACAACAGAATGACTTTTTGTTTAGGAGTAAAAACAGCCCAAGGTTTAGTGGCCATTTCAGACCGAAGAATAACCTCGGGAAGTGAGGTTTCTAGCGAGAAAAAACTTTCGGTTCATCAGGTAAAAAACCATTCTCTTTTTATAATGACGGCAGGTTTGAGGTCAGTAAGGGACAAGACTATTACCTATTTCCAAGAGGTACTGGACAAGGAAGACAACAATTTTGACAAACTTTTTCTTGCTGTAAATGCCTTTGGTACACAACTCAAACGTGTGGCATCTGAGGACAAGGAGTCCTTGATGAATGCCGGTCTTAGGTTTAATCTTTCGGCAATTGTAGGCGGGCAATTACAGAACGACAAAGAACATAAACTATTTTTGTTGTACCCCGAAGGTAACTGGATAGAAGTCACCGAAGGTTCACAATTTATAATAATCGGCAATTCGGGATACGGAAAACCCATTTTGTATAGAAACATCAAATACTCAAGTCCGTTTGAAGAGGTATTGAAATTAGGCTTTTTGGCATTTGACTCCACACGAGTAAGTGCCAACGACGTGGATTTTCCGATTGACGTTTTGATATATGAAAAAGATAGTTTCAATATCGTAGAGCATACTTTCGAAAAACAAGACTTAGAACATATATCTTACCAATGGAACGCCCTACTGAATAACTCGGTACAAAAACTACCCATCGACTGGATAGATCCTTTACTTAGAAAAAAATAAAATGACATTAGAAGTTGAGCATCAACTGTGTTACTCGTATTCTGACTATGTGAGTCTTAACCCACATTATTTTTTCTTAAGTCCGAAGGCCACACCTTATCAGTACCTCGTAAGCCATGATTTGAGTGTATTGCCTAGTCCAGACTTATTGAACAAAAACATCGACCAAGAAGGTAATATTCAGCATGTTTGTTTTATTAATTCAAAAGTAAAAACGTTCAAGGTAAATTCTAAATTTGTGCTGCAATCAGATGCTTTTAAGGGGCTAAATTTTGTAATTTTCCCCTTTGAGTGTGCCACAATACCATTCAAATATCCAAAAAGAATGGCAAAATATGTTGAATTTATTCTGAATAGTAAAGTTATTCCCGACGACATCAATGATTTCGCAAAGAAAATAATGGACAAGGTAAATTACAACACCTTGAATTTTTTAATGGAAGTTACCACACATATTCATAAAAACTTTCGTTATATCTCCAGAGAACGTGGCGACGCCGAATTAGCCGCCGAAACCCTTAAAAACAAAAGTGGCTCCTGTAGAGATTTTTCAGTATTCATGATGGATGTATGTGCCTCGGCAGGCGTTTTAGCAAGGTTTGTAAGTGGTTATCTATATGGCAGTGAGCTTCATCAACACGATTTGCACGCTTGGGTGGAAGTTTTGCTGCCAGGTGGCGGTTGGCGTGGATTTGATCCTACAGAAGGCAGAGTGGTCGACAAAAACTACATAGCTTTAGCCGCATCGATTGAATCTGCCGGACTCAGTCCCGTCGGAGGAACTTTTCGGTCGTCAGCATGTGTTGAATCTGTATTACATACAAAAGTAACCATCAAGGAAATTAGTAAAAATAGCCTTGAAAATGGAATTGAAGCATAATAGTTTTTGGAATAGGCCAAAGCTATATCAATTGCTTCAAAATAATGATAATTGCTAAAATTATAAGACCTATTTTACAAAAGGTAGTGTTAATTTTGAAACCTAATTTATATTCTACGTGACGTTAATTAAATCTATCTCTGGAATCAGAGGAACTATTGGGGGTAAAAGCGGAGAAAGTTTAACTCCGCTAGATGTTGTGAAATTTACGGCGGCCTTCGCTGCAATTATTATCAGCAAACCCGAAGTAAACAAAAAAGTAGTCATCGGTCGTGACGCCCGCCCTTCAGGCAAAATGGTGTCTGACTTGGTGGTCTCTACGCTTGTAGGCATGGGCATAGATGTGTTAGACCTGGGTCTTTCTACTACTCCAACTGTAGAAATAGCTGTGCCGCTGGAGAACGCCGGTGGAGGAATCATACTCACGGCAAGCCATAACCCTATACAATGGAATGCCCTAAAATTATTAAACGAAAAGGGGGAATTTATCTCAGGTAATGATGGAGAAAAACTGCTTGAAATAGCTGAGAGTGAAGACTTCTCCTTTGCCGAAGTGAAACAATTGGGTAAATATCAAACGGATGACACCTACCTCCAAAAACACATTGACGCTATCTTAAAGCTATCTTCTGTAAATGTAGAAGCCATTAAAAGTGCCAACTTCAAAATTGTGGTTGATGCCGTCAATTCATCGGGTGGTTTTGCGGTGCCTATGTTGCTTAAGGCTCTGGGAGTTACCGAAATCAAGGAACTCAATTGCGAACCAACCGGTATTTTTGCCCATAACCCAGAGCCGCTTCCTGAAAATCTCAGAGAGATATCTGGCGAAATGAAAAAAGGCCATTATGACTTAGGAATTGTTGTTGATCCTGATGTGGATAGACTTGCTCTTATTTGTGAAAACGGCGAACCATTTGGGGAAGAATATACCTTGGTGGCTGTGGCTGATTATATATTGAGCATCAACAAAAAACAAAAAAACACTACGGTCTCTAATTTGTCATCAACCATGGCATTGAAAGACGTAACCGAAAAACACGGTGGAGAATATTTTTCTGCGGCAGTTGGCGAAGTAAATGTGGTAGAAAAAATGAAAGAAGTGGGTTCAATTATTGGTGGCGAAGGCAATGGAGGCATTATTTTCCCCGAGCTGCACTATGGCAGAGACGCACTGGTTGGAATTGCCCTGTTTTTGACGCATTTGGCCAAATTCAATAAGCCTGTAGGTTTTTTAAGAAAAAAATACCCCAATTATTTCATTTCAAAAAAGAAAATAGAGCTTGACAAAGGTACAGATGTGGACTTGATTTTGGAGAAAATTCAGAAAAAATACAATAAGTATAACCTGGATACGCGAGATGGTATAAAAATTTATTTTGATAAAGAATGGGTACATTTGAGAAAATCAAATACAGAGCCTATCGTCAGAATTTACGCGGAAAGTGAGTTTGAAACGAAGGCTGACAATCTTGCAGACAAAATTATTCAAGATATAAAGGAATTGATGACAGCCTAATTTTTACGAAAAATTAGAAATATTTTCAATAAAATACTAAGTTTACAAAGAAGCAGGAAATTAATCTCCTGTTTCTTTTTTTTAATACGGAATGCAGAAACAAAAACCATTGATAAGCGTACATTTGCTCACCTATAATCATGCACAGTTCATTGCACAGTCGATAGAAAGTGTTGTTAACCAACTTTCCCTTCGAAATAATCATTGGAGATAACCATTCGACCGATGGCACCCGCCAGATAGCTGCCTAATATATTGCTCCATACCCTGAACGCATAAAAGTCGATCTTGACAGAGATGTGAGTCACAACTTTCCTGATAAGTTCAAAAGAAATCTTGGCGGTTGGTATTATTTCGTCCCCAAAGCTTGGCAATACAAAGCCTTGTATTTCAAAAAACTGGGAATCGCTGCCAAATATGTTTCTCTGATGTATCCGAATATGCCTCATCTGAAATTGGTACTCAGAGACCACATAATTCCCGAATGGATGATGGAAATAACTAGAAAAATTAGACGAGATTTGGGGATGATAAATTAGTTGATGATGTCAAATATTTTAAATCAATTAAAAGAAAACGAGGTTTTAGGCTTTAGAAATTGAAGATCTCAAGCAGTTTTTTTAATAGCTTAGAATTTTATTCTTTTCTCTTATTCAAAATAACTAATGACGATTCCTAATTCTATAAAATATCAATCCATATTTGCTGCTCAAATTAAGGAAACTTGAAAATAAGCCAAAACACCTTTTCGATATTTATCTTCCTCTTCAATTAGTTTAAACCTCCTTTTTTTAATAAAACTTTCAGATCTTTGTACTTTTTTGGTTTTTGAAACTATTTATATATATTAATAGTAGGTATTAACATTAGAATTAAAAACCCAATATGTTTCTCAGAAGATAAGGTCCAAGAGACAAGAGCGACCGCTAGTATTCTAATAAGAAGACCAAATGATAAAGCATTAAAAATTTTAGAATTCTTGAGATTTTTGTCTCTCGACTAAAAGTTCTTCGTAGGTCATTTTGTAAATATCTACTTTATCCATGTTTTTCTCACTTGCAATCTCTCTTTTGAATAATGCTAACCTTGCCTTTTCACCCAATCGGCTTCTCTCTAAGTGCCTTCACCATCACAAAAAGACCAAAAAGAACAACTGGAATACTAAGAATTTGACCCATATTTAGAGCCATGCTGTCTTCAAATTGCTCTTGATTTTCTTTTAAGAACTCATAGAAGAATCGTAAACCAAATATCCAAACGAAGAAAATACCCGTCAACAAACCTCTTGGAGTTTTCTCTTTCCATCGTTTGTATAAAAAGAACAATATCACAAAAAGTACTAAACAACTGATGGATTCGTACAATTGTGCTGGGTGACGAGCAACTTGTTCAAACTCAAAATTTCTTTTAAACAACACACCCCAAGGCTTATCGGTAGCTTTTCCGACAATTTCAGAATTCATGAAATTCCCAAATCTAATAAAAGCACCTCCTAAAGCACTCACTATCACCATGCGGTCGGTCAACCACAAGTAATCATAAGTCGGATTTCTTTTCTTAAAAATTATTAAGCCTATCAAAACTCCGAAAGCTGCACCGTGGCTAGCCAACCCAGAATAAGGCGGAACTAGCATATCCCACAAAAATGCCATCGGGTTGTCCATAAAATGTCCTCCTTCATAAAAAAGATAATGACCGATTCTGGCACCCAAAACGATAGAAAGAATCATGGTAAGTAACAACTTATCCAAATCCTTTTCATCTCTATTTTCAAATTTAAAAACTCGGGCAATTATCTGAAAGCCAATAAGAAAACCCATGGCAAATAACAAACCGTACCAACGAATTTCGAAAGTCCCTATTTTGACAATAGTTGGCGAAACATCCCACACTATTTGGTTGATTAACATCTTTAGAATTTATTATTTTGAATGAGTAAAATTAAGCCATAACATTAAAACAAACTAAAATTATTAAATTTCTTAACAAGATTTAATTAATTTTGTAGCAATTAAGACGCAAAATTGAGAAAACGCCAATTTCTATCACCCCTTCGAAGACCTATTCGAAACACACTACGATGAGATTCACCTCGTCCAAAATGTTCTTTTTTATCATTTTTTCAAAAAAAATATTTTAATGCACTCCATAAAAGTAGGAATCAAAGGTGCGGCTGGTTACACAGGCGGCGAGCTACTAAGAATACTAATCAATCATTCCTATGCAGAATTAGTTTTTGTCAATTCGCAAAGCCAGGCTGGTAAGCGGGTTTATAGCACACACACAGATTTGTTAGGCGATACCGAGTTGCTTTTCACTGACAAATTGCCATTTGAGTCTGTTGATGTAATTTTTCTTTGTTCGGGACACGGACAATCGCTTAAATTTTTGGCTGAAAATAACATTCCCCCATCTGTGAAAATAATTGATTTGAGCACCGACTACCGAGACGAGTCGAATGGCTTTATCTATGGTTTGCCAGAACTTAACCGTGAAAGAATAAAAAGCTCGAATAAAATCGCCAATCCAGGTTGTTTTGCCACTTCTATTCAGTTGGCGTTATTACCACTAGCAGCTAATAATTTGGTAAAATCTGAAGTGCACGTAAGTGCTGTTACTGGTTCTACCGGAGCCGGCCAATCGCTCAGCACTTCTACGCATTTCAGCTGGAGAAATAACAATATTTCTATCTATAAAGCATTTACACATCAACATTTGGCAGAAATTGGACAAAGTTTAAAGCAACTTCAAAATGGTTTTGAAAAAGAGATAAACTTTATTCCTTACCGAGGTAATTTTACACGTGGTATCATGGCCAATGTATATTTAGACTATGATGGAACACAAGAAGAAGCTGATGCTATTTTTGAAGAATATTATGTGGAGCATCCATTTTGTACAATCTCAAAGAGCCCAATAGATTTGAAGCAAGTGATAAATACAAACAAATGCCTATTGGAGATACAAAAACATGGCAACAAGCTTTTAATCACCTCCATTATTGATAACCTAGTAAAAGGAGCTTCAGGACAAGCCGTACAAAACATGAATATCGCCTTTGGTTTACCTGAAACAACTGGCTTAAACTTAAAAAGTGTTGGATTTTAAAATATAAAAAAATGAAATTATTCGACGTTTATCCAATAAACAATATCGAACCAGTTAAAGCTCTTGGAAGCACAATCTGGGACGAAAAAGGGCAAGAATATTTAGACATGTATGGTGGCCATGCAGTTATTTCTATCGGCCATTCTCATCCTTACTACGTAAAAAAACTCACCAAGCAGTTGAAAAGCTTGGGTTTTTACTCCAATTCCGTAAAAATTCCACTACAAGACGAACTTGCCGATAAACTAGGAAAACTTTCAGGGCTAAAAGATTACTGTTTATTTTTGGCAAATTCTGGAGCTGAAGCAAACGAAAATGCCCTAAAACTGGCATCTTTTCATACAGGAAGAACCAAAGTTGTGGCATTTACAAAAAGTTTTCATGGTAGGACTTCGGCTGCGGTTGCTGTTACTGACAATTCATCCATCAAAGCTCCGATAAACTTTGCAGACCATGTGGTGTTTGTACCTTTCAATGATGTGGAAGCCACAAAAAAGGCCATTGACAAAGATACTTGTGCAGTTATAGTTGAAGGTATCCAAGGTGTAGGCGGAATTCAGGTGGCAACAGAAGATTTCATGAAAGCCATCAGAACATCGTGCGATAAAACAGGGGCCATTTTTATACACGACTCTGTGCAATGCGGCTATGGGCGTTCAGGAAAATTCTTCACTTTCCAGCACTATAAAATCAAGCCTGACATCATTTCTATGGCCAAAGGTATGGGCAACGGCTTCCCAATAGGTGGAATTCTAATTTCACCGAAATTCCAGGCTAAACACGGACTTTTGGGAACTACATTTGGCGGAAATCACCTGGCTTGTTCAGCAGGGATAGCTGTTTTGGATGTTATCAAAAAAGAAAAATTAGTAGAAAATGCATCAGAAATTGGAAACTACCTCTTTTCGGAATTAAGCAAACTCAAAGACATAAAAGAACTTAGAGGCCAAGGCCTAATGATTGGAATTGAACTAACAGAATCAGTTTCAGAAATCAGGAATAAATTGCTTTTTGATGACCACATTTTTACTGGGGTCGCTGGAGCAAACACCATAAGACTATTGCCCAGTTTAGCACTTACCAAAGGCGAAGCCGATAAATTTCTAAATGCCTTGAGAAAATATATTAAATAACAAAAAGAGGCTTAGGCCTCTTTTATTTTAACTTCCTTGACACAACCTGTTCATAAATGACAAAAGAACCTATTGATCAAGTCCTTTAAACTCAAAAAATAGATTCTCTTGAAATCAGACTAAGGACTATTCTTCTTTTTTGTTCAATTTGGTGAAACCATAATAAATGGGCACCCCTATAGCTACTATAAATAAACCCGGAACAGTGAATTGAGGTTTTTCAATGAACAAAATAACCACCAAGGCAATGGCCAAAAATACATACAAAGCAGGCAATATAGGGAACAAAGGAGCCCGAACAGGTCGTTCAAGACTTGGTTCTTTTTTCCTTAATATAAAAATACCGAAAATTGTAAAAGCATAAAAAAGTATAACCACGCCCATCAGGTAGTCTAGCAAATCGCCATATTTACCAGTAAAACAGAGAAAACAAGCCCAAAAACATTGCCACCAAAGGGCATTTTGTGGAACTCCATTTCTATTTAATTTACCAAAACTCTTGAAAAACAAACCATCTTTGGCCATCGTATAATAAACTCTTGCACCAGACAGAATCAGTCCATTATTACAGCCGAAGGTTGAAATCATGATTAAAATAGCTACAAAAATAGCAAATTTTGCACCACCAATTATTATCGCCGTAGCTGCCGCAACTCTATCTTCTGAAGCAAACTGAATTCCTCTTGCCATCACATCTACTCCATTTGGGTCGCCTTTTAGTGGCAAAATGCTCAAGTACGAAAGATTCATTAGAAAGTACAGCACAGTCACCAATATGGTACCAATAGCCATGCCACGAGGGATGGTTTTCTTTGGATTTACTACTTCGTCGCCTGCAAAAGTAAGGCCATTCCAGGCATCAGAAGAAAACAAGGTACCCACTTGCGTGACGCCCAAAGCCACAATAATACCTAAAAATGAGAGGTTTGTTACATTTAGAATTCCGTCTACAGACTCTGATTTGCTCGCAGTAAACATATCTCCAAAGTTTAATGAAATAACGTCGGCATTTGCTCCAAAAGCAAAGCCAAGTACAATCAATAAACCAATGGCCACGAGCTTAGTACTGCTAAAAACATTCTGAATTATTTTACCATAATTTACCCCGTTGGTATTGGCCCAAGTTAGCAGTATAATACTAAAAATAGCCAAAACACGCTGAGGTGTGATTTTGAATGAAGTGTCGCCCAAGGCAAGCCAAACCTCGGTATCGTTTATAACAGTTGGGAACAAAACTCCCGTGTATTTAGCGAAAGCTACGGCGACAGCCGCAATAGTTCCAGTCTGAATAACCGCAAAAAACGACCACCCGTATAAAAACGCTAACAACCTACCATAAGCTTTTTGCAGAAAAACATATTGCCCACCGGCTTGTGGGTACATTGAAGTGAGTTCACCATAACACAAGGCCCCCGTCATGGTCAATAAACCCGCCAAGAGCCATGAACACAAAAGCCAACCTGCAGAACCCGTTTGACGGGCAACATCAGCACTTACAACGAATATTCCAGAGCCAATCATGGACCCCGAAACCAGCATAACGGCGTCAAATAACTTAATTTCTCTTTTAAATCCAGACATTTTATAATTTTAAGGGTTAATGATTTCAGTTTGTTTAAAAACTTCACAAATAAAGCAAAAAAAACATAGAAATAGCTGTAAAGTTTCCGTGGAAAAACTAGACGAGCTTAAACACCATTTACTATACTTCTAAATTACTAGCGTCCGAGAGACAGAAATTATTTTAAATTTTTTTCTTGAAAAAATACAAGCAGGAGTTTTAAGGCTCCTGCTAATTAGATAGCTTTGTTTCGACAAAAAAACTAGTATCTAATGAACAAAGATAATTCTCCTTATTTGAAACTTCCAATTCTCGGACAGCTTTTAACACTTTTCCCTAAGAATATATTTGATAAATGTGTGGCCGACTGCAACTCAGACTCCGCTCATAGAACGGTTTCAACATGGTCTCATTTTGTTTTTATGAGTTATGGTATCTGGACTGGAAGTAGCACATTACGGGAGATTTACAGAAATTTCGAAATGATGGGTGATAAAATTACACATCTTGGTTTAGCCAAAATTCCTGCCCGAAGTAGCATATCCGATGCCAATAGAGATCGAGATTCTAATGTTTTTGGGTAGTTATATATCCAGCTTTATATTTATTTTAAGTCCTTTTTGTCGGACAGCTTTTTAAATGGGCTAATCAATGGCGAAATCAAGCCTTCAGATGTACATATTTTTGATTCAACAACCGTTAGCCTTTTTAAAGATATTTTTAAAAATACGGATCGAACGCCATTAAATGGCAAGATGAAAGGTGGAATTAGGGCTTTTACAAAAATCATTTTGGCGGAAAGAGTACCTAATTTTATCTGTCTAAAGGCGGCTACAACCAATGAAAAGCTATTTTTAAAGGCATTAGATCTTAGTCCAGGAACAATTGCTGTTTTCGACAAGGGATTTCAAAAATTCAGTCAATATGCCCAATGGACTGCTGCGGGCATATATTACGTAACTCGATTAAATGCAAATTGCAAGTTTAAAATCCTTAAAAACTTAGAACTAGAGGATATTTCAGAAGATGGCGTTATTCGCGATAATATAATTGCGTTAAGTTATTACTGTCAAGAACAAAAGAAAAACATAGATGTAGAATGCCGAATGGTTGCATATATAGACCCCGCAAGCAAAAAAGAATTAGTGTTCGTCACGAACCTGCTTGGAGTTAAATCATTAACAATAAGCCTTTTGTATAAAAATAGATGGGTGATAGAGCCATTGTTTAAGCAAATAAAGCAAAACTTTGAGTTGACCTATTTTTTAGCTGATAGCCAAGAAGGAATAAAAACACAACTTTGGATTGCGATGATATTAAATTTACTATTCACTGTAATTCATAAAATGATAAAGGAAGGTGAGGATTTAAGCACCATGGTAAAATTGGCAGCAAAAAACCTTTACAGTTATGTAAACCTTATAGCATTTATTAAGAATCCAAAAATTGTCAGAAAAGCCACAAGAGAAAATATTGGAATAATACAATTATCAATCTTCGAAAACACGAGAGGGGGGTGATTTTTAGCAAATCGCAAAAAAACGCTCAAATCAACCTAAAAGGCACTATTTTTTGTAATTTTGAAATAGGCTCGGACGCCAGTAATTTTATATCAATAAAAAATGAAAAACACATTCAATATTATTAGCCTCTTATTATTAGGATTTACAAACAATTTCGCTTTCGCCCAAACCGCCAGAAAGCCGAATATAGTTCTTATTTTTTCAGATGACCAACGCCTGCAAGGCACCATTCATGCTCTGGACGGTACTGAGGTAATCACGCCAAATATCGACAAGCTGGTGAAATCTGGCATCTCATTTACAAACAATTATATAATGGGTGGCACGCAGGGTGCGGTATGTACACCCAGTCGCAATATGTTGATGACAGGCAAAAATCTCTTTTCTTTAGGTTCTACTGCTGCCGATGTCATTTATCCTGAAAATACCACACTGGGGCAAGTTTTGGGAGAGAACGGATATGCTACTTATGGCGTTGGAAAATGGCACAACGATAGGGCTTCTTTTAACAGAACTTTTCAAAATGGAGCAGAGATATTTTTTGGCGGAATGAGTAAAAACCCATACAATGTTGGCTTATTTCATTACCAAAAAAATGGGATTTATACCGATAAAGAAGGCATAAAAAATGGCGACCACACCAACCCCAAGCACCATACCGAGGTATTTGGCGATGCGGCTGTTAAATTTATTAAAAACCATCAAAATGATAAACCCTTCTTTTTGTATGTGGCCTTTAAGTCACCACACGACCCTCGTGTGATGCCCGAAAAATACAAGGCCATGTACGATACTGCCAATATCAAATTGCCAATAAACTTTTTACCCAAACACCCATTCAACAACGGCGAATTGATAATAAGAGATGAACAATTGGCAGATACTCCCCGCAAACCGACGGAAATCAAAGAGCATATTCGTGATTATTATGCCATGATGACCCACCTCGATGAACAAGTGGGTAATGTAATCAATGCCCTAAAAGCAAAAGGTATTTATGATAATACCATCATCGTTTTTGCGGGAGATAACGGTTTGGCATTGGGTCAGCATGGACTCATGGGCAAGCAAAATGTATATGAACATAGCATAAAAACTCCGTTAATAATGGTAGGAAAAGGCATTAAAGCGGGTAAAATCAATAAAGATTTCACCTACACATTTGATATTTTTCCAACACTTTGTGGCTTATCGGGAACACCAGTGCCAGCCAGTGTGCAAGGGCAAAATGTATTTGACAAAAAGGCCACAAAAAGAGAAACCATGTTTCATGCTTATCGAAATTTTCAAAGGGCAATAAGGAAAGGCAACTTTAAATTGATAGAATACACGGTAAAATCTCAAAAAACCTTACAGTTATTCAATCTTAAAAATGACCCTTTCGAAATGAATAACTTGGCCAATAACCCAAAGTTCACCGCCAAACAGAATGAATTACAGACTCTGTTAGCAGAACAAAAGAAAGTTTATCCTGATTTTAAGTATAAGGATTCTCAGTAAATATTATTTACTGAGAACTTTTTGAATAGGAATATCCATCGCCACCTTATCAATTTGCAACACCAGTACATTACTATTTTTGTCAGGAAGTTGAGCGGGTATTATTGCTTTATACTGCCCATCTGCTTCTTTCCAATCGGCTGTTTTTCCATTCATCCATGACATACTTTCTATTTTTATGCCTGCAATGGCGGGTAATAGCAATTCTGTTTTTGTGTCATCAAAAATATGTACATAAATTTTATTGCCTTTTCTGGTAGCACTGTATCCTTTATTAGGGATGTAAGGGCCTCCATTGGTGTTGTATATACTTTCACCATAAATTTTCAGCCAATCGCCCATTTGTTTTAAAAGGTCAATTTGTCTTTGTTCTATGCGGCCATCCGCCATTGGGCCTACATTGAAAAGTAAATTTCCATTACCAGAAGCCGTTTTTATTAATGTTTGAAGGCATTCTTTTAGAGATTTTACTTTGTCGTTGGGTTTCCATGCCCATTGGTTGGCTATAGTCATGCACGTTTCCCAAGGAAAATCCATGTTTAGGTTGCCTACTCTTTGCTCTGGCGTGTCATAGTCACCAATCATTTTGCTGTGGTCGGCACTCATATTTTTTATGGCCGACATTTCTTTTCCCAGCCGATTATTGATAATCAAATCCTTCTTTAAAGTCTTTAAATATTCATATAAATCAATCCCCATTTCATCTGTCCAAGGTTCTTCCCACTGGCCATCAAACCACAACATATATGGGTCATATTTGGTGATAATTTCTTTCAATTGATTTTTTATGGTATCCCTGAAAGCATCCATATTGCCATCAGTTTGCAGGCCTTTGCCATCATTGTGAATGGGGTAATTTTTGTCGTGCCAGTCTAAAATGGTAAAATACACACAAAACTTTATGTCATGTTTTTTACAAGCCTTGGCCAGTTCGCCTATAATGTCCTTTTTGTAAGGGCTGCTCATAATATCGTACTCTGTATAAGCAGAAGGCCAAAGGCAAAAGCCATCGTGGTGTTTTGAAGTGATAGTGAGGTATTTCATGCCCGCATTTTTTGCCGTAAGCACCCACGCATTGGCATCGAAAAGCACAGGATTAAACTCTTTATACAAATTATCATATTCGGCCTGTGGCACGAGTTTATTGCGTGACCAACCGATTTCTGTTCCTCTTAAAGCAACAGGCCCCCAATGGATAAACATGCCAAAACGCTTGTCCATAAAGTCATCCATTACTTCTTTTGATGTTTTAATTTTGGGGTCAATGGTTTGTGAGCTTACACTTTGTAAAATACACAAAAATAGTAAATTAACCACAAGAACTTGTTTTAAGGCATTCATTTTTTGGTAGATTTTAAGTCTTCAATAAATTGATGAAAATGCAACAAATATTATAAGAATTCTACTATTTCTTTTTATTTATCTGAAAATTAATTACTAGCGTCCGAGAGACAGAAATTATTTTAAATTTTTTTCTTGAAAAAATACAAGCAGGAGTTTTAAGGCTCCTGCTAATTAGATAGCTTTGTTTCGACAAAAAAACTAGTATCTAATGAACAA
>CAMCYZ010000035.1 GCA_945885545.1 Spirosoma fluviale
AAGATTTCATAGTGCCAGTTATAGAATATTTGGGTCTTAAACCTGAAAACGTTTATGCCAATACCTTTACTTACAGTCAAAATGGTGATATCATTGGAGTAGACAACACCAATGTTTTGTCGCAAACTGGTGGTAAAATCAAATTAGTGAAGTCTCTAAACCTCGAGGCTCACGTTTCGGTGATAGGCGACGGATTTACGGATTATGAAATCAAGCAAAATGGACTTGCGGATAGATTTTATGCATTCGTAGAAAATGTAGAGCGTCAGAAAGTGGTAGATGTGGCAGATTTTGCTATAAAGTCGCTTGACGAGTTTTTATTTTATAATCAGCTCCCAAGGGGTCAGTCATATCCAAAAAGTCTAATCAAAGTTCTTTTACTTGAAAACGTACATCCAGCAGCCATTGAGGCTTTCGAACAACAAGGGTTCGATGTGGAGTTTCACAAAGGAGCTATGGATGAAGACGAACTCATAGAAAAAATAAAAGACGTATCTATTATTGGCATCAGATCTAAAACCGCTGTTACCAAAAAAGTTTTGGAAAATGCCGATAAACTTTTGGCCATTGGGGCTTTTTGTATCGGCACTAACCAGATAGACATCAAAACAGCGACCGAAAAAGGCATCGCAGTATTTAATGCACCTTACAGTAACACCCGGTCGGTAGTTGAGTTGGTTATCGGAGAAATGATTATGCTTATTCGTAAGGTTTTTCCAAAAAGCTCAGGTATGCACAAGGGTGTTTGGGACAAATCAGCCAATCATAGCTTTGAAGTTAGAGGCAAGAAATTGGGCATGATTGGCTATGGACACATTGGTACCCAGTTGTCAGTTATTGGAGAAGCCTTAGGCATGGAGATCTATTTTTACGATATAGTTGACAAAATGCCAATTGGCAATGCCCGTAAATGCCGCTCCATGGAGGAAGTTTTCAATGTGGCCGATGTGGTAAGTATGCACATTGACGGCAGAAAAGAAAATACCAACTTAATAGGCGAAAAGGAATTTGCCCAGATGAAAGACGGGGTAATATTCATGAACTTGGCACGTGGATCAGTGGTAGAGATTCCAGCATTAGTAAAAGCAATAAAAAGTGGCAAAATTCATGGAGTAGGTGTGGATGTTTTTCCAGAAGAACCAAAAGCCAACACTGACCCTTTTGTATCTGAATTAATGGGCTTAGAAAATGTTATTCTTACGCCGCATATTGGAGGAAGTACGGAAGAAGCTCAACAAGGAATCGGAACTTATGTGCCTGAGAGACTACTCGAATATATCAATAACGGGAGCACCACAGGCAGTGTAAACTTCCCTGAACTTACGCTTCCATTGCTTCAAAACTCGCATAGACTATTGCACATACACAAAAATGTACCCGGTATTTTGGCAAAACTGAACAATATTTTTGCAAAACACAATATAAACATAACCGGACAGTATCTAAAAACAGATGAAACACTAGGCTATGTAATTGTAGATATCGAGAAATCTTATTCACGTGAGTTTGTACAAGATATTAAAGGAATAGCCGAGACGATAAAATTCAGAATGTTATTCTAAATAAAAAGAATAGCCACGAAAGTTTCGGGGCTATTCTTTTGATATTTTGTCTGAAATGTTTTTTGGCTATTTCTTAAACAAAATAATAAAAACCATTTTCTTCATTAAACCAAGGCCACTTCGCAAACTTCAGATGACCATATTAAGCTAAAGGCTTAAAATCATTGGCTGTAATCAGTTACGTTATAACAAAAACACTCCTCATTAAGCCAACGAAAAATATCTTTCTCGAATTATACTTTCGTGGTGTTTAGCATGGCCTGCAATCACAAAACCCAATGCAAGTGGGGATATCCGAGTCATGTTTGCAGTTCCTTTTCGAAGAAGCATAGTTATATCCATGTTTCCAAAAAGGTCAATAGTCGAACGTCTCAGTATTTCAAATTCTGTCAAAAGGCTCTCTATAGTCCTATTTTCCAAGTTTGTATTTTTTGCATAAACATTTTCATCAAAGCTAGGCAAAACAGTATCGTCATTTCTTGCAAAACACAAGGCCCTATAGGACATAATCCGCTCTGTATCGATGCAGTGCTGTACGATATCTTTCAATGTCCATTTGTTTGGTGCATAGATACCATCGCCAATCGCCTTGTATTTTTCCACATCCGCAAAAAGTTTTTTAGGCGAAGACATATCCAATGCCTCTAAAAGTTGGATATTATCAGGTGACAACAATATGTATCTGTCAAAAAAATTGGGTAGGTCTCCGATTTGAAGGCTAGTCATTCTATCACTATTTTGAATAACAAAGGTAAATAAAAAACATTTTCGACACTTCAAATCAACCAATCTTTATCCGTATTAGCCATTGGTCACTATTTTATTATTTTTGTAGCAATAGCCTTTATACTTGTAAAGAAATTAAAAAAATAAGGTAATTTTGCAGAAACGCATACAAAGAATGGAGTTCGAAGAAGAAGAAGAATTTGTAGTAAGTAAACCCAAATACTCGGAAAGCGAGAAATACCGAATATTTGACAAGGAATTTATGCCTCACATAGACTCCATGTATAACTTTGCGTTTAGACTTACCAACGACGAAGACGACGCCAACGACCTAGTGCAAGACACTTATATGAAGGCATTCCGATTTATAAATTCGTTTCAAGAAGGCACCAACGCCAAAGCGTGGTTGTTTCGCATTCTAAAAAACAGCTTCATAAACGACTACCGGAAAAAGAGCAAAGAGCCATCCAAAGTTGATTACCAAGAGGTTGAAACAGTCTACAACTCTACCGAAGATGCCGAATTTGAAAGTACATCGGACTTAAGGATAGAAGCGGTGCAAGACATGATTGGCGACGAGGTAGCCATGGCACTAAACGGCTTGCCTGTTGATTTTCGTACTGTCATTATACTTTGCGACATCGAAGGCTTTACCTACGAAGAGATGGCAAAGATTCTGGATATCCCAATAGGTACTGTAAGGTCAAGATTACACAGAGCACGGAACTTATTGAAAGAGAAATTACGTTCTTATGCAAAGTCCATGGGTTATAAGGAATTACGTTAAAAACAAGATAATTTAAATTTTTTTTAAGATGACTGAGTGCTCGGGTAATGTATTGATTAAAGAGGAATGCGAAAATCATGAAAAATGCATGAAAATGATTCAGGCCGTTTTAGATGGTTCCGCCTCTCCCGAAGAAATTGAGCATTTCAAATCGAATATGGAAGTATGCAAACCATGTTTTGATGGTTATGAATTAGAAAAATCTATTAAGAATTGTTTACAAACCAAGGTAGAGAAAAAATGCTGTCCACAAAACACTGTGGATCAACTTAAAGCGAAAATTGGTATAGGACTAGTGCTTTTAGCAGGTTTTATAATGAAAATTAAAGTTATTCAGGTTATATTCTTATCATAATATTGTTCCTAGACCATCATTATCCACTGGAAAACTCCCTTTTCAGTGGCTTTTTATTTTTAATATGAAAAAAGGCAAAGCAATTATATTTTGTGCACCCTCTGGTTCAGGCAAAACTACACTTGTAAAAAACTTGTTGGAGACACAATCGGATCTAGGTTTTTCTATTTCAGCTTGTACCCGCGACCGCAGAGGAAGAAACGAAGTACACGGTAAAGATTATTATTTTCTTTCAATAGACGAATTCAAAGAAAAAATAAAGAAAAAAGAGTTTGTAGAATGGGAAGAAGTCTACCCAGGTGGCTATTACGGAACTATGAAAACAGAGATAGAGAGACTTTGGGATAGCGGAAAGAATGTGATTTTTGATGTAGATGTGAAAGGCGGCTTAAAATTAAAAGAATACTTTGGAGATACTGCAATAGCTATTTTTGTAAAAGTGCCATCGATGGAAGAACTAGAGAAAAGATTGGTCGGCCGAGGAACTGAAACCGAGGAAAGCCTATCCAAACGACTGTATAAAGTAAAATTCGAGATGGCCTTTCAAGACCAATTTGATGTGGTGCTACTCAATGACGACCTAGAAGCTTCATACGTCAAAACTAAAAAACTATACGAAGACTTTTGCAATAACAAAGTTTCCTTGGAAGTAAAACCTGTTTTTATCTAATGAAAATTGGACTTTTTTTTGGCTCATTTAATCCGATTCATGTCGGCCACTTGATTATAGCCAACACTATGGCCACATCTACAGACTTGCAGCAGGTTTGGTTCGTTGTTTCTCCACAGAACCCATTCAAAAAAAACAATTCTCTTTTGCACGAATTTGATAGATATACCATGGTGGAGCGTGCTATTGCAGATAACCACCGACTGAAAGTGTCTGACGTAGAGTTTAACCTTCCAAAACCAAGTTATACCATAGATACATTGACTATTTTGGCAGACAAATTTCCAGAACACGAATTCGTGTTAATTATGGGCGAAGACAATCTGGTACAGTTTGCGAACTGGAAGAATTTCGAAAAGATATTGGAGTTTTATAAAATATATGTCTATCCAAGACCCGATACCGCACCACATAATTTCGAAAAGCACAGAAGCGTAAAATTTGTAGAAGCACCCCTACTTGACATTTCGGCCACCTATATTCGTAAGCGACTCCAAGAGAAAAAAAACATCAAATATTTAGTTACAGATGCTGTAGAAGCCTACATAGAACTCAAGAAATTCTACATTTGAGTTTTTTGGCCATACAAAGCTAAACCTTTCAAAGTAAGATCAACGTCAATCATATCAAAAGCATTCGAAATATCGGTTAATACAGCCGATAGGCCACCTGTGCCAATCACTTTTATGGGCCTTCCCACCTCAGTCGATATCTTTTTCACAATACCCAACACCATGCTTTCGTAGCCATAAATTATGCCAGACTGAATGGCGTGCATGGAGTTTTTGCCAATAATTGAACTTGGCTTTTCAAGCTTCACCTCTGGCAGCAAAGATGTTTGCGAAAAAAGTGATTTTATCGCAGTTTTAATACCTGGAAGAATGGTTACACCTTCAATTTCACCTTTATTATTCACCATTGTAAATGTTAATGCAGTCCCAAAATCAACCACCAAACAGTCGGATTTAATCAATTCAAAAGCCGCTAGAGCATTTACAAAAAGGTCTGAACCCAACTCTTCTGGCATATCGATATTGATTTTCAATAAATCAGACTGAGCCGGAGCCACTACTAAAGGTTTCAAATCGAGAAATTTTTCACAAAAATTAAGAAAAAAAGGTGTCAGAATAGGCACAACACTACTGATAACCGCGTTCTGAAGTCCCCGTTTTTCGATATTGTTTTCCAACATAAAATTCAAAATTCTATACTCAAAATAAATAGAATTCTCGTTTTTCAAAGACCTAATCCTTAACTTATTAATTAAATTTTTACCTTGAAAAAAACCAACTACGGTGTCAGTATTTCCTACATCAAAAACAATCATCTCTAGGTTTTATTTGATGCAAAATAGGAATAAATCATGAAAAACAGGAAAAACCCTTTCAAATTATTGACTATCTTGGATTTTATTCAATCAAAACTTTTTGTTCTGAAAAAAACACTGTAAATTTGCAACCTTTCTGTAAAAAAGTGAATAAAGTAATTTCGGATTTTGACATTAACATTCATGGTTTAGAAGACAAAAACTATGAGTACCAATTTGAGGGTTCTGATTCCTTTTTTGAACATTTCGTTCAAGACATTGTGGAGAGGGGTGATTTTAAAGTAAAGTTAGTTTTAGAAAAAACCAGTACACTTTTAAGATTGAGATTCGACATCGATGCAGACTTGAGGTTAGTTTGTGATAGAAGTTTAGAAGAATTTACGGAAAACTTCATTATTCAGGAGACGCACATTTACAAATACGGAGAAACCTCTCAAGAAATGAGCGACGAAATGGAGGTAATACCATTCGGAACACCTAAGATTAACGTGGCCGACCTGATCTCGGATTATATCTTATTAAGTGTACCCATGAAAAACCTCCACCCAAGATTTAGGGCGGAAGAAGATGAAGATGAAGATGGCATAATGGTTTATCTAGACCCCAATGCTCAAAGACCAGAAACAGATACAAGTACAGACCCACGTTGGGCTGCACTCTTAAACTTGAAAAATTTAGAAGAACAGTAATATTAATTTTAGACATATATGGCACATCCAAAGCGGAAGATTTCGAAAACAAGAAGAGACAAACGTAGAACTCATGACGCATTGTCAGCAAAACAATTGTCAGTAGATGTAACTACAGGTGAAGTACACCTACGTCACCATGCACACGTAAGCGAAGGAAACCTTTACTATAGAGGCAAATTAGTAGTAGAAAACTACAACTAATTCTCAGTATTTTAAGTTTCTAACAAAATAATTTAACCGATGAGAAAAATCGCAGTTGACGCAATGGGAGGAGATTTTGCTCCCAAGGCAGTGATAGAAGGTGCAATAATGGCGGCTTCTGAATTGCCCGAAAACTATCAAATTGTTTTAATCGGAAAACAAGATGCGATGCTTGAGGTTTTAAACGACCTTGAGTACAGAAAAGGTGCTATAGAAATGATTTATTGTAATGAAGTCATTGAAATGCACGAGCATCCAACTAGAGCATTTAGTCAAAAACCCAATTCTTCTATAGGAGTTGGGTTTAAACTTTTAAAGGAGGGTGCGGTTTCGGCATTTTGTAGTGCAGGCAATACGGGAGCCATGATGGTGGGTTCGCTCTTCACCCTAAGAACTTTAGGTAACATTCAAAGACCACCTATCGCAGGGTATTTCCCTTTAAAGAATGGCAATTTCAGTTTAATGCTTGATATCGGTGCAAATGCCGACTGTAAGCCTGAAGTCTTGATGCAGTTTGCAGAACTCGGCAGTCTTTATGCACGATTCGCTCTGAATATAGAAAACCCCAAGGTTGGTCTAGTAAATATCGGTGAAGAAGAAGAGAAAGGTAACACTGTTTCTCAGGCTGCATATCAACTGCTCAAAAATAATAAAAAAATCAACTTCATCGGTAATGTAGAAGGCCGTGACTTATTCGAAGGCAAAGCCGATGTTTATGTTACGGAAGGTTTTACGGGTAATGTTCTCTTTAAAATGGGAGAATCATTATATGAACATGCAGTTTCGCAAGGTATAAATGACCCATTGATTAATCGTATGAATTATGAGGTTGCCGGTGGTAGCCCGATAATTGGTGTAAATGGCAATGTGATTGTGGGCCACGGAATATCCTCACCTTTAGCTATTAAAAACATGATTCTTTTGGCAAAAAAACAAATAGAATCAAACGTTGTGGATAAAATAAAAGAAGTATTTTCGTAAAATTTATTAGAAACCATTTAGAATTTAAAGCCTATGAATTTAAAAGCTGCCATTACTGGCATTCACGGGTATGTACCTGAGGATGTAGTAACCAATGCCGATTTAGAGAAAATTGTGGAAACCAACGATGAGTGGATTACTTCGCGAACAGGCATAAAAGAAAGAAGAATTCTCAAAGGAGAAGGAAAAGGTACTTCAGTAATGGCCGCCGAGGCTGTAAAAGGACTATTAGAGAAAACCAATACAGACCCCAAAGACATAGACTTGGTGATTGTAGCCACAGTAACTCCAGACTACATGTTTCCGTCAACTGCCAATTTGGTGTGTACTCAGGTCGGCATTCCGAGCATTTGTAGTTTTGATATATTGGCTGCTTGCTCTGGTTTTATTTACGCATTAGTTACAGGTGCCCAGTTCATTGAATCTGGTAGATTCAAGAAAGTAATCGTTGTAGGAGCCGACAAAATGTCATCTATAATAGACTACACTGATCGTACAACGTGCGTCCTTTTTGGTGATGGTGCAGGTGCTGTACTTTTAGAGCCAACCACCGATAATGAAGGAATTATAGATTTCATGCTTCATTCCGATGGTACGGGTGAAAATCACCTAATAATGAAAGGCGGTGGTAGTAAATACCCAGCGTCGCATGAAACAGTTGACAAACATTATCATTACATCCATCAAGAAGGTCCTTCAGTATTTAAGTTTGCGGTGACCAACATGGCAGACACTGCTGCAGCCATAATGGCGAAAAACAACCTAAAAAGTGATGATATCAGGTGGCTGGTACCTCACCAAGCAAACAAAAGAATTATTGATGCCACCGCAAATAGAATGGGGGTTGGCGAAGACAAAATAATGATTAACATCCAAAAATATGGCAACACCACTGCTGCCACTATTCCACTCTGTTTGTTTGATTATCAAGATCAAATAGAAAAAGGAGATAATTTAATACTTGCAGCTTTTGGAGGTGGATTTACTTGGGGGTCGGTATATGTAAAGTGGTCAATCTGATTTTATGAGAACTTCAATTTTTGCTATGTTATTTTTTTATGTAGGAATAGCTCCTGTTCTTGGCCAACGTTTGCGGACTTTCAATAATGTGCATATTGGCACCAGTTTATCCCCCTCAAGCAATAACTATTCCGTTGGTGTTGGAGAAATGATTCAAATACAAAAAAGTATCCCTTTTAGAATTCTTTTAGGTGTACAGTATAGTGCCAAAGTTTCTAAAAGCGGTATATGGCCTTCAAATAGCAATAGCATTGGTCGAGAATTCAGCCTCAAACAGAATATTTTTACTTCAAACATAAACTTACCTATTGGAGGTGAAATTTATTACAAAAGCATAGGCATTGGTTTGGTTCAAGAAATCATCAACTTCAATTTGGCAAAAAGTTTTGATTCAACCAAACTAGATCTTCCGAGCAATCATGAAATACGGACTAATAGGTTTAGTCATATTTTTTCGAATAAAAACAATTTAAACACAACACTATATTTAGTTTACACAATAAGTGAGTCTTTCTCCTTAAAGTTTGGCTTAAACCGTGGAAATGACGTTTTTAACTATTACGAAAGCTCAAAAAAAACAGGCTTTTCTAGATTAACAAATAATTCGATTTTTATTAGTATCAGAACAAATATAGAAAAATAATAATGGCAACTACAGCAGATTTTAGAAATGGTTTATGCCTAGAATGGAACAATGATTTGTATATTATTGTAGATTTTCAGCATGTAAAACCAGGTAAAGGTGGTGCATTTGTACGTACCAAACTTAAAAACATCAAAACTGGCAGAGTTCTAGACAATACTTTTACGGCTGGGGAAAAAGTGACTACGGCAAGAATTGAAAAAAGACCTTACCAATTTTTGTACAAAGACGAAGTGGGTTATAACTTCATGGACAATGACACTTTTGAGCAAATCTCGCTTGGAGAGGCAATGGTTCCTTTGGCGGACTTAATGAAAGAGGGTTCAAATATCGATATCTTGGTTCATTCAGAAACAGAAACTCCGCTTTCGGTAGAAATGCCTGCCTATGTTGAACTTAGGATAACATACACCGAGCCCGGAATCAAAGGGGATACCGCCACAAACGCTAGTAAGCCGGCCACTGTAGAAACAGGTGCTAATATAAAAGTACCTTTGTTTATCAACAATGATGAACTTATAAAAGTAAACACCTCAACTTACGAGTACGACTCAAGAGTTAAAGAGAAATAAAAAAATATCAATTAATGGTTTCTATTAATTGCTACATTTGCAATAAAACCGAATTATTTTAAAAATATGGATACTAGAGAGATTCAAAAACTTATAGATTTCATTTCGAAATCAGACCTAAGCGAAGTAAACATAGAAACTTCGGAACTGAAGTTACAAATAAAAAGAAATGCCAATAATCCAGTTCAATATGTAGCTGCACCTGTTTTTGAGGCAGTAGCCCCTCAAAACGAAACCGTTACAGCTCCAGTGAGGGAGGCCGTCTCAGCAGCTCCAGTTGAGACTGTAGCAAATACTAGTCACCTGATTGAAATAAAAGCACCTATGATAGGCACGTTCTATCGTTCAGCAGGACCTGGTAAACCTAATTTTATAGAAGTTGGCGACGAAATCACCTCAGGTAAAGTTATATGTATATTGGAAGCTATGAAGCTATTCAATGAAATAGAATCTGAAGTATCTGGTAAAATCGTAAAAATATTGGTGGACGACGCTACACCTGTTGAATATGATCAGCCCCTTTTCTTGGTTGACCCGTCTTGAGTACTTAAATTATAAAACCAAAAGCTATGTTCAAAAAAATACTAATAGCCAACCGAGGCGAAATAGCTCTTCGTATTATCCGTACTTGTAAAGAAATGGGCATAAAGACTGTTGCAGTTTATTCTACTGCTGACAAAGAAAGTCTTCATGTACGTTTTGCAGACGAAGCTGTGTGTATAGGACCGCCGCCAAGCAAGCAGTCTTACCTCAATATTCCAAGTATTATATCAGCCGCGGAAATTACCAATGCTGATGCCATCCATCCGGGATATGGCTTTTTGTCAGAAAACGCAGAATTTTCAAGAATATGCGAAGACTACAAGATAAAATTTATTGGAGCTACTGCTGAGCAAATAAACCAAATGGGTGACAAAGCAACAGCAAAAGAAACAATGAAAAGAGCTGGTGTACCAGTAATTCCTGGCTCAGAAGGACTGTTAGAATCGGTAGAGCAAGGTATTGCTCTGTCTGAGGGAATCGGATACCCCGTAATTGTGAAAGCAACAGCTGGAGGTGGAGGACGAGGAATGAGAATTATCCGTAGCTCAGAAGAATTTCAAAAAAACTGGGATGATGCCAAAATGGAATCTGGAGCTGCATTTGGAAACGATGGGCTATACCTTGAAAAATATATAGAGGAACCTCGGCATATTGAAATTCAGATAGTTGGAGACCAATTTGGCAAAGTTTGTCACCTTTCAGAGAGGGATTGTTCAATACAAAGGAGACATCAGAAATTGGTAGAGGAGACTCCATCACCAGTGGTTTCTGACGAACTTAGAGAAGAAATGGGTAAAGCTGCCATCGCAGGAGCTACTGTTATAAAATACGAAGGAGCTGGCACGGTGGAGTTTCTTGTAGACAAGCACGGTAAGTTCTATTTCATGGAAATGAATACCAGAATACAAGTAGAACACCCTATCACTGAAGAAGTTACTGACTTTGACCTCATAAAAGAGCAAATAAAAGTAGCCGCTGGAATTCCAATTTCAGGTATAAATTATTTTCCGAAAATGTATTCTATGGAATGTAGAATAAACGCCGAGGACCCAACGCAGAACTTCAGGCCTAGCCCTGGAAAAATAAAGCAAATTAACTGGCCGGGTGGGCATGGTATAAGGGTTGATTCGCACGTATATGCAGGCTACACTATTCCGCCTAATTACGACTCCATGATAGCGAAACTAATTGTGACTGCCAGGAGCCGTGAGGAAGTGATAGTTAGAATGAAACGAGCATTGCAAGAGTTCTTTATTGACGGTATTAAGACTACAATTCCTTTCCACCTGAAACTGATGGACGATGAACAGTTTAAATCTGGCAAATTCAATACATCGTTTTTGGAAACCTTTAATTTCGAGGATTTATAAAAATAATGATATGTATAGAAAAAGGTCGAGAGCAGTCTCGACCTTTTCTGTTTTAATACTTATCATAAAAGCGTTTTATTCGAGTAGAAAACTGACTATAAATAGGTTTACAAAACTCAACAAAGAGTAGCTGTGCAGGAGGTGGTATTTCTTCTTTAAACTTCACGGCCTCTAGATCCAATTTCGACAATGCTCGTTCGTCTCCATTAAAAGATGCCCATTTGTTATCCCAAATAAACTCCCCCGGTAGCTGGTCTCTTAGTAGTACTTTCTTAGACTTATAATCGTAAATTTCCATAGAAAGCAAACCTCTTGAACGTACAGATTTATGGTTTCTAGTAACACTAGCGTTTGCAAGCCCGTATACATCAACATTCTTCCCTCCTATTTTGGCAGTTCCAATTCTTACGCTGTCTTTGCTGGTAACATTGATTTTTTCAGACTTAATATTGGTTTCACCGACTACGAACTCTATAAATTCCAAACGCACCACATGGTCAGGATTGAGCTTGAGTTGCTTCGCCTCCGCGGGTTGATAAAACCTTACGAATTTATTGAGTCTTCGGTTAGTTTGGAGAAACTCATCAACTTTACCTCTAAAAAAATCATTACTATATTGATACATTTTAGAGTTGATATTGGGTTGTTCTACCACCACATGATATGAACCCATGAATAAAGCATCCTCAACCTTAGCACTGACATCTTTGTAATTCGGAGCATATCTAGCTAACGCAATGAAATTATCGTACGCATTTCTACCTGCATCAATTGTTTCTTTTCTAAGAATCGCATCTGCATACTCATATCTTTCAGACGCCGCTATTTCTAAAGCATCTTCATATTCTCTAAAATATGAGTCCGGCGAAACAATTTTCCGGCAGGCAGTACATTTTTCTATCCTGTCATGCAGTTCGTTGAGTTTGGTATAATCATCTACTACCCTTTCAAATTTAAACTGCTGATTGGCCGACTTTGCTCTACTAATATCTCTTAACAGATCCTCTTGAGCTAACTCATAAGCGTTTGGCAGTACTTCGAAGGCTTTATCGTTGTTACTATCTTTCCTTAATTTTTCTATGGATTGCAAAGCAGCCTCATAATACTTGCCTGACTCCAAGGCCTTTTTGCCAGATTTAGAACAAGAAATTATTACTACAAAAAATAGTAATATCGTAACTTTCATAGCTTTCATTTTACTTTTTTGTTTGATTTATTTTCAATATTTCATGAACGAATCAATTTTAGAATATCACTTTCTGATATTCTATTAATCAGAACATTTAACAATACTTTAGCATTTATTACTTTTCAAAAAATCTTTTACAGCAAAATGGTGTTTACAAGTTAAACAAAAAAACGACAATGAACAATATTTTAAAAAACTGGACACTACTAAGAGCAAGTCATTTAACAGCCTCAATTGTTCTATTGGCGACAGCGGTTTACTTCTCACACAATGTCTTTCTTTACATTTTGGGTGCAGGTTTTTTGTTTCAAAGTTTAACAAACACTGGCTGCAGCAACAACTCGTGTTCGAGAGATGAGATCAGACGACGTTACAAAAGAAGGCACTGATCAATGAAAAAATATGTAAGAAACAAAAATGGCTGTGACTACTCCGGCCAAATCCGCAAGTAAACCAGCTACCAAAGTATAACGGGTGTGCTTAATACTTACGCTTCCAAAATACAAAGCCAAAATATACAGAATGGTATCAGAACAGGCTTGAAAAACACCCGAAAGTCTTCCTTCAAAAGAATCGACCCCATATTTTTCCATTGTTTCTATCATCATTGCACGCGAACCGCTGCCACTTAAAGGATGCATAAGGGCGGTAGGCAAGGCATTGGTAAAATCAGTATTGATACCGGTAAAACTAAAAATCCATTTGAGAAAATCCACAACATAATCCAACGCTCCAGAATTACGAAAAGCACTTATAGCCACCAACATACCTACCAAATAAGGAATAACCCTAACGGCAGTTTCGAAGCCACTCTTGGCTCCTTCAATAAAAGTGGGGAAAATATCTACTTTTTTATACAAGGCTCCACCAACAAACCCGCATATAAAAGTCATCAAAACCAAATTGCTAACTACTTTCGAAACCACCTCAATTTCTTCTTTCGGCAAGTTAGAAAAAAACCACAAAACAAAACCAATAAATCCAGTAATACCTAATATCCAAGACATTAAGACTTTGTCGAAGAAATTAAGTCTTTGTTTGATGCCCACAAAAAGCAATCCGGTAAGGGTGGCCACATATACCGAAATCAGTGCGGGGATAAAAATATCAGACGGGTCCGCGGCCTTATAAATAGCACGCTGAGCCATAATAGAAATAGGAATTAACACAGGTCCTGCACTATGCAAAACCATAAACATGATTTGGGAATTTGAGGCAGTGTCTTTTTTGGGGTTAAGCTCCTGCAAACTCTGCATAGCCTTTAGGCCAAAAGGCGTAGCGGCATTATCTAAACCGAGCATATTGGCCGAAAAATTCATAATCATCTGTCCATTAGCGGGATGATCTCTTGGTACTTCCGGAAAAAGCCTGCTAAAAAAGGGGGCAATGATTTTGGCTAGACGCCTGATAACACCTGCCTCCTCTCCAAGTTTCAAAATACCTAAAAAGAAGGTCATAACTCCCGCCAAAGGAAGTGCGAGTTTCATGACCGCTGATTCGGCCGAGTCAAACATTCCTTCTATTATAATCTTAAAAATTTCGGTATCTCCGAAAAAAATCAATTTAAAAAGTGCAACCAGAAACGCAACCAGAAAAAAACCAATCCAGATATAATTCAGAACCATGCTTAGTGAGTAATTTTAAAAAAGAAGCAAATTAGTTTAATATCTGAGATTTCGGAATATTTCCATTGGATATTTTACGATATTTACGAATTCAAACTTTATAACAAAAAGAAAATTCATGAGCATAAACTTCCAAAAACCTCTTTTGGCGGCTTTGAAAATTGCTTTGGGTTGGTTTTTTATAATTAGTTGTACCGAAAACACAAACAGTGGCTTAGAAAAGCATCAAAAAAAGGACTCAATAGAAATCGTTATATCTCTAGAAGTGTCTGACTACGAATCTTCTATGTTAAACCAAGGACTGTCAAATATTCAGAAATTGGACAGCTCAATTATGGTAGACTTGAAATACAGCAGTGCAGATAATTTTTTGGGCGAGGACGTCTATGGTATTTTGGAAAATGCTTATCTTCAGGAGAAACCTGCCAAAGCCCTTAAAATGGCCAATGAAGCACTTAAGGCAAGCCATCCACACCTAAGGCTAATTATCTACGACGCCGCACGACCGTTGGAAGTTCAAAAAGTTTTGTGGAATAAACTAGATACACTACCTCCAAAAAGACGAAAGGATTTTGTGGCAGATCCAGCCGAGGGGTCGATACACAACTACGGCTGTGCGGTTGATTTATCAATATTTGACTCCCGAACCAATGAAGCACTAGACATGGGTACAAAATATGACTTCTTTGGACACTTGGCATATCCAAGACTTGAGAACCAGATGCTGAAAGAGGGGAAGTTAACCGACAAACAGTTTCAAAATAGGCAATTGCTTAGAAAAATAATGCTTTCTGCCAGCTTCGAACCTATTAGTAGCGAATGGTGGCATTTCAACTATTATTCAAAAAAAGAGGCCAAACAACTATACATGATTGTTAAATAAAAAATCCGGTAAATCAATTAATAAAAGTCAATCAGTAGATTGTAATAGAATGGATTAAGCAATGTGTAATTTTTCTAATTCAAAAATCAGATTTCATAGACCAAGTAAAGTTTACATAGGATTGGAGCATGTAACTTCTGGGGTCAATTACTAGCAGAAAAAATCCGTTTTAAACGCTAATCTTTAAAACTCTACGATTGCATAAAAATTATTTAAAAAAATAACAAACAAGTACTTCAATACATAACCCTACTACAAATTAAGTATTTCTAAGTGGCAAAACAGGTATTGCCAACTAACTATCAATTTTACTATTTTTTTTATAATCAAGAAAACACAAAAAAAGCTTTGTAGAAAATATACTTTCTTAGGCTTTAAATAATACAAAATATTATCTTTGTAGTTTAAAGTAAATTGGAGTGGTTGAAAAAATAGAAAATGTAATTACTGAAGTAGAACAATTTTTACTTGAAAAAAAATTGACGCACGAAGATTTTAGGTTAAAATATCTTAGCAGGAAAGGTGTGCTTAATGAGCTTTTTGAAGATTTCAAAAAAGTAAGTGGAGATCAAAAACGATTGGTTGGTCAAACCCTCAATAACTTAAAGAACAGATTAGAAGAAGTTCATGCTGAACTTTCAGCAAATAGCATCTCCAGTATTTCGAGCAAAAATCAGTCCCCAGTTTTAGACTTAACTCTGCCCGAAATCCAGAATCAAATTGGAAGTTTACATCCTTTGAGTATTGTCAGACAAAAAATCGTAGAGATTTTTGCCCGAATGGGTTTCAATACCGAAGACGGCCCTGAAATCGAAACTGATTGGTATAATTTTTCTGCCCTAAACTTTGCTGAAAATCATCCAGCTAGAGAAATGCAGGATACGTTTTTTGTGGAGAAAAACGAAGTCACGAAAGACGACTTATTGTTAAGAACGCATACCTCCAACGTTCAAATAAGATTAATGGAGTATAAAAAACCTCCAATAAGGTCGATAATGGTGGGTAGAGTTTATAGAAATGAGGCAATTTCAGCAAGGGCACACTGCCAGTTTCATCAAGTTGAGGGTCTTTATGTTGATAAAAATGTGAGTTTCAAAGACCTCAAAGACACGCTTTTTCATTTTGCAAAAGAGATGTTTGGTAAAGAGACTAAAATTAGACTTCGCCCAAGTTATTTCCCTTTTACGGAACCCAGTGCTGAAATAGATATATCATGTTTTATTTGTCATGGTTCGGGTTGTAATATTTGTAAACATTCAGGCTGGGTAGAGATTGCAGGCTCGGGTATGGTAGATCCGAACGTACTCGAGAACAGCAACATTGACCCAGAAGAATACACTGGGTTTGCATTTGGAATGGGAATTGAAAGAATTACTATGCTAAAGTATGGAATCAATGATCTGAGATTGTTTTTTGAAAATGATGTGCGTTTTTTAAAACAATTTAATGGACTTTAAAATTTAAACTAACAAAACACCTCTAGAATATAAATGTACATCTCTATTAAGTATTTATTTAGTATTGTCAGCTTCTATCTGATGGGCTTAATGTTATGTAATGCCCAAATAAGTATTAAAATACCTTACGAAAAATCTATTTTCCAACGAAATAACAATAACCTTGGTAATATATACATTACCGGAACGCTAGAGCAGGATGCCGACCGTGTAGAGGCTAGATTGATTCCTAGATTAGCCAATCAAGGTCAGGCAACGGAGTGGAGAGTTATAGACAATGATATCGACGGACAGAGCTTTACTGGCTCTATTGTAGGGATTGGAGGTTGGTACAGACTAGAAATAAGATCTATCACAAAAGATTCGGTTGATTTCACCTCTAGCATTGAAAGAGTGGGAATCGGGGAAATATTCATTATTGCAGGCCAATCAAATGCCCAAGGAGATGGACGTTTTGCAAACGCCAAAAGTTCAACAGATGAAAGAGTAGTAGCCTTTGAACCCAATTACTTTGATCACAATACGTATGTGATTCAGGATTTCCCGGCAATTTTGAGGATCGATAAATTCACTAATATCGCAAGCAATACCAATATTGGACCTCTTGGATTTACAGCATGGTGCTGGGGTGAATTGGGTGATCTACTGGTTAAGAAGCTCAACGTACCCGTCATGTTTTACAATACTGCACTCTCAGGAACTTCCACCGAAAATTGGCTTTCATCCATATCAGGCAAAGACACATATCATGTGCTCGTTAGGGAGAAATATGAGAAATTCATGCCTTACCACGCCCTTAGAAGGACACTGCACTCAATTTTAAATATATATGGACTGAGATCAATCCTTTGGCATCAAGGTGAATCAGACGCAATAGGAAACGTCAGTGAAACTACTTACGTCAACAATTTAAAAGCAATAATTGAAGAGTCTAGAAATAATGTTGGTGAAAATATCCCTTGGGTAATTTCGCGTGTTTCTAGAATTGAAGGGCAAAACTCTCAAGTGATAATTAACGCTCAGAATAGAGTAATTAACACAACATTAAATACTTGGCCCGGGCCGGAAACAGATGGCATTCAGCCCTTTAGACCTGATGGGGCACATTTTGAAAACAACATTACCATAAGTGGTTTATCGCAACTTGCCGATGCATGGAATCTCTCTCTTACAAATCAGTTCTTTACACAAATATCTCCTATTCTACCGAAAGGACTAGCTGAAATTAAATACTCATGCATTGGAGTTAATGATGTAACATTTAGACTTGATAGGGTATTCCAAAGTTATCAATGGCAAAATGGAACAAACAACAGCCAACTTACAGTCAATACAGGCGAGGTCAGTGCTGTTTTAAGAGACGGATTCAGTAATTTATATTATACAAATAGAATAAATGTCTCTGACGTTTTTCCACGCATAGCTCCGGTTATAAGTCCTGTTGTAAGTATTATTGGATGTGTAGGAAAAGTAGTAGAACTTCAAGCAAGCCCGTCAAAATACCAAGTTAACTGGAACAATGGCGTGATTTCCAACAAAATTAACGCGAATCAAACTGGAACATTCTTTGCTAGCTACCGGAGTTCACAGGGTTGCTTATCTCCAAAATCCAATAATTTGTTTCCAACTTTTGTAAACCCACCACCAAAACCAGGAATAGAGATCTTAAATTCTGATGGCTTCGAATGTGTTGGCACTACAATAAACTTGAAAGTTAATAATCCACAAAACTTCGATGTGGTATGGAGTACTGGTCAAAAAAATAATCAGTTTTCAATAACAAATAATCAAAGTGTACCTGTAAAAGTAACGCTTTACAGCAACTACGACTGTCCCTCCGTCGACTCTGACACTTTAATTTATAGATTTTTAGCAAATCCAAAAACTCCTTCTTTGGAACAAACTGGGCCATTTTCAGTAAAAGCCATAAGCCTTGAACCTGTCCTAAAATTCGAGTGGTTTTTGGATAATAACTTTTTATTAAGCCAAACGCTCCCTGATTTATTTATAAACAAAAATGGTTTTTATGCGGCCAAGGCCGTGAAATCCATACCAACAAGCACCAATAGACTTTTGGAATGCCGCTCAGGTTTTTCAACCCAGTTAGGGATGACCATCGACAAAAATCTATATGGTTTAAGTGTTTATGCTAATCCAGTCATGAATGGCAAAGTAAAAATAGCATCAGACAAAGAACTTCTTGACGTAAAAGTTACAATCTTTAGTGATGCTGGTCAGAAAGTATTTGAAACCTCTTTCCAAAGCTTAAAATTACCAGTAGAGATAGATCTTTCAACCAAAAGGCTTAGTGGGAAATATATTCTAAAAATGGATTATATTGGTCTTTCAAGATCTTTCCCTTTGATTTTTGAGTAAAAATCCCAAAGCAAAATACCTGTAGAAACACTAACATTAAATGAGTGTTTCGTCCCAAACTGCGGAATTTCTATCACAGAATCTGACTTATTTATAATTTCTTGTTTCACCCCAAATACCTCATTACCTAAAAAGAAAGCATACTTTTTAGAAATTTCTGGCTCAAATTTATCCAAAGAAATACTGTTTTCAACTTGTTCAAGAGGCACTATTTGCCAGTTGTCTTTCTTTAATTCTTCCACAAGCGGTAGTACTTCGTTTACATATTCCCACTCGACCGATTCGGTAGCCCCGATTGCCGTCTTTTCAATCTCACGGTGTGGTGGCTGAGCAGTTATGCCACACAAATATATTTTGGATGCCAGAAAACAATCGGCAGTTCTAAAAATAGAACCTACATTGGACATACTTCGGATATCATCCAAAATCAAACAAAAGTTACTTTTTTCAGACTTTTTAAAATCTTCTACTGAGAGCCTTTTGAGCTCTTCCATTGATAATTTATTCATTTACTTTCGTTTTCTTTTAAAACAACTAGACTTCCAAAATCAATTTCATGGTTAATTCAAATGTGATTTTGAGAGCCTATTTGATGATTTTTCAAAAAATATTTCATTAAATTTATGAGCAAATCTAAATATTAAAAAATGGAAAACTCTAAGGGCAGAAGAGAAACTGTAAAAAAAATACTTTCCGCAGGATTGGCAATGCCTCTCGTCGAAAAATCTCTATTTGACCTTCCTCTAAAAGGAAATATAAAGCATTCTGTCTGCAAATGGTGTTACAACTCCATTCCCTTGGAAGAATTTGCGATTGCCGTCAAAAAAATGGGTATTCAAGCCATTGATTTAATAGCTGTAGATCAATTCCCCATTCTTAAAAAACACAACATTGTGTGTTCAATGGTGTCTATCTCTAGTACTGAATGGGGAATAACAAAAGGTTGGAACAAAACCGAAAATCACGAAGGTTTAATAAAATGGTACAAATATCTTATAGACGAAACAGTCAAAGCTGGTTACCAAAATATAATTTGTTTTTCGGGCAATCGAGACGAAGAAATAAATGATGAAGAGGGGCTAGACAATTGTGCAGAAGGTTTATCTAAGATTATTCCTTATGCCGAACAGAAAAAGGTAAACTTGGTTATGGAACTTTTAAACAGCAAGATAGACCATAAAAATTACATGTGCGATACCACTGACTGGGGGGTAGAACTCTGCCGAATGTTAGATTCCGAAAACTTCAAACTTTTGTATGATATTTACCACATGCAGATTATGGAAGGCGATATTATAAGAACTATCAATGAAAACAAGGCATTTATTGGCCATTATCACACAGGCGGCGTGCCCGGACGTGCCGAAATAGACCAAACTCAAGAGCTCAATTACCCTGCCATAATGAAGGCCATTTTGGCAACTGGCTACAAAGGCTATGTAGGGCAAGAATTTATACCAAAAAATTCGGACAAATTAGCGTCGCTAAAAAGTGCCATAGAATTGTGTGATGTGTAATTTCTTAAGGTTTTCTTTCCTTGATGTTTATTGATAACTTTGCAAAAAAAACACGGAATGCAGCAAATAAGGTTAGACTCCATAGAAGAAGCGATAGAAGAGATAAAGAATGGTAAAGTGATTGTGGTTGTAGACGACGAAGACCGAGAAAACGAAGGCGATTTTATATGTGCTGCTGAAAAAATCACACCTGAATTGGTCAATTTTATGATAAAAGAGGGACGTGGGCTGATGTGTGCTCCACTAACCGCCGAAAGATGCCTTGAACTTGGACTGGACCCTATGGTGAGAAAAAACACTGCCGAACACGAGACGGCATTTACAGTTTCAGTTGACCTACTTGGACAAGGCTGCACCACTGGCATATCGGCATCGGATAGGTCAAAAACAATACAAGCTTTGGTCAATTCCAGCACAAAACCAGAAGATTTAGGTCGGCCGGGACATATTTTTCCTTTAATAGCCGCTGAAGGTGGAGTATTAAGAAGAACAGGACACACTGAAGCAGCTATAGATTTCGCCAAACTCGCAGGGCTGAATCCGGCAGGTGTTTTAATAGAAATATTAAACGAAGACGGCACTATGGCTCGTTTGCCAGAATGCAGAGTGCTAGCAGACAAGTTTAACCTCAAGCTAGTATCTATCAAGGACTTAATAGCCTACAGACTAGAAAAAGAAAGTCTCATAAAACGAGAAATTGGAGTAAATATGCCCACCAATTGGGGAAATTTTGAATTGATTGCTTTTAGACAAATAAACAATAACCAATTACACTTGGCATTGGTAAAGGGCACATGGGATGAAAACGAACCTGTTTTGGTAAGGGTACATTCCTCGTGTGTAACAGGCGATATTTTTGGTTCGTGCAGGTGTGACTGTGGTCCTCAGCTTCATGCAGCCATGGAAATGGTAGAAAAAAATGGTAAAGGCGTTATAGTTTACATGAATCAAGAAGGCCGAGGTATAGGTCTTTTGAATAAACTTAAAGCCTATAAGCTTCAGGAGCAAGGTAGAGATACCGTTGAGGCTAATCTTGAGCTCGGCTTTGGTGCTGATGAACGCGACTATGGCGTAGGTGCACAAATTCTTAGAAACCTTGGCGTATCCAAAATTAAATTAATTTCCAATAATCCAAAAAAACGCGTAGGATTGATGGGGTATGGCCTTGAAATAGTGGAGAGTTTACCTATTGAGATAGAATCAAATCCGCATAATGAAGCGTATTTGATGGCAAAAAGAGACAAAATGGGCCATAATATCATGAAATAATCGTGAGATTCGAAAAACTATTTCGGATTTAAAGTTAAAAACATTTCAAAAAAATAATTTAAAAAGTCTTCAAACGTTATTTTTTAAATAGACATTCTAATAAACACTTAAATGAACCATTCATGACTAAGGCTTTAGACACACAGAGAAATGATTATTTCTTAGCGTCTTTGTGCCTTAGCAGTAAATTGTAAACATATGAAAAAAACGCTAATTGCCCTATTGATTTCCCTCGGAGCTTTTGCACAAAACACGATTTCGGTTATACCAAAACCACAGAATATTGTGCAAGGTAAAGGTAAATTTACAATAAACTCCAACACCCAAATAACGGTGGGAGAAAGCAACAATGAATCAAAAGATATTGCTGACCAATTGGCCATGAGGTTACAAATAGTAACCGGCAAGCCAGTAAAAGTTGGGATTGGTAATGGAACAAATACCATAGCTTTTGTAAAAAATACAAGTATCGAAAAGGAAGGATATATCCTCAAAGTGCTACCAACGGGCGTAACTGTAGAGGCCTCCAACCCTATTGGTCATTTTTATGGACTTCAAACCCTGCTACAACTTTTCCCAACAGAAATCTTCAGTAGCTCTGTTCAGCCTAAAATAAGCCTTACGCTTCCAGAATGTACTATAAAAGACCAACCAAGATTTGAATATCGCGGCGTAATGATGGATGTTGGTAGGTATTTCTTCCCGATAAGCTTCATAAAAAAACTGGTGGATGTGCTGGCCGTTCATAAACTCAATATTCTGCATCTTCACCTTACCGAAGACCAAGGCTGGAGAATCGAAATCAGAAAATATCCAAGGTTGACAGAAATAGGTTCAGTCAGAAAAGAATCTATGTTGGGACATTATAATGATCAAAAATACGATGGAAAACCACACGGTGGTTTCTACACCCAAAACGAACTCCGTGATTTAGTTGCTTATGCTCAGAGAAAGTTTGTGACTATTGTACCTGAAATAGAAATGCCAGGGCATGCCTTAGCCGCCATTGCAGCATATCCCGAACTCGGCTGCACAGGCGAGCAATATGAGGTGGGAACAAAATGGGGGGTTGAGGAAAGAGTATTTTGTCCAAACGAAAAGACTTTTGAATTTATCGAAAATGTACTTACCGAGGTCATAGACTTATTCCCAAGCCCATACATACATATTGGTGGAGACGAATGCCCAAAAGATGCTTGGAAAAAGTCGCAGTTTTGTCAGGACCTTATGAAAAAAGAAGGCCTTAAAGACGAGCACGAACTACAGAGTTATTTCATCAGAAGAATTGACAAATTTGTAACCTCAAAAGGTCGAAAAATCATCGGCTGGGACGAGATATTAGAAGGCGGTTTGTCGCCAAACGCAACGGTGATGTCGTGGAGAGGTGTTGAAGGTGGCATCACTGCAGCCAAGCAACAACATGACGTGATCATGTCGCCCAACAGCCACATGTATCTCGACTACTATCAGGGCAATCCAAGCACAGAACCCCTTGCCATAGGCGGTTTTCTGCCAGTCGAAAAAACATATTCCTTTGAACCATTTGCACCTGAACTCACCGTGGAAGAGTCGAAATACATAAAAGGTGTGCAAGCAAACCTTTGGACAGAGTATGTTTCTAAACCAGAATATGCCGAATACATGCTATTTCCCAGAGCCTTGGCAACAGCCGAAATTGGTTGGTCATCGAAAGAAAAAGATTTTACGGATTTCGGAAAAAGATTAACTAAGCACTTTGAAAGATTGAATCAAATGTCGGTTAATTATTCAAAGGCATATTACAACGTAGACTTTTCTACAGAGAAAAATAATCTAGGACAACCGATTGTTTCATTGAAGTCAAATGACGCCACGGGTCTTATACGGTACACTTTAGATGGCACTATGCCAAACGAAAAATCTCTGATTTATACACCCACAAAAAAAATATTAGTAACTGGTGACAGAACAATAGCTGCAGCATTGTTTTCAAAAACTGGCAATATTGTTAGCGGAATTGCAACAAAATCGTATGTGATATCGAAATCTACTGGCAAAACATATACATTGGGCACTGAGCCCAAAAGATATACAGGTGGTGAAAAATACGCCTTAACCAACGGTGTTAGAGGTGACATAAACAACAACGAACCATGGGTGGGCTTAAATGGAGCAAACTTCGACTTCGTACTTGACTTTGGCAAAAAAACAAACTTTAGCAATGTATCTGTTGCCTTTCAAGGTGCATATACGTCATGGATAATGCCACCGAGAAACATCGAAGTTATGATTTCTGACGACAACAAAACCTTCAAATCTATCAAAAAAATGGACTTGTCCACTGGGGTAAAAATCGAGAGTTTTGTACAACAGTTAAACATAGCCGTGGGTAACAACAATGCCCGTTATCTAAAAATACTGGCTGAAAACTACGGAAAACTACCTGAAGGTCACCCCGGAAAAGGTACACCGGCATGGTTATTTGTAGATGAAGTGTCGGTAAGATAATCCCTATGCAAAATAATGAGGAAGGGCATTTTGAATATTCAAAATGCCTTTTTTATTTTACTAAACCACATTGAAGGGGGGGATTCTGAAAACAATCATTTCAGCAATCTTGTTTCTAAAAATAAAAGCATGAAAGTTTTAATAACGGGTGGGAGTGGTTTAATAGGCAAGGCTTTAACAAAAAGACTATTGGAAGAAGGACATCAAGTCAATATTCTTACCAGAAAAATCAGCAACAAAAGTACAGCGAAGCAATTTCTTTGGGACAACAAAAACATAGATAAAGGAGCATTTGCCGAAGTAGATATTCTAGTTCATTTGGCAGGAGCGGGCATTGCTGATAAAAAATGGACTTCTGAAAGGAAGCAGGAAATCATAGACAGTAGAGTAAAAACACTAGAACTTATTGGTGAAAAATATACAGGAAACTCGCTAAAAGCAATCATCGGAGGTTCTGCAATAGGATTCTATGGAGGAGATTCTGGCGAAACCCAAAATAACGAAAACTCACCTCATGGAAACGATTTCATGGCTGAATGTTGTGTAAAGTGGGAAAAAGCTGAGGAAGATTTTGCAAAAGAATTAAACTTGAGACTAGTCAAAGTCAGAACTGGGGTAGTTTTGGATGCAGAAGAGGGTGCTTTACCACAAATCACTCTTCCAATTAAATATTATGCAGGCACGGCTTTAGGCTCAGGAGAACAGTGGGTGTCTTGGATACACATTGACGATATTGTAGAAATATTCTATCAAGCCATTGTGAACGAGCAAATTGAAGGAACAATAAACGGCGTTAGCAACAATCCAGTTCGCAACAAAGACCTTACAAAGTTGGCAGCCGAAGTTATGAATACAAAAATAATATTGCCCAACGCCCCTGCTTTTATACTTAAAATGATTTTAGGAGAAATGTCAGTAGTAGTTTTGGGCAGTAGCCTAGTTCATAATAAACAAAAACTCCCGTTCGAGTTCAAATATGAATCTCTCGAAAACGCACTTCGTAATTTAATTATTAAAAAATAGGCTTAGAATACAACATGGCTATTATATTGAAACTTTATTCCTCTGAAAATCAATAAGATGCCTAAGTACATTATAACATTTAGAGATTGTTCCAAACTTAGTTGAAATTTAAGAGATTTTACTTGAATTGATTCTGTTTTCTATTTCTGACTTTATTTTCTTTTGCATTTTCTGAAGATTTTCAAAGTTACTTACTTTTTTCATTCTGGTTTCAGATTCTAATAGTCCTA